>NZ_JAAHGB010000004.1:0-102174 GCF_010672695.1 Okeania sp. SIO1H4
GTGGGTTTAATACCCCACCGTCAACGGGGGTGTTCACGCATTACTTGGGGGAGCGTAGACGCGGAGCGGCAGGTCGTTGACTATCCCCATGTAATTTTCCTCCTGTCTCCTGTCTCCTGTCTCCTGTATCCTTCTTCAATGGCAGATATCAAAATTAGAGGTTTTCAGCACAATGTCATTATTTTTAATTAATCAATGGGATTTAATGAAGAGTAAAGTGAATGATTTTTATAACTTTAATTGGAATTTTGAAGTATGAGAAAATCAAAATTTTCAGTAAAAACATTAGGGAAAATATCTATAAATATATTGGTTAATATTTGCCAATTTATTTTGAAAAAAACAAAAAGTAATTGAGTAAAGTTTTAATCAACGAAAAAGTAAAAATGAAGCCAAATTACCGTCGGTGTGTTAGCTGTAAAAAACTTGCTCCTAAAGAAGATTTTTGGCGAGTTATTCGTATTAAAAAATCTTCTACCATTAGATTAGATGAAGGAGAAGGACGCTCAGCTTACATTTGTCCACAAACAGAATGTTTTCAAATTGCTCGTAAAAAGAATAAATTAAGCCGTTCACTTAAAACCCATGTATCACCAGAAATATATCAAGCATTATGGCAAAGATTGAAAAATTCTTCATCCAAAAAATGATCGCTGAAAATAGTTGTACAACAGAATAATATTTGCATTATCCACAAATTAACTCTGAATTACTAAATAAATCGAATACCACAACTAATTTTGTGTATCTTCTCTAGCAGTTAGATATTTCATTTCTAAATTAATATATACCTATAAGTTACTGAGCTATGGTGCATTTTAATTTTAGATAGCTGAACAGCTTAAGACAGCATTGAGACCACAGAAAAATTATAAATCCTGCTAAGATAGATATTCCGAGGGCAATAAATGTCTTAGGAAACTTAAACTATGATTGAAATCAATATATCTATAAAAGTCAAACCCTTGACTCAAGTACCACAAAGATTATATGTATAAAAAATCACAAACTGAAATTGTGAAATTGCAATTAATAAATAGTAAACTTCAACTATGATTGAAATCAATATATCTATATATCTATAAAAGTCAAACCCTTGACTCAAGTACCATAAAGATTATATGTATAAAAAATCACAAACTGAAATTGTGAAATTGCAATTAATAAAATTGCTTAAAAATTTAACTTATATGTATAATTTTTAACCTATCCCAAAAAATCAAGTCTAGTTAATAAATGGAGCAAGTAGACTTTCAGGGAACTACTCTGAAATACTCATTTCTCCAATCTAAATAGTGATGGGTTTTAAGTAAAATATAAACTTAATCTAGACAGTAGCTAAACAATTCATAAACTGAAAGCAGTAAAAATAAAAAAAAAGCTTTTAAGTAGCTAAACTGAGCCTAAAACTAGTATGATTGTAGTGTAGTCGTAAAATCAACATTATAACAATGTAAAATTATAGATTTGTAAAAGAGAGGGTAGAGTGGATGAACAACGGAAAAGTAAGAATTTACGAATTATCAAAGGAATTGAATTTGGATAACAAAGATATATTAGCAGTTTGTGAACAGCTCAACATATCTGTGAAGAGTCACAGCAGTACTATTACAGAACCAGAAGCAGAACTAATCCGCAAAACGGCAGAAAGCTTACCCCACTCTCCCAGTAGGTCTGCTGTTCCAGAAAAAAGTAACTCTCAAAATCAAGAGTCAACTTTTAATCATAACGAGGGTAAAAAACAGCAGATATTAGAAATACGCAAACCAAGACCAAAACCATTGGAAGAAAGAGCTAAACTTAAAAATCAAACCCAAACCCATAATAATAACGTTCAATTAGTGGCAACTCCTCCAAAACCTCCAGCACCGGAAGCATTAGATCGGCAAATTCAACCTCTCAGTAAACCAAGGCCCAACCTGTCCCTAAAGCTAGAGGGAGAAAAAGGTAAATCTGTATCAGCAGTAGATAAAAAGTCTACAGATATAGCTCCAGACAGATCATTAGAAAAAACTGTCACAGAAGTTCCCCAGTTAGTAAGACCACCTGTAAGACCAGCACCTCCTAGCATAAATCGAAATCTACAAAGTCCCTCCATAACAAAGCCTAATCAAAAAAATAAAAAAACAAAGCAGGAAGGTAAAAAAAGAAAAGATAGAGAAGAAAAACCTTCTCAAAAGCCTGCAATTGTTAATAAAAAGGAAAACAAAGATACTTCTCAAAAAGAAAGTGTAAGACCACCTATTCTCAGCCCTGAAACCTCAAGTCAGTCAAAGCAAAAACATCGAGATAGACCTACGGTTAAACCAAAGCAAGTTCAAGAATTACAAAAACCTCAACTTGCACCAAAACCGAGACTAAAAATATCAGTTGATTCTCCAAAAGATACAGATATTGATTTAGATATAACAGAAGAAAAAGAGCCAGAAGAAAAAGTAATAGAATTAGATTATAATAATGAGGTAGAAAAACCAAGAAGAAAAATAATATCTCCAAGTAAGCCTCCATCTGCAAAATTAAAGAAAGGTCCAACTTGGGAAGAAGAAGAAGAAGATTCAAGCGAAATTGCTCAGAAAAATGCTAAAGCTAGTGCAAAAGCTAAACGTCTTCGTCCAAAACCACTCCTAGAAGAAGATGATGAAGATTTAGAAGAACTTTTAAATAAGCCAGAACCAGTGACAATGAGCTTATCTTTAGCTCGCCCACCAAAACCAAACAGTAGTCCTGGCAAAACTAAATCCAATTCTGGTAACAACGCTCCCAGCATCAAAAAGAAATCTAGTAAATCACAGCAACCTGTCAAGTCTGAAATTGCTGAACAAAATCAATCTGTTGAAGCTCAACCTTTAGAAAAGCTAGTAATTAATTCGAGCATGACAGTTCAAGAATTAGCAACAGCTTTGGCAGTATCAGAAACAGAGATTATTAAAAGACTGTTTATGAAAGGCATAGCAGTCAACATTACAGAAAGCTTAGATATTGCCACCATAGAAATGGTAGCAGAAGAAGAAGGAATTCCTGTAGAAGCCCTAGAAGAAGAATCAGCAGCGAAGAAAACCACTGAAATGCTAGAAGATGCCGATCTAGAAAAACTGGAACGTCGTCCACCAGTAGTAACAATTATGGGGCACGTCGATCATGGAAAAACCAGTCTTCTAGACTCAATCCGTGCAACTAAAGTAGCAGCAGGGGAAGCAGGCGGTATTACTCAACATATTGGAGCTTATCATGTTGATGTTGAACATGAAGGTAAGATGCAACAAGTAGTATTCTTAGATACTCCTGGTCACGAAGCTTTCACTGCAATGCGAGCTAGAGGAACAAGAGTTACAGATGTCGCAGTGCTAGTTGTAGCAGCAGATGATGGTGTACAACCACAAACCATAGAAGCTATCAGCCATGCGAAAGCTGCGGGAGTACCACTTATAGTAGCAATTAACAAGGTTGATAAGGAAGAAGCTAACCCAGATCGTGTTAAGCAAGAATTGATGGAACATGGCTTAGTTCCTGAAGAATGGGGTGGTGACGCTATTATGGTTCCAGTTAGTGCGATCAAGAAACAGAATCTGGATAGCTTACTAGAAATGATTCTTTTAGTGTCCGAGGTAGAAGACTTGCAAGCCAACCCAGAACGTTTGGCCAAAGGCACCATAATTGAAGCTCACTTGGATAAAGCTAGAGGACCAGTAGCTAGTTTGTTAGTACAGAATGGGACTTTGAGAGTAGGAGATATTGTAGTTGCTGGCTCTGTCTACGGAAAAGTGCGGGCAATGATTGATGACCGAGGCGACCGGGTGGAAAAAGCAAGTCCATCTTTTGCAGTAGAAGTTCTTGGTCTCAGAGACGTGCCTCAAGCTGGCGATGAGTTTGATGTGTTTGAAAATGAAAAAGATGCTTCATCAATTGCTACAGATAGAGCAGATGCTCAAAGAGAATCTCGGATTATGCGTAGGACAACTCTTGGTGCTGTTTCAGCTCGTGCCCAAGCAGGAGACCTCAAAGAACTAAACTTGATACTGAAAGCAGATGTTCAAGGTTCTGTTGAGGCTATTGTTGCAGCTCTGCGACAACTACCTCAAAAAGAAGTCCAACTAAGGCTATTATTCTCTGGAGCTGGAGAAGTGACAGAAACAGATATTGACTTAGCAGCTGCTAGTGAAGCTGTGATTATTGGCTTTAATACAACGATGGCATCAGGAGCACGTCAAGCAGCGGATGCGGCAGGAGTAGATGTGCGGGAGTACAACGTCATATACAAACTGTTGGATGATGTTCAAGGGGCAATGGAAGGTCTATTAGACCCTGAGCTAGTAGAGGAACCGTTAGGTGAAGTAGAAGTACGTGCTGTGTTTACGATTAATCGTGGTGCTGTTGCAGGTTGCTATGTGCTTTCTGGCAAAGTTATCCGTAATTGTAAGGTGCGAATACGTCGCAAAGGAGAAGTTATTCACCAAGGTGTACTGGACTCGCTAAGGCGTATCAAGGATGATGTAAAAGAAGTCAACGCAGGTTATGAATGTGGCATTAGCTTAGACAACTTTAGTGATTGGGCTGAAGGTGATATAGTTGAAGGCTACCAAATGGTAACTAAGCGCCGGAAACTGTCTATTTAAAATACTCATTATCAGGCAGAAGTAATATCCCTCTTTTGTTACTCTCCGGTTTTTTCTATGATTTGAACTTCCACCGAAAGGAGCTATAACAAGAAATACAAAGTTTGACGATCTAATTTTGGCAATTTAACAGCTATTTAACAGCTATCTGGAATTTCTAGGAAGAAAAAAGCTGGCGATCATCTGATATACAAAAGCTCTAGAGTTTAGAAATTACAATAGTTTTAGGAGAGTTACAAAAGAGAGTTATATCAAGTCACATTAATTAACTCACATATAGGGACTTTTTATGCAATATCTCTACGGGTTAGGAGAAGCAATGTTTATTACAGTTGTTTCATGAGACATGATATTACTAGCAAATAATTTGAGAAATAGGTAGGTTTAATACCTACCTATCTTAATGTTTGAATAAATTAAAGATGGGACGTTGCTGATGCGTGGGTATGATATCAAATCCGTTTAATTGGACATAAAAAAATTCTTCAATCGTCATAACTACGCTCATCAAAGTGATTCTCTCTCCTCCTGACTCCTGACTCCTGACTCCTCCTTACTTAACCAATCTATAACTGTTTAACCGGATTTGATATTTGTATTTTTTTGCGATTGCTAAACTATTGAATGATAAATATTTGAGATTCTTCAGTTTTTATTTTCATAACTTGATTCAGCAATGCCAAAGATGATATCTACAAGTCAAGATTTGATGACATATATAGTCATACTAATACCTGGTTTATGAATAGTGAGCTATCTTTAAAGAAGTAGAAGCTGTAAATCTCAGTAACTTTATCACTAACTCAGGTAAGTATTATGAATAAATTTAATGTTACCTCTTGGAATAATAATTCAGCCAAAGTAATTACAAAAAATGAATCAGAATCTAGAATGTGGGATAGTTTGAAGCAAGCGATCGCTGTAAGTTCAGGTTTTCAGAGATGGCAATTAGAGCGTAAGATTAATGAAGGTCAGCAGCAAAATATATCCTTAGATCGGCAAGTTAGTATATATTTACGGGAAACTTTAGAAACACTAGCTTATTAAAACAGTAGTCTATATTACAAATCTTCTTGTTCATTTTTTACAGTAGTTTTCTACTTGATAAGAGACAAGGTTTCATTACTCTTACAGACAGGAAACAGATAGTAAGATTTAACTTGATCTTATACCATCACAAAAAGTATTCTAGTTCTATAGCAGTCTAAGGAAAGGCTAGGAAAAATTAAAAGCTTAAAATTCAGACAACGTAAGATTTTTCCTTCTTCCTTCTGCTATACCATAATTCTGAAAACAACTCAAATTACAAAACGCCTAATCCTAATATATTTAGAAGTAGGCGTTTTGCTTTTAAAAAGGGTTTTTTATATTTAGGGTCTTTATCTTAGCTGACCCAACTTAAATATTTAAGGTCTTTATTTTTAGCTGACCTCAATTTATAGTCATTTACTATTTAACAACAACTTGACAGGGATCAAGGATTTCGTAATATTTTCTTTATTTTTTTGTATTTTTATGGCCAAATATATATCCACATTACAAAGTTTAAACTTTTGTTACTTAGACGAAGAGGATCGATTACTGGCCTTTTGCTCCAAACGAAATAGGAAAATCATCAGGATGACAATTCCGACTTGTAAAGCAAAATTAGGTAAAGTAGAAGCAATATTTTGGCCTGCAATAATTTTTGCTAAAAAAATAAAAGCTCCGGTGAAACCAGAAGCTCCGAAAGCTATATATATAAATTGCCGTAGTCCTCGATAAGGTGCATCCAGTTCACCTTTGAGGCGAGCATATTTTTCTGGGCTAAGTTTAGTTTGAGAGGAATTATTATTTGACTTTGGAGTTGACATAGTATTTTAGATACAAACTTGAAGAAGTAAGTAGGTCAGTATTAAAAATTATAGTGACGATCAGGCAGGGGGCGAAATATCAGAAGTTTTTGAGCAACTTTACTGTTCATTACATACTTTGGTTTTTTCGTGCCTAACTACTTATTAGTTAATAATTAGTAGTTAATATTTACAAAAACTAATCAATTCCAGCCAAATATTTACAACTTATTCAATGAATAAAAACCTATATATTAAAAACATTAACAATAATTTTGAACTTACCTTTGTAGCAACAACAATATTGTCTGAAATAAACCAACCACAACACCTAAAACACCCCCCAAATTAACAATAGCTTGCAACTCATTTTTGACAATTACATTAACAGCAACTTCCAATTCTTCAGGAGAAGTACCCTTAACGCGGTCAATAATTACTTGGTCAATGTTTAAAATTGGAATTGCTTGAGCCACAATATTTTCTAAATCCCGTTCTAAATAGCGTTCTAAAACCAAAGCTAATTCTTGACTCACCAACTCTAGAGAACTATTCATTATTGATGAAGCTTGTAAGCGATTAATAATTAAATCGGCAATATGCTCCCAATCTATAGATAAACTTAAACCTTGAATTAAATCAGCACCACGTTCTTGCAAGTATAGACGTACACTATCACCCATTGTATTTCTTAACTGGCGTACCGTAGAAACAGGTAAATTTTGCATGGAAAGATTTTGTAACCATTCCTGAATTCTTTCTCTAACACCTAATGCTCTGATTAATTCTTTTAAACGCTGATTAGTTAATTCTTTATCATCTAAACAGAAAGTTCTTAATCTAATCAAAGTATTACGCAACCCAAACAAATTAGCTACTACCCAATAAGTACCACTAGCTTTTTCGCGAAAATCTTCATCAATAATTGAAATATTTTGATCTGTGAGAAAATCAATTAAAGTCTGCCTTAATATATCTGGTGGTAGTACAATTTTAAGCAACCAATCTGATAGTTGAGTTGCCTGCATTTCTGTTAGTTGAAACTCTAGCAAGACTTGGTCAAAAATTTGGTTGAGTTGAGCTTCCAAAAAATCTTCTTTTTTTGCCCAAACTTTGAGAAGTCTTGGCAAAGATTGACCTAATAGATCCCGTAGAATATTTGCTAGAATTTTAGCAGTTTTCTTACTTGTATCGATTTTAAATTGTTCTAAGGACATTTGTAACAGCCAAAGAATAGCTGCCTCCATTCGCTCCGTTTGCAACAAACGACGTGCTAAATTCTGCAACTCTGAAGGAGTTAACAAAGAACCCATTATAGTATCAGCAACTCGCTTTGCTAAACGTTCTTGGTTCGCAGGAATTAATCCAGGAGTAAAGGGTAGCTTTTGCCCAAAAGCATAGTAAGGACGATAAGGGCGAAATAGCATTTTAATCGCTATATCATTAGTGAAATACCCAATAATTCCACCTGCGATTGGTGGTACAAAATAAAGCCAGATATTAGACAACTTTAATTATTTCAGACTATCTACTTTTGACAAGACTAATAACAATTATAAGATTATCAGTTGAAAAATTATTTTGTAATTACTAATATTCCCATCATACCCCCAGCAATAGGGTAATGTTTTGCATTGACAAATCCGGCTTGATGTGCTATTAGTACTTGCTCTACCCCAGTGGGAAATTTTGTCAGACTTGGACTAATATAGGCGTATTCCTGAGTTAGCTCCAAATTACCAGCCACAGGAACTACTACTTTATCCAGATACCACTGTTGAAAACTTCTGACTAAAGAAGCACTAGGACGGTGCATATCGAGAATGGCTGCCTTAGAATTGGGCTTGAGGACTCGATATAACTCTTGTAAACAATGAGGAATATCCAAGACATTACGCAAACCATATCCCATTGTAGCACAATCGAAATAATTATCTGCAAAGGGTAAATTCAAGGCATCTGCTTCTACCCAATTAATAGGACTAACCTGACCAAATAAAGTTGATTTGCGGTTACGAGCGATCGCCAATTGTTGTACAGAAAAGTCTACTCCATACACTATACCTTGACTACCCGCATATTTGGCCAGCATCCAAGCCAAATCTCCACTACCACAACATAAATCCAAGCAGGTATTGCCATCATTAGCTTCACTCCACATTACAGCCATTTGCTTCCAGATTTTATGTAGTCCCAGACTTAGTGCATCATTAAGTTGGTCATAAACTGGGGCAATTCTGTTAAATATGGCCTGAACTTCTGTGGAATTATAATCATAAGTAGTAGTTTTCATTTTTATAGTAAGTTTAAGTTATGGAGACTTTTGGTTAATGACAGCAGGCAGCTATGCTAAGTATAGAGATTATGTGTTCCACTTTAGTAGAGTCGTTAGAGAGAAGCGGAGCTAGGAACATAAATTTATTGGAATACAAATATTTGGCCTACCTAATTATTTATAAGTAAAGCTTATAGTATGCCTGAAGCTATGCAAAACTATTCAAAGCCAATGACAGTAGTTGAGTACAGATATTAATCGTATCAAGTTCTTCTGGACGTATTTTGCTTGGTTGTTGCCATTGTAAGGATATCAAGGCCACAAGTTTTTGCCGATAGGAAATTGGAATGACAATATGAGTCTTTATTCCTGAAATTTGATAATTTGCCACATTAGAAAGATCAATATCTTCTGATACATCCATCACAACTTGTAACTTTTGAGAAGCGATCGCTTCAATTGCCAGAGGGTCATTAACCAACCAATTGTCCACCTTACCCAAATTACTACTAACCCCTTGAATTGAAGTTAGACCATTATCCTCAATCAATTGCAAAATACATACATCACAAGAAAAAGCCTCTCTATAGACAGATGCAATGTCCTCTAAAGCTTGCTCTATTCTGTCAGAATTTTGAGAGATATTAACCACATTGTTCAACAATTCCAATTGATTTTGAGCTTTTAGCAATTCTTCAGTACGTTGATTCAAAAGTTCATAAGTATGTGCTGCCTTTTGTACAACTCCTTTTAGTTCCTTGGGGTTCCAAGGCTTAGTAATATACTTATGTACTTGTCCAGAATTAATTGCTTCCACCAAATCTTCAATATCAGTAAATCCTGTGAGAATAATTCTGATAGTATTAGGAAATTGGGGCAATGTTTTACTTAAAAATTCTGTACCCTTCATTTCTGGCATTCGTTGATCGGAGATAATGACAGCCACCTCTCCCTCTGATGCCAAAATTTCCAAAGCCTGAATACCACTTTCAGCTTTTAGTACGCTAAAATCTCGTCTGAAGGTGCGGTAGAGCAAGTCCAAGTTATCTGGTTCATCATCTACCACTAGCATTTTAGGCTTTTTTCTTCTAGTTAAGATCATCAGTTGGCTTTTTATGCTATCTAACTGTTGAGGAATTGCTTCCATTAAAACAAACCTCCGCAATTGTAACCCGAAAATAACATAATACTAATTCAATTTTCGACATCTTCCCCAAACTTTTAATACTTATTGATGCCAAGGATAGGTGAAACGGAAAGCTGATGTGATTGGATGCTTAAGAGTTTCCTGTTAATTTTATTATCTTATCCAGTCTTAACTAGGCCAGGCATAAGAAAAGCCCAACTCTCATTAGAAGCAATTTGTTTAATGTCCACCAAGTGCCATAATATTAACAGATTGTGGTGTTGTTTTGGGAATAGTCATTATTTATGAAATACTACTTTATACCATTTCACGGAAGTAAAAAGCGAGTGCGTAATTCTGAGGCCCCCTGAGAATGTAAGACGCACTCAAGACAGTCAAAAGTCAAAAGTCAAAAGTAAGATTTTATCAGCTCATAAGTTTGAGTTTACAGTAATTTCAGGAAATTATTTCACATTTCAAGTTTGAAACTATTTGTGACATATTTAAAAGTCAATTGGTATCATCTAACAACCATCTATCTTAGAAGTTGTCAATATTCAACCGAAACCTTGTATAGCCAAAAATTATTCCACTTGATTTTTGGTGTTATATCTCAGAAATAAATTAACTTATGGCCTTATATCCGTAGCTGATATATTTTTAGGTAGCATGGTCAAAGGCTTATCCATTCATTTTAAATAAAAAAAGTGCGCCCTCAACTATGATCGAAACACCAGAAAATTCCCCCAACTCTCAAGAAAAATCAACAAACCCAGTAGAGATAGAAAACTTAATTGGTTTGCTACGTCGCAAAGAAAGTAATTGGGTAGAGTGGGGACAAGCTTGTGCCAAACTACAAAAAGCTGGATATACTTCTCAGCAAATATTTGAAGCAACAGGATTTGAACCTGTACAACAAAATCAGGTGATAGTAGGTTCTCAAGTATATACAAGTATTGTCAATGCCAAAACCGCAAAAAATGTACAGTCGCAAAGTGGAACAGATTTTTTATCGCGCTTTGAGAGATCGGGAAGTGATATTCTTTACGAATTGAGAATTTTAACTCAAGAGCAAAGAGTTATAGCAACTGAGTTTATAGTTGAGCATAATCTTGATGTTGATGATGCTAAAGACTTAGCAAAGGCCATTAAGGATTTTGCTCGGATGAGAACTATCCCAGAAGGATTTTCCGATCGCCCTGGAGATATAGTAGCTTATCAATGTTGGAAACTAGCTAGGCAGCAAAATGACTTACAACAACGGTCTCGCCTCATTGCTAAAGGTCTTAAATTAGCTAATTCTCAAACAGCTAGAAAACAACTTGAAAAGTTACTAACTGATTTTACTATTGTTTCTCAGAGACCAGCACCCCGTCTGCCAATTTATCGAATGGAGTCAGAAGAAGAATTGCCCCGTATTTTACCAGTAGTGGGAAAATTACCCCTGAACACGGAAGATTTAAAAGCTGTCCCTATAGTTGAGGAGGTGGGGTCTCATGGAATAGTAAAGTTTTCTGGTGGAACAGGTGCTTGGGTAGGGATACCTGGATGGCGAGTTGTCATGCAAGCAGAAGATCCTGTAGCAGTGATTGAAAATAGCGATCGCTTGCCTACTCCAATACCAGGAGCAACTGAGGAAGTTTTGTTAATTATTGATAGGTCTCAACGTGAATGGCATGAGGATGGTTATTTTATCGTAGACCAAGCTGGGAAAATAGAGATGCAGTGCTTTGATGAATTACCTAATATACCTTTACTTGGGCGGGTTTTGCTAGTATTAAGACCCAAAAAGATTCTCGATCAAGAATTTGTGAAAGACCTTTTGCAATTTGAGGAATAATAATTCACTGAAAGGAATTGGGAAGTAGGGGAGTAGGGGAGTAGGGGAGTGGGGAGTATTTCTCTACTTCCTTGGTGCGCTACCAGATGCGACTAACCGTCGCGGGGTCGCATCCGCTTTTTCCCCTATTCTATTTCTGAATTTCCTGAATTCTGTAGGGGGGGAAGCTGCCATTCACCTCTACTTCTATGCCAAAAGCACATACCACCTGCAAAGATACTATAGTTATTCCAGTTAAGATTGAGACAAGGGTTTCTTACCTGGAAAGAGTTTCAGCTAAAAAAGTGTTCCAGTCTTATTCAGAATGACTATATAAGGGTTCTAGAAGAGTAGAAAAAAAGGTTAAATATCGAGACTTTGATATTTTTGAGGACAAAAATAGCTGAAAATTATACAGACAGAGCAAGGAAAATACATCAAAAGGGTAAAATAGTTAAAAGCTACACCTATCAAAAACAAGCTGATTTGACGTTAAACTTTTCATAAGTAAACTTTTGATAGTATTTTTCAGATGTTTTTGGCTAAAGTCCCGATATTTACAATATCTGCGCGCGAGAAAACTTTTTATTCTACTCTACTTAAGGCAGAAAATACAGATTAATATCATGTCCGGTTGAACAGTTATAAATAAACGACGAAGGAGTCAGGAGACAGGAGACAGGAGACAGGAGGGTAGAAAGAATGAAGAAGGAGGAAGTTTTTTTATCACTAATTATCCGGACATGATATAAAATGTAACGACCTTGGCGTGAATTTGGTACTATCTATTCCAAAAGACAGGCAGTTTAGGACTTATGTGGATGATGATCTGAATCAGGGGAAATGTTTTTCCCGCTATTCCCTATTCTCTGTTCCCTGCTATAAATAGACATCTCCAAGAATCAAAAATAAAATCAATTATCGCACAAAAATTATCAATTATTTTCCCCTACTCCCTACTCTCTCTTTTCTGGAGATATCTAATGAAAATTGCTATAATCTTTTGCTCCTCCTTACTTATTTCTTTATTCACAAATTATGAGCAAAACAACAGATAAAAAGTTTACTCCTCCTGTGATGAATTTACCTTTGGTAGATTCGCCATTTTTTGAACAAATTTTTAGCCAGTTAACTTTAGACAAAGATACAAAAAAACTTGTCAAACAATTTGCCGAACAAGGATATGTAATCATAGACGACTTAGGTATAGAAAATATTACAGAAACTACAGATAGAATAGTTAAAGACTTAACTCCCATATATGGAGACAAAGGCAAAGTAGAATCAGCTTGGATTTATCACGATCGAATTCAGGATGCTTGGACATTCAATCAAGATGTAAAAAAAATTGCCACTTCTCCCAAAATTATTAACCTATTAAAAATACTTTATCAGCGAGAACCAATCCCATTTCAAACCTTAAATTTTAAGTTTGGTACTCAACAATCTACTCATAGTGACAGTATACATTTTAATTCAATGCCAGCTAGATTTATGTGTGGAGTTTGGGTAGCTCTTGAAGATATAGACGCAAATAACGGTCCGCTACATTATTATCCTGGCAGTCATAAATTACCAATATTTGATTTAAACGACTTAGGAATTACAGGTAGTTATCAAAATAAACCTTATGATGTTTATCCCATATATGAAGAGTTTTTACAGTCATTAATTGAACATAATGGTTTAAAAAAAGTAGAACTTTATGTCAAGAAAGGGCAAGCTTTAATTTGGGCTGCAAATTTACTACATGGGGGTAGTCCAGTTTTAGATAAAAACCGCACCAGATATAGTCAAGTAACACATTATTATTTCTCTGATTGTATGTATTATATTCCTTTACTTTCAGATCCATTTTTACATAGAATTCATTTGAAAGAAGTGAGAAATATTATGACAGGAAAAATCGTCGATCATATTTATAATGGTGAGAAAATTGAAGTTAATCCCGAACAGTATGAAGTAGAAAGATTAAAATATCAACTGTTACAATTTCAGGAGGAATTAGAAAAATTACGACCTATGGCAATGCAATTTCAGGATGAACTGACTGTATTAAAACCTCAACTTCAAACAGTTGAGTCAGAACTAGAAAAGTTACGTATTCAGTTATATGATTATCAAACAAAATTTCAATTATCAGAAGCTCAAAATCAGTCAATTGAGACAGAATTAGAAAGATTAAGAACTCAGTTATATCAATCTGAATTATAGTAAATTCAGCAGTCAGCTATAAGCTATCAGTTATCAGTTCTCAATAGGACTTATACCGTTTCACGGAAGTCAAAAGTTAAAAGTTAAAAGTTAAAAGTTAAAAGTAATATTTTTAGGACTCAAAACTTTGACACTACAGTAATTTCAGGAAATTATTTCACATCTAAAGGAGCTAAACTATTTGTAACATTCTTTTTTCACGCTTGGTATTACACATAACCACCAATTATGGTAGGGGTTAACGATCGTTAACCCTTACAAATGGTTTATAATATCATCTCCGGTAGCATCGGAGCGTGTATAAAATTAAGGTGATAATAGGAGAAAACCTTCTGCCTCCAGCATAGCTGCCTTCTGCCTTCCTTCCACCAAAGTCTAATTATTCAACCGGACATGATATAACTTCATCTTTTGGGTAAGTCTTGGTATATAGCAGTTGAAGCAAAGGTTAGGATAGATCAAAAGCTTAAAACTCAGACAACGTAATACTTTTCCTTCTTCCTTCTTTCTTCTGCTATATATTATGTTCCCAATGCGGGACTTGCCCCCTATAGGTATACCTCACCCATGATGGAATATATCGAATTTGCTGTAAATAATATTGTCTGGTCAAAAAACTCAGTTTTATGATTCAAATAAATCAACTTTAGGGTCATAAAACTGGGTTAAATAAATCTCCTAAATTCGCACAAAGGCGTTGCACAGTGACGAATGATTTGATATTTTTGATAGAATTGGATTGTGGATTAATCAATTGCTAGAATGATTAATTAATGGTTATTTTTAGTCAAAATCTAAACCAATTTTTGGCAATATCATTCCATAATGTGCAACCCCCGCACAAAATCACCGTTAATATGGGAGCGATCGCTAGGTTCTAAATAACCTAAATTCTTCATCTTCAGTATAATTTTCTCCTTACTTTCAGTAACTGTTTCTAAGTCAGTTAGACATTCAACTTCAGGATGAGGAGGTGCTTCATAAGGTGAATCAATGCCAGTAAATTCTTTAATTCCTCCAGCTCTGGCAAGTTGATAAAGTCCTTTTTTGTCCCGCGCTTCGCAAACTTCTAAAGGTGCATTAACATATACTTCCATAAAATTGCCAATTCTTCTTCTAACCTCAGTCCGAACTTGATTATAAGGAGAAATAGCAGACACTAAAACAATCACACCATTACGAGTTAAAAGATGAGCTAAAAAACCAATTCTGCGGATATTTTCATCTCGGTCAACTTTACTAAAACCCAAACTTTTACCAATATCTTGACGAACTATAGTACTATCAAGAACTTCTACCGTATAACCAAGCGATCGCAACTCTTCTGCCACAGCTAGACTCAGAGTAGTTTTACCAGCACAGCTTAAACCAGTAAACCACACTGTTACAGCAGTTTGATTAATTTTTTCCATTCACAACATCCTATAAAAAACAAAGTTTAAATCCCGAATAAAAATAGGAATTTTAGGAATTTAAAGTTTCATCATTTTCTTGACTTAAGATATCTACTATGATAACATAATTGTTTAACTTGCTATAAGTCAAATATAGCGTAAAGTATAACAGCCCAATCAGTTATAACTATAATTGAAACAGTAAAAACTATTTTAAATTCCTCATAGCATTGCCAATTAAATCTCCACAACTTAACTCATATAAATGGAAAATATTAGACATCTTCGTAGTTGGTTACGCATATCTCGTCAACCTCAGTATCGTTGGTTTTGGTTTGTAGCTGCAGCACTAATCTATGTAAGTATTCTCCTGTTTCCAATAGCAGGAATAGAAAAAGAAGCAAAAGGAGCTTTAGCAGTATTTGGGGTAACAGCTTTCCTGTGGGCAACAAATACCTTACCAGTAGCAGTCACAGGCTTAATGGTCTTATTTTTAATTCCCCTCAGTGGTAGTATGTCTGCCACAGAAACTTATGCCTATTTCGGCAACAAAGCAGTATTTTTTGTATTAGGAGCATTTATTTTAGCTAGTCCTATTCAACGCTCAGGACTGAGTACCCGTCTAGCATTAACAGTAGTTTCCCGTTTTGGCAATACCCAGAATACTTTAATTGCCTCTATTTTAATTCTTTCAGCCGTAATGTCTTTTGTGATTAGTTCCTACGCTGTTACGGCAATGTTATTTCCAGTAGTGATAGAAGTTATACAAGCAGCAGGAGCTAGACCCGGTGGACGTTTTGGACTAGCAGCATTCTTAGCTTTAGGGTGGGGTTGTGGTATTGGTGGTATCGCAACTTTACTTGGAGGTGCCAGAGCACCACTAGCATTAGGAGTTCTTCGCAGCACCACTAACGGAGAATACGATGTCAGTTTTGTGGAATGGTTTATTTGGTCTATTCCTTTAGTCGTATTACTGTTAACAGTAGCTTATTTTATCTTACTCCAAATAGGAAAAGGTACAGTTGTGTCTTTACCAAATGCCCTAAAATTTCTCAAAATTAGGTCAAAAAGTCTGGGAGGAATTTCACCAAGAGAAATTGGTACATTAGTATTAGTGGCAGGGATAGTTTTATTGTGGATTTTTCGAGGAACAGCTTGGGGACTAGATACAATAGCTTTCTTTGGGGTGATGTGTAGCTTCATTTTTGGGTTGGCAAGTTGGCAAGAAGTAGAAGAAGATGTTAACTGGGGTATTTTTTTAATGTATGGTAGTGCTATTGCTCTAAGTGCAGTGTTACGAGATACAGGGGCAGCACAAGCATTAGCAGAAATTTTATTGGGATCGTGGATTAATTCTGGTTTCATTTGTTTTGTGGCAATGGTTTTGATTATTACTATTTTGACAGAAGGAATGAGTAATGCTGCTGCTGTGGCAGTTTTGATGCCAGTTGGACTTGCTTTAGCAGCTAAATATGGCATAGACCCTAGAGCAATGACATTGGGTATTACTCTGCCATCAGGTCTGGCTTTTCTGTTGCCAGTAAGTACCCCGGTAATGGCCATTATCATTGGTAGTGGTTATGTGTCGCCTGCTGAAGCTTTTAAGCGTGGCTTATTGCTAAAATTAGTGGGGACTTTGATATTCTTGGCAATGGCGAAATTTTATTGGCCTTTATTTGGGCTAGGGGTGTAAGATATGAATATTTGGTTGGTGGTTGCAAATCCCTATGCTTACGATAAAGCAATGTGGAAAGGAATCTCAGAAGCTCAACAAAATCAAGCTAAATTGAGAGTTGTGTTTTTTATTAATAATAACTCTATTAATGATGTTATTGGTGAACTGGGGCAAACTGGTTGGTTAGGGTCTAATCCTTTGCATAAACTTCAAGACTCTATGTTAGAGGGTTATCGCGCTCTAGCTAGTGATGTTTTGAAGCGGGTAAAGCGTAAAGCTAAAGAAAAAGAAGTAGAATTAGATATTCAAGAAGTAATAGAAAGACCTAGTTTAGAAGAATATCTGTTTGAGCTTGTAGAGCAAGATGCAATAAAAATTATTGTTGCTGGTCCTCAGTTACTTACTACTAGAGTTGCAAATTTACCAAGTATAGCAGAGTATATTGAGGAAGATTAAAAACAATGTAATTAATCCCTATAGTATTTTATTTATTTGTTCAATGAAGCTCTAAAAATATGTATCTCATCAAGTTAAAAATTGGTGTAGGTTATTTCAGTTATCAGTTAGCCTCCTAACGGAGGAACTGCGTTAACAGTACCTCTGCAATAAGGAGGCTTTAAATATGGAATATTCTCTTTTTTTATCCCCTTAAAAGGGGAGGCTTGGGACTAAAAATTTTCGGTCAATAATATTATATTTGCATAATCAGTTATATCAGAAGAAAGAAGGAAGAAGGAAAAATCTGGCGTTGTTTTAGTTTTAAGCTTTTGAGATGTCTGCGCCCTTTACTTCAAGCTATATCAAAAAACATAGCTTCTTACTGATAAACAATCTCCCTCCGGATTTTCTATTACTTACTAAGTAAGATCAACTTATTTATCTGAATCAAGCGACAAAATATATATTTTCCTATTTTTTTTCCTGATTCCTGGCAGACACACAATCTTGACAAAAGAAGTGAATCTGATGGTACAAGTTAAACATAAATTTCAAAGCTTTGAAGAATATTTATCATATAGTAACAATTCAGAAAAACTCTGTGAATTATTTAATTGTGAATTAATTGAAATGCCTCCAGAATCACGTTTAAATGTTGAAATTGCTACTTTCTTGTTACTGAGATTTGTCTTACTTTTAGGTCATAGTCGAGTACGGGGTCAAGGATTAGAATTAGAGGTTAGAGGAGAGCCGAAAAACCGCTATCCCGATTTGACTATCATCGGAGAAGAACATATTCAAAAATTATTAAAGCAGAATAATTCGCCTTTCTATGTATCCTCCTTTGTTAGTTGTTGAAGTCGTTAATCCTGGAGAGATACAAAGAGAAAGAAACTATATTGCGAAGAGAATTCAATATCAAGATTGTGGTATTCCTGAATATTGGATTGTTGACCCTGAAACTAAAACTATTTTAATATTAAAATTAATCGGCACAAGTTATACAGAAGTAGGTAGTTTTTCTGGTAATGATTTAGTATTATCTCCTGGATTTAGAAGGCTTAATTTGAAAGTTTCTACAGTTTTTGATGGTTGAAGAAGGAAGGATTCATTAATTGATAATGGATAATTACCTCTGGTTAAAACCAAGAGAAGAAAACATTTTCCTTATAGCGGTTTTCACTCATGTTGACTACAGTAAAAATTATAGATATACCTAAAGTTTAATAAGCTACAGAAATAGTTGTATTCTATGTTAATGAAAACCGCTATAAGCGTCAATCATCTTCTTTTCAAGGAGAGGTAATGATTAATTATTAATTATTAATTAGGGCTTGCTGATTAAATATAAAAGTCTTTACAGATAAAAGTTTTAGCCTTTTTAAGTATCAAAAAGTGCGAGGTTTTAGGTGGTAATGGTTCAATTAGGAGCGGATTTTGCTCAAGAGTTGGGCAGAAAAATTAAGGGACTATTCTTCCTACTATCTCCTCTATAATTCCCCGTTCCTCCTGTCTCCTGTCTCCTGTCTCCTGTCTCCTACCCCTACTAAAAGACTTTTTCAGCAAACCCTAATAATTAATAACTAATTATTAATTAGGGCTTGCTGATTAAATCTAAAAGCATTGACATATAAAGACTAAAGAATTTTTGGAGTCGAATTGCAGTGCAAATTTTTCACCTCTTTATGCTCATGCATGGAGCGTATTTTAGGCGCATAGTTGGGCAGAAAAATCATTCTTACAAAACGCCCGCTCCTACCTCCTATAAATTCCAATTTATCCTGTCTCCTGTCTCCTGTCTCCTGTCTCCTACCCCTACCACTCATACTTTTTCAGCAAACCCTAATTATTAATTATTAAGCACCCATCCCCGAATATTGCTTTAACCCCTTTCGCCACAACCAACGATTTAATCCCAAAAATATCGCACCCCAAGCAAACATCATCAATAACCCGCGTCCAATATCCACAGGCAATCCCACTAAGATAGAAGCAGGAAAATAAACTATATAAGGAAACGGAGTCCATAATGCTATTTGAGACACTGATTCTGGAAACACTTCTAATGGAGCTGTTATTCCCGATAAAAACATATTAGGTAAAAACCAAAGCTGCTCAAGGGCGCTAGCTCTTTCTATCCAAAAGGCAAACAAAGCCATTGTATATTGAATTAAAAATCGTAATGCAAATGCCATTACTGCTACAATTAAAAATAACAAAAAATCACCCAAACTTGGCAACCAAAATATCCGGGGATATAGAATCAACAATAATAATATTAAACCTAAAATAAAAGGTCCTCTAGCAAGCCTTTCTCCAATATGACCAAAGAAATGATGCCAAACAGGATCTATCGGTTGTAATAATTTAGGAGATAATTTCCCCTGAACTACTTCTTTTTCAAAATCCCAAATCACCCAAACAGGTGTGATTGCACGGGCAATAAATACAGCTAAGAAATAATGAGAAAACTGTGATTTATCTAATGCAAATTCTCCTGCTACTGAAGCTTTTATCCAGACTCCCATCATAATAAAAGGCAAAGAAGATGACAATACCCATAAGAATAGTTCAGCTCTATATTCTAACATATAGGCGTAGTAAGTAGATAGAAAAACTTTAGCAATTTTGATAATTTTTTTCATTGTTTTTAATTATTTACTATTAATTTAAACAGGAGCTTTGATTAAGTGTATTTCAAGAAAAATAATATTATCAAAAGGCGGTAGATGAGTAAGGTAAAATAATAACTTAAAAACCAAAAAAGTAACTGCTGAGTGCTATATAATAAACAAGTCCAAGCAAATGCTACTTGATTTTTATGATGTTGGCACTGAGTAATATGACCACAACCAGAATCCCCAAACATAAAAGATAAATTATCGTCAGAATCAACCTGAAAAACTAATCTCATTCTTTCACCACAAATCGGACAATTAGGATATTCTATTCCCTGAATCCAGAAAGGCCAGCCGGATAATTTATCTCCTTCAATTGGGAAACTATCCTCTTCAGTTAAGAAATTATCTTCATATAATTCATCATCTAATTCTATACCAAATTATGCTGCTTCAGCATAGTTAGGATAATCTTCTAGTTGTTGCCAATCGACGATTAATTTAGGAGGAAAAACTTTTTGATTTTCAGGAATTTTTACATCTTGTGCTTCTGTTTCTGGCTGAAAAATTCTAATTAAATGAATGTCGGAAAATGGTTCCCATCCTTCATTATCGCAATCACAAAGTAGTTCTTCATTAGTGCAATAAAACATCTGTAAAATACCACTGCCAAATTCATTTTTTAATGCTTCTGGTAAGGTATTAAGGTTTAGCTGAAGAAAGAATTGTAGAGGATTTTGGCAATGAGGACATTTCGGCCATTGTTCATCTTTTGGTAAACCTTGGTTTACCAGCAAATTTAGAAGCAGTTAAAGCACCATCTCCATCGATAGTTATTGGTTTCCAAGCTTCACGTTTATAGGGTTGAATTTCTAGCGGAATATTAGTCATAATATTTATTTGTAGAAAAAATTAAATAAACTATTTGGAGGATAGTAATTAGGGCTTGCTGATTAAATATCAAAGCACTGACAGATATGGGTTTCAGCTTTTTTTTGTCTAAAAAAGTGCGCCTGTTTCGGTCTAAACAGCTGCATAAAGCTAGTATTTTGGGATGATTATGGCAGAAAAATCTTGGGACAATTTTTACGACTACCTCCTCTATAATTTCCATTTCTCCTGTCTCCTGTCTCCTACCCCTACCAAAATACTTTCCATACGCAAACCCTAATTAATAAGTAACAGGACTTACGCAGAATCACCTTGAAAGCACCATACGTAAGAGTTGGGCAGAAAAATCCCAAATTGACAATTCTTACTTCTACCTCCTCTTAATTCCCATTTCTCCTGTCTCCTGTCTCCTGTCTCCTCCTACTAAAAGACTTTTTCAGAAAACCCTAATTAATTTAAAAAATGTAAGGATTCAGATTATTTATTACATTAGCTGATCAATTAGTAGTTTAGCGATCGCCTCACAAGCTAAACCAAGAAAATACTAATTGATATTTAGTAATTAATTTAAAAAATTGAAACCTTTCAAACTTTTGACTTTTGACTTTTGACTTAAATTAAACTTTTCCTGCACGAAAAACTCTACCAATGACCTCCTCAATAGGTGGGTCAGTCACCGTTAAATCTTGCACTTCTAATTCTGCCAAAATCTGAGCTACAGTTGCCGTTAAATTTTCCCGGCGTACCAATAAATGTACTGACTGACCTTCCAGCATTTCCACCTCCCCATAATTAGATAAATGTTGCTCAAAATTATCTACATCCGTAGGCACAGGATTAAGTAATTCTATTTGTACCTCTCGATAAGGAGCAAAACGATCAAGCAAACCATCTAAACTGCCATCATAAATTAACTGACCTTGATATATCAATAACACGCGCTTACATAAAGCCGTAATATCAGCCATATAATGACTCGTCAATAACACAGTTGCCTGATAACGTTGATTATATTCTTGCAAAAACTCCCGCACTGCCACTTGTGCATTTATATCTAAACCTAAAGTTGGTTCATCCAAAAACAAAACTTTCGGTTGATGTAATAACGCCGCCATCAACTCTGCCTTCATCCGCTCCCCCAAAGATAATTTTCTGACTGGTTGCTTCAACTTTCCCTCCAGGGACAACATCTCTGTTAATTCCATCAACCGTCTGTAATATTCTTTGTCAGAAAGACCATAAACAGCAGCATTAATTTTTAGAGAGTCTAACACTGGTAAATCCCAGATTAACTGTTGTTTTTGCCCCATGACTAAGGTAATTTGCTCTAAAAATTTTCTCTTGCGTTCAAAGGGGACATAATCTCCGACTTTAACTATACCGTTAGACGGATGAATTAAACCTGTGAGCATTTTCAGAGTAGTAGTTTTGCCAGCACCGTTGGGTCCGAGAAATCCCACTACTTCCCCCGGGTCTATTTCAAATGTAATATCTTCAACTGCCTTAACATATTGGTAGGTGCGACGTATAAAATGAATTAATGTTCCCTTAATTCCTGGTTCTTTGATGGCTACTGGGTAGATTTTGCTCAGATTTTTAGCGAGTATAATAGACATAACTTTTGAATATTAATTTGAGTTACAGGCAACATTGGCCATAAATAGAACAGCAAGAAATTTAGCATATTTTAGGAGGCATACTAAGTTATGGTACTTATTCCAGATTTTTCAGACTCTTCTCCTCGTTTATTGGGAACAAACGGTGATGATAATGAGATTCTCACAGTAGAGCAAGCTACTTCTTTTCCTGGGGGAGTATTAGCTCTCAGTGGTGATGATATCATTACTGGTTCATCTGCCAACGACTTAATTTTTGGTGGTGAAGGGAAAGATGAGTTATTTGGAGAGGGTGGTAATGATATTTTGCATGGTAACAAGGATACAGATTTTCTCAATGGTGGCCTTGGTGATGACACATTGTATGGAGGTAAGGGTGCCGATCTATTAAATGGTGGAGATGGTAATGATATTCTGATTGGTGGTGCTGGTGTTGATATTTATAAAGGTGGTTTGGGAAGTGATGTATATGTTTTCAGAACAGAGTTAGCAGGAATAACACAAGATTTAAGTAATGTTATTTCTTTACTTCCAGGAATTCCCAGTAGTGTTGAATTGCCTAATGCAATTATTACTGATTTTAACTCTTCTGAAGATATTATTGGATTAACAGGAGGGATGACAAAATCTGATTTGATATTTGAAGATTTTAATAGTTTTGAGGAGTTTGGGATTAATACAAATTTGATTTTACCATTTGTCAGTGATGAACTTGAACTGTTAACCAAAGCAGATATTTCAGTACAGGATTTAGATCCAAATAATGATGGTGTTTTAGAGGGTACTGCGATTAAAATGAGTGGTACAAATCAGCTTTTAGGATATGTGTTGAACACAACTTCGACAGAAATAGCAGCGTTGCCAGAGTCACAGTTTATTAGTGTTAATTTTTAACAAAAAATAGCGAGAAGTCCCGCGTTCTAGTGCAAGGGAACGTCGTATAGGAAAGCGACCATGTTATAATATAAGAACACAGGGGGAGGACATCACCTCTGTATAAACTGCAACTCCTTTGCGGGTTGAAGAATCCCGCGTTGTCGCTCAAGCACGGGCGTCGGGAGCATGTCAAGGAAGACGCACATAGTTTTCTAGGTTGACAGCAGCATTAAAGTCTCTGTCAGCCTTAAACACCCACAGAAACGGCCACTAAGCTATCTAAAATTAACTGACCAAAAACTTGTTCCATTTCTGTTGCTATACGTCCATACTCTCCTTCATAGGGTGTCATTTCTCCCCGATGCTTAATTAAGGACTGTAGAACTGTTACTGCGTGTTTCTTAAACTGTGTCGCTCGCCAAAACAAAGCAGCAGTTTCCATATCCCAGGCACTATTTTTCTGGGTACTGCTTTCTAAGATATTAATCAGACTTTTAACATTATCAGTCCTTTCTCCGATTAGCTCAGGGTAATTATAAGCATGATAATCTTCAACATGATGGCAAATCATTAACTGTACTGGGTAAAACAGTGATTCTGCCTGATGCCGAAGACTGTCTACCAGTAAGGGAGAAGCAAAAAGACTCTGACCCAATTGTGAAGCAGAAAGACCCGAATCGCGCATCAACCCTTGAAGAAGGAGACAGGAGACAGGAGGAAAATTACATGGGGATTCGCTCCCCCAAGTAATGCGTGAACACCCCCGTTGACGGTGGGGTATTAAACCCACAAAGAAAATGATAAAGGTTATTAGCTTCGTCAATGATATTAATGTCTCTAAGATTGTCTGGAGTTACATATCGATCATTAGACCCGTAGCGAACAATATAATTAGCTTCAGCAGCATACATTTCCAGAAAAGCAAAGCCAGATCCACCAGCACCCATTGGTACACTGGCAACAAACATATAGTGCCCCTGGTAACTACTCTGTGTAGATAACTATGCCCCAACTGTCGGTATGTAATTGAGCTGAAGGAAAATAACGGTTGACTAGACGTTGAGCGCGCTGAGGATTGGAGCAAACAATACCTGCTGCTGGGAGAGGTTTCTTGATAATTACGTTTTCGGATATGGTGAATTTCATGGGAGTACATTAACTTTTCAGGTCGCGGAGCAAAGCAAAGAGCTTCTACGTTAGCAAATGGTCCAGGACTTACGCACTGACATATAGATTTAGGGTTTTGTGCGTTACGCTATCGCTAACACACCCTACCAATAGCGTTCATGCGTAAGTCCTATGGTCATTCGCTCCTACTGTGGTCTACCAAAATGAAAACCGCTGTTAGCGATCATCCGGACATGATCTAATATAATCAGGACTTACGCAAAGGCACTATTTATAGTGTAAATTAACTATTGGACAATAGTTTTGAACAGTATATATAGCGTATCTGCGTAAGTCCTAATAAGATAATTGTAGATGGATAAATATTGCGAGATTTACCCACCCTATTACTTAGGAATATAACTTAGCTACAGAAACAGTAAGCTCTCCGTTATTGTCATCAGGATAAGTATCAACAAAAAAGACATACAAAGTAGTGGTCTCCAAAACCTCTAACGTTAGTGTTTCGTGATACCCATTCAAAGTAGACCAGGTTTGCCCAACCGGAATATTCGTCTTTTTATTCTTGACTTTTCCACCAAAAATCCAAAGTAAAACAAATGGTTCACCAGAGGGACAAATATTAGAACCGTAACCAAATGTACCACTTTTAATCCGTGCAACATAAATACCTGGTTCAAGGGTTTTAGAGACGGCCGTTTCTTGCAGTCCCTTGATTTGTGCATCATTTAGTGAATAGCAATTGTTATGACTATGGACAACAAGATGCTGAATCTCACAGTCACCAGGAGTAATATTGCTTGCTGCGATCGCTGTTTCTTCTTCACTTTCTGATACTTGAGATATTACATCTGTATCAATAGCTGTTTCGCCAGGAAGAACTGTTCCTACTGCCTCAATATCATCAGTTCGAGTCAAAACAGGTATTCGCAGTGGGTCAGAACAAACAATCCTTAGCCACTGCAAATTATCAGTGACATAACCAATCTCTGCTAAATAATCAACATAACTAAGAGAACCAACATTGATAGGTATTTTCTGTTTCTGGATAGACTCCTCACAATCGTATTGTTGTATCTTTTGAGCTTTTTGTGAGTCTATATCAACATCTGTAACATCATAAATCCGCAATTGGTATTGCTTTCCACCTTGTTGTTTTGCTGCATCTTTAGCAGCTTGAGAAACTACTAAATGAACACAAGCACTCTGATTATCATTAGGTACTATAGTAATCCAACTGGATTTCAATGCTTCCTCTGGAATAGTTACTGTGGTGGGAGTTGTGTCTAATTGTGTACTTTTTACTTCATCACTGTCTACAGTAAAGTTAGGTACAGGTATCCAGATACGATTAGAACGAGCCAATTTTAACCACTCACCATCATCAGTGACATAGCCTATTTCTGCTTGATATTCGCGTTCTTTTACAAAAACAGGTGCTTGCATTTGCTGAGTAGATTCCTCACAATCGTAGGCTTGTACATTGTATGCTGGCTGTGTATCCAAGTCAATACCTGTAACATCATAAATTCGCAACTGGTATTGTTCTCCCCCCTGTTCTTTGATTGCATTTTTCGCAGTTTGAGGAACTTCCCAAACCACCATCATATTCTCTTCATTCTCAGGAGTAATAGTAATTTTACAGGGAGGTAATACCCATTTTACTGGTGTTTTACCTAATAATTCTGGTTCTTTTGTTACATCTATATTTTCATCTACAGGATATTCTGATATCCGAACTCGGTTAGAACGAGCCAATGGTAGCCACTGACCATCATCAGTAGCATAACCTATTTCTGCTTGATATTCGCAATCATCTAGTAAATTTCCTACTTGCCACTGCTGATTTGACTCTTCGGAATCATAATACTTGGTACTGTGAGCTGGTTGTGAGTCCAGATCGATATTTGTGACATCATAAACCCGCAGTTGATATTGCTGACCTCCATATAATTTAGCTGCATCTTTGTCTGCTTGTGGAACTGACCAAGTTACTGATGCACTTTTATTATGATGAGATGTCAGGTTTATTTCACTATTTAGTTCCCGTTTTCGATTTGCCCATGCTGCTAATAATCCTGCGACTCCTAATCCTCCTAATATTTGACCTATTCCGATACCATCTGTTGGAGTTGTTTGATTTCCATCAGCGGGAGTTGTTGCTTTATCTGTAGTATCTACCCCTACTTCTGGTATTGATATTCCCGTACTGTCACCTCCATCCATTGGAGCAACAGTTTCTGGTGTTGATATCCTGATTTTCTCAGAACGAGCTAACTTTAACCACTGACCATCATCAGTTACATAACCTATTTCTGTCTGGTAGTCATGCTCTGGTACTAAAGAATCTATTTGCTTGTCTGTAGTTGATTCTGAGCAATCATACTGCTGCACAGTTGGAGCAGGTTGTGAATCTAGGTCTATATCTGTGACATCATAAACCCGCAGTTGATATTCTTGACCTCCATGGGATTTAGCTGCATCTTTGTCTGCTTGTGGAACTGACCAAGTTGCTAATCCACTTTGATTTGGTTGTGCTGTGAGATTTATTTCACTATTTTTGGAGTGATTTGCCCATGCTGCTAATAATCCTGCGACTCCTAATCCTCCTGCTATTGGTGCTATTGGTATGCCATCTGTTGGAGTTGTTTGATTTCCATCAGCGGGAGTTGTTGCTTTATCTGTAGTATCTACCCCTACTTTTGGTGTTGATATCTCTTTATTTTCATTTCCATCAACTGGAGTGGCAGTTTCTATATCTTTTTTTGCTGAATCACCTCCACGCCCTCTCTGTAGTCCCCAAATTAAGGCTCCTAGTAAAGGAATTCCTAACAGAAAAAGGAGCCACCAGGGGAATCCTTCTGTTTCTGTTTCCTGGCTGATATCATTTGGTAATAGTGCACTATCTGATTGAGCGGGACTAGATGAATCTACTGCCTCTGAAGAGTTTGCTTCATTGACTGTGGAAGTATTTGGACTGGGTGCTGTTACTACTGCCCCCGGAGCTGCTGAGTCTACCTCTGGTGAGTTTGCTGCTGTCTCAGTTTGAGTATCTGAATTGTTTGTCGTTACCACTCCAGGAGAAATAGCAGCATCTGTTTCCCCTGAGTCCACCTCTGGTGAGTTTGCTGCTGTCTCAGTTTGAGTATCTGAATTGTTTGTCGTTGCTGCTCCAGGAGAAATAGTAGATTCTGTTTCCCCTTCTTGAGCTAATGCTGCCACAACTTCTTGACCAATTTTAGAAGTAACTAAACCCATAAATGCTAGAACTTCTGGAGGAGCAGCATCTTTGTTATAAATATAGTTACGGGGTTGAGAATATGGGTAACGAGGATCGTCTGGTAGGGTTTTGTGCATCTGAATGACCCGAACATTTCCCTTATTCATGACTTGGTCGGCGATCGCATAACTAATTCCATCTTTACCAAGTTCTTTTATGACTGCTGCTGTATCATCCTGAGATATCTGAGTAGTGTTACTTCCTGTCTGAAATGGACTTTTTTTAAACACTTCATAACTTTTAAGAGCTTCTCTGGTATCACTAAACTCTGGGCGATCAAGAAAGCGAATTGGGATTTGAGACCCACCTATTTCTGACCAGTTTGTGATTTCTCCCCGGAGTATTTTGGCAAATTGCTCAAATGAGAGATTTTCTGAAAATGGATTTTCAGGACTAACTATCACAGCAATTTTGCCACGCTCAATAGGAACTTCAACTAATCCTTGCTCTTTTTCCTGAGCAGTTAATGGACGTCCTATTGCGGCTATATCTGTTTCTCCTTTTCGGAGTGCTTCTAATACTTCACTGGTATCACCTGCTGCTAGTTCAACTTGAGCGTCTGGAAATTTTTCTTCGTAACGCTGTTTGAGTGATCGATTAATGACTGTCATACTATTAGAGCCATGTAATCTGATTTTTGTACCACTTGGCAGGGATTCAGGTAATGAGTAGACAGTATTTGAGTTGACGGATTGAGCTAGGATAATATTAGATATATTAGTAGCTGCTAAGGGCTTGGGAGTAGCAGTTAAGGTTAGCAATACTACTGATATTTGAAATAATTTTTTGCTAGATGAAGACATTTTTACCTGGCTTTTAGGTTGACAAAATATGGTTAAATTAACCTTTAGTAATTAGCCTTCAACTTGAATATAATTTACCTATCAGCTATTAGTTTTTTACTAATAAGTTTACAGTTAATTTTTTTTCCAACTGAAGGCTAAGTTCCTTATGAATGATTTTTGTAATTACATCCTCAGTTAGCTTTTGACTGAGATTTTTTTCAATCTAAATACATATATTTTGATCAATATAGTATTGATTATTTATATGTAAAGTTAAAATAAAGCAATAGTGCTTTTTGAAATTTATGACTCTTGGTTCAGAAAAAATAATTCACATTTTAACTATAGAAATTGTCAATTCTCCTTGATTATCATCAATATAACTATCGAAGAAAAAAGCACAAAGGTTTGTTGTTTGCACTACTTCTAAAGTTAATGTATCGTCATCACCATTCAAAGTTGACCAAGTAGCTTCAACCTCCAAGTTAGTTTTTTTATTAATGAACTTGCCACCATAAATCCACAACATAACCATGGGTTCACCAACATTATTTTCATCGTTGCGGTATCCAAACAAACCACTACGGATTCTAATTACATATATCCCTGGTTCTAATTTTGTCGAAACTGCTGTTTCTTCCTGTATCTGTCGCATAGCTTCAGCGTCAAGGACATAACAGTTTTTTTTGCTGTCAATCTTCAGATCCGTAACTGTACAACCTTCCATATTTTTTTCTATTTCCTACTAAAATTTTTTCGTCTTCTCAACTAAGGCCACTGCTAGTATAAATTTTCTAAAATATGTATAAATACAAGTGTCCAAAAATTCATAACAGACAAAATGGCTACTTTAGTCGAAGAATTACTTTGCGATCGGACTCAATAGTTAGTTTACACCTATTTGTAGCTTTAATGGTGTTGTTGTCCTATCAATTTTTTTTGATCCAAATTTAGTTCTGATAGTATTAAGTTAATATTAATTGATACTTATTCAATACATTGAAAATACATTAAAAATTTTCAAAAAAACTGTTAGTATTTTTCTGATTTGACTATGATTTTACCTCAATAAATCCTGTCATATTTGCCAAAATTGATTAGCTATAAATATTTCATAATTCTAGTTTATATAGAATATCAAATACAGAATAATATATAAACCACTAACTACACACCTATAAATTATTGATTTTTTTTTACTAATTGATATGATTTTATATCTATTCAATAGACCTCTGGTGATAATTAATCTCAAACCCTTGTTATACCTGGGCAAACACTTAGTTTGCACCAAATGTCTAAGATCAAATATTTAGTTTAGGTATAAAGTAAACTAGAATTTTTTTACTTTGATCCCTTTCTCCGATCAATTTATTTATAATTGATGTTTAAAATTATGAATTTATAGATTGGCAAAAATATTTTGGCGTGGCACTGACCATGACAATAAGTAGAGATACTATGTGAGACTAGATTCGGCGATCGCTCATCAGTATACTTAATTATTTTATCGGAGTAATAGCAATTTGAGATAAGGCTGTGAAATTCATTAATTTATCCGTCTTTAATCTACATTAAGCTACAGTCAATTATTCTTGCAATCTTATTCTGTGCAGTTTCACATTAAATTGATATTACACATAGAAGTCCATCTACTTAATTGTCTAGACAATTGAAGAAGGAGACAGGAGACAGGAGACAGGAGACAGGAGGAAAATTACATGGGGATTCTCACCCCAAGTAATTTTGAACACCGTGTAGACGGTGGGGTATTAAACCCACAAAGAAAATGATAAAAATATTAAGTAATGTTGTCATCTTTGAATTTTTGCGTTAAGTTATATTACATAAGCTTGAAATAACACGAGGTTAATGGTCATGGAAAATCAAGATAAAAAAGTAGGCTTCACCGACTTTGCAGAAACTTGGAATGGTCGCCTAGCAATGTTAGGCTTTGTCATTGGTATTGCCACTGAATACTTCACAGGTCAAGGTATCCTTTCTCAACTTGGCTTAATGTAATTAATTGTTCCTTCTCATATAGCATTTGCCTGAATATCGTCATTGCAATAATAGGAAGTAATCTCAATAACTTAGGAGATTGCTTTCCTTGCCTAATTCTGGGTAAACCTTTCACTTTGTCCCAGTCACAACCATTTGGGTATAGTTATTATTCAGATTTTATCTCAATAACTTTTCTGTTGTATTTACCGAAAAAAATGACGAATCAAAATATTAAGTAATGTTGCCATATTTAAAATTTTACGTTAAGTTATATTACATAAGCTTGAAATCAAACGAGGTTAATGGTCATGGAAAATCAAGAGAAAAAAATGGGCTTCACCGATTTTGCAGAAGCTTGGAATGGTCGCCTGGCAATGTTAGGCTTTGTCATTGGTATTGCCACTGAATACTTCACAGGTCAAGGTATCCTTTCTCAACTTGGCTTAATGTAATTAATTGTTCCTTTTGAGAGCTGATTTATCAAGTAAATATTAAGAGGCTAAATTCCTTGCAATACAAGGGTTTTGGGAGTTATATCCAATAATACTTAAATCCCTGAGAGTTAGATTACATAAGGGTTTTAGCTAAGTTTAAAAATCAGCTCTCAATAACTTTTCTGTTGTACTTACCAACGTTTAACTACACTAATTAGAGGTTAATTATCATGGAAAATCAAGAGAAAAAAATAGGCTTCACCGATTTTGCAGAAGCTTGGAATGGTCGCCTGGCAATGTTAGGCTTTGTCATTGGTATTGCCACTGAATACTTCACAGGTCAAGGTATCCTTTCTCAACTTGGCTTAATGTAATTAATTGTTCCTTTTGAGAGCTGATTTATCAAGTAAATATTAAGAGGCTAAATTCCTTGCAATACAAGGGTTTTGGGAGTTATATCCAATAATACTTAAATCCCTGAGAGTTAGATTACATAAGGGTTTTAGCTAAGTTTAAAAATCAGCTCTCAATAACTTTTCTGTTGTACTTACCAACGTTTAACTATACTAATTAGAGGTTAATCATCATGGAAACTCAAGATCAAAAGCTAGGTTTTACCAAATTTGCAGAAACTTGGAATGGTCGCTTGGCAATGTTAGGCTTTATCATTGGTGTAGCTACTGAATACTTCACAGGTCAAAGTATTCTTTCTCAACTTGGTCTAATGTAGTTCAAGGCTACAAAACAATTAAAAATCACCAACAGTTTGTAGTTAACAAGGATATAAGATTATTAAGTATACTCTATAGTAGAGATGAGAGTATTCTTGGCTTTATTACTTATATCTTTTCTCTACATTACATTCGCTAAATTTGCAGGAGTTACTCGATAGAATTATAGAAGTTAAACAGTTTTGTTTTTCAGGGTAGTACTGTCAGAAAATTGATGTTCCAGTTTTCAGATACTAACTAACAAATTTTGACAAAGTTCAAGGGGTTGAAAACTTTCAACCCCTTTTTCAGTAGAAGTTTAAATCGAAGGAAGTTGATTAAATTTTTTTTGACTGAATCAACTATTACTTATTTATTCTTACTTCCTTTAGATATTTAACTCAATATACAATCGAAGTGTTTAACTCTTCTGAGGAATTAGAGGATGTTCGACTACTTTCAGGTAATTCAAGATCCTGAACAGGGTTACGAGCTTCTATTAAACTGATAGCTCGACTTACGCTTTCTGGTAAAATTACTACCAGGCCACCAGAAGAGGCACGATCTAAGGCTGTATTAATAGCCGTTGTCTCATCTAGAATTGATTCATAAGTAGCCTTTGACTCAGAATCTTTAGCTTGATTTAAAAACTGCTTCACACCTTGAGAAATTAGCTCCGCAGCACTTCCTCTAGGTCTTCCTCTAGTGTCGTCGTCTTCTTTGACAATAATTTCATCAAAGATATCTGCTGCTAGTTCACCCAGAGAAACAAAGTCTTCATCACGGCGATCGCCAGGCCCACCAACTACACCAATCCGTTTTCCTGGCCAATTTCTGACAAATCCACCCAATGCTTCATAGCTAGCAGGATTATGAGCATAGTCCACAAGAGCATGATAATCTCCCATATTAAACATATTCATCCGGCCTGGTGTTTGATCCACCGAAGCCACAAAGGTTGACAAACCTTCTCTAATATGCTCTATTTTCACCCCTTGAGCAAAAGCTGCCAAACAAGCTGCAAGGGCATTAGCAATCATAAATGGAGCTTTACCTGCCATTGTGATTGGCACATTAACTGCTTTTTCAATTCTTAAAGTCCAATCTCCTTTGATAATTGAAATATAACCATTCTCATAAACCGCTGCCAAACCACCAGCTTCTGTATGTTTAACTAAAAGTTGATTATTTGGTTCCATTGAAAAGTAAGCAACTTGAGCTTTGACTTTCTCTGCCATTGCAGCAACCAATGGATCGTCAGCATTCAAAATGGCATATCCTTTAGGCATTACTGACTCAGCAACTACACTTTTGAGTTGAGCTAGTTGTTCTACAGTATCTATATCCCCAATACCCAAGTGGTCGGCAGCTACATTTAATACCATTCCTACATCACAAGCTGAAAAACCCAAGCCTGAACGCAGAAGACCACCCCGTGCTGTTTCTAAGACTGCAACTTCTACAGTTGGGTCTGAGAGTATTAAATGGGCACTTTGAGGTCCAGTATTATCTCCTGATTCTGCTAGATATTCACCAAGATAAGTACCATCAGTAGTAGTATAGCCCACTATTTTTCCAGTCTGCTTCATTATGTGAGCTAGCAAGCGTGTAGTAGTTGTCTTACCATTGGTGCCAGTAATTGAAAATATTGGTATTCTGCCATTTTTAGACCCAGGGAATAGCATATCTATTACTGCTCCGGCCACATTTCTAGGTAGACCCCGACTAGGAGCGACGTGCATCCGGAAACCAGGGGCAGCGTTAACTTCTACTATGACCCCTTCTACTTCTCGCAAAGGTTTAGAAATGTCTTCAGTAACTACATCTATACCTGCTATGTCTAGACCTATAATCTTCGCAGCTCTGGACAATAGCCAGACATTTTCTGGATGTATTTCATCAGTACGGTCTACTGCTATACCTCCAGTACTGAGGTTAGCTGTTGCCCTTAAAAAGCAAATTTCTCCTTTTTTTGGTATTGAATCAATGCTATATCCTTGTCTTTCAAGAATCCCAAGAGCAGCTTTATCCACGGTGATTCTAGTCAGAACGTTATCATGTCCATCTCCTCTTTGAGGATCTCTGTTAGTTTCTTCAATCAGTTTTGCCACCGTGGACTTACCATCTCCCATTACATGGGCCGGAACTCGTTCGGCCACAGCTACAACTCTACCATTTACTACCAATACTCGGTGGTCTTTGCCTGTATAGTAACGTTCTACAATTACTGTTTTTGTTTTGGAAGCCTTGCTAGCTAAATCATAGGCTTCTTCTGCCTCTTCCCAGTTTCTCACATCAATAGTAATTCCACGACCATGATTTCCATCTAGTGGCTTAATTACAATGGGATAGCCTCCGACATCTTCAATGGCATCTTGAAGGTCTTCAAAGTAGCGAATAACTGTACCACGAGGTACTGGTATTCCAGAATCTTTGAGAATGGTTTTTGTGCCTTCTTTATCACAAGCAAGTTCTACACCAAGAATCCCTGTTTGGTTACTTAGGGTTGCCTGGATTCTTTTTTGATTTATACCATAGCCAAGCTGAATCATAAATCTGGCTCCTAGTTGAGTCCAGGGAATACCTCTTGCTTCTGCTTCTTTGACTATAGCTTCTGTGCTTGGCCCTAAAGCTGCCTGACTTTTGAATTCCTTAAGGTCTTCTAAATCTTGCTGTAATTCGGTTGCAGGATATGTACCTGTCTCAACAATACTTTGGCAAAGTCTCACCGCTGCTCGTGCAGCATAGCGACCTGCTGGTTCATGTTCATATTCTATTACTACCTGAAATATTCCAGGAGTCGATGTTTCCCGTGTCCGACCAAAAGCAACTGGCATTTGGGCGAGTTGTTGAAGTTCTAGGGCAACGTGTTCTATGACATGGCCTATTAGTGTCCCTTTTTCAACACGACTGAGAAAACCGCCCCTGACTCTAGGGGAACAATAGTGCTCTACAAGACCTGGTAGTACCTTGATTAATCCTTTGTAGAAGCCAGGAATATCAGATGTATATCTTTCGTACAGGTCTTCTAAGTCTAGACGCATAACCACCAGTTTATGCCGGCGGATGCTCCAGTAGTTTGGACCGCGTAATGTCTGGAGTTTGAGGATTTTCATAGGAGGATTTGAAGGTTATGCTCAGAATCTACAGAAGCAATGGCGGTTTTATTTTGAATTTCAGCTCACACCATTTGCTAAACTGTTTAATACAAACTTTTTTTCAGGCTGCACTAATCCTTTCTCCATCTTGAAAAATATATATCTGATAAATAAATTTATCAGTTTTTTTGATAATCCTTTGATGGTAGAAGGAAGAATTTGGGCTTTTTATTCTGTTTTACAAAAAATACATTCTTTTCAGTTTAAAATTAGATTTTCTGTCCACCCAACTAGGCAAGCTACTAATCTACCACAACACATTAGTTACGAATTTAGTAAATTATCAGAAATTCTATTAATTAATCAAGAGGCATAATTGTTTCAGACAGCCCTGGTTTCATGGTATGGGAATGGAGATCGTAGCCATCGCCGTGGCACATTATATGTACTCTTAAATTTGATATGCTCAAGGGATCTGCTACATCTACTTTCGTAGCATTTGTATATGACATTTCTGTAGTATCTATAATTGTCACTGTACCTTTACCCATTACTCGAATTTGACTATCTCCTTCAAATAATGCACAGGTATCTTCATCTATACCTATACCTATTTTGTCCGGATGGGTAGCAATGGCGCTCAACAAACGGGCCATACGATTTCGATTATGAAAGTGTTGGTCTACAATCAGGTCTGGCAATATACCCAAGCCAGTTGTTAAATCAACTAAGGACTTATTGGGGGATGAGCCACTACCACCACTTGCTATCATCTGATGTCCCATTACTGCTGCTCCTGCGCTTGTTCCAGCTAGAGCAATTTTTCCATCTATAGCTCTACTTCTGATTTCATCCATCAAAGGTGTTTCAGCAAGTAGGGAACAAAGACGCAGTTGGTCTCCACCAGTCATAAAGACTCCAGTACAATCTTCTAAGGATTCTAACCATCTTGGGTCTTCTCCCTGATACCTTTCCCGGATATCAAATATCTTCAGACCTACAGCACCCATTTCTTCAAAAACCTTGCGGTATCTATCTCCTTGTGCTCCTGGTTCTCTAGAGGCAGAAGGGATAACTGCTAGCCTGGCATTTACTCCTCCTGCACGATTAAAAAAAGTTTGTAGAATCTCTTTTCCATGAACTTTATCTTCCGCCCCTCCGATTACCATAATGGTTGTTTTTGTCGGACGTAATATATCTAGTTTTGAAGCTTGAGACTCTAACTGTATCATTTTATTAGTCTTGGACAGCAGGTACGCATTAAATTTCAATAATTTCAATAGTCTGTTATAATACTAGACTATCTTATAACCTTGCAAGTCCCCAGCTAACTATTGAATTTTTCAACAAATCATTTGATTTAGTTAGAATCTAAATTTCAATTGGCTGGATTAACTTGTAAACTTTTAGCATAGTCTAAATAAAGATTAATCTCAACAATTTCTAAATTTTTTAAGACACTCTAAGTATATTTTTAAGTTTTGTGCAATTTGATGTTATCACTCTGTTTCCAGACTTTTTTACAACACCCCTAAGTTCAGGTTTGTTAGGGAAAGCCCTTGATAAAGAGATTGCCAAGGTTAATTTAGTTAACCCTCGTGATTATACCACAGACAAGTATCATAAGGTTGATGATGAATCTTATGGTGGAGGAGTAGGAATGGTGTTAAAACCAGAACCTATATTTGCTGCTGTAGAGTCATTAACAACTAGACCGCGACGAGAAGTTATTCTCTTAACTCCCCAGGGAGAAACAATGTGTCAACAGCTATTTAAGCAGTTAGCTATAGACTATGACCAACTTATTTTAATTTGTGGTCATTATGAAGGTATTGATGAAAGAGTACAATATTTAGTTACTAGAGAAGTGTCTTTAGGAGATTTTGTCCTTACAGGTGGAGAGATACCAGCTTTAGCTTTAATTAATGGTGTAGTGAGGTTACTTCCAGGAACAGTAGGTAAAGCTGAGTCACTAAAATACGAAAGTTTTGAATATGGATTACTTGACTATCCTCATTACACTCGACCATCTAATTTTCGTGGTTGGAAAGTACCAGAAGTTCTGCTATCTGGAAATCATGCTAAAATAGCAGAATGGCGTTATCAACAACAAATTCAAAGAACAAAATCTCGTCGCCCAGATTTACTGAAAAATAATAGAGACCTCTAGAAAATCTAGTTATTTTGTCGATCTACTTAACTTGCTCATGGTGTTTGATATTAGGTATATCTAATACCATAAGCACACTACTTTCATACATTTGATAATCAATTTTATCAATAGTTTGATAGCCTAGTTTTTCAAAAAAAGGAACTAAGTATGCTTCGGCATCTACAAAATCAAATTTAATTCCATCTAGCAACTGTTGTTTGTATAATGCTTGCATTATTCTTAAGCCTATACCATTTATTCTAAAATTACTTTGAACCATAAACCTCCCAGTAATTGATGTACATAAAGGATGTGCATCTCCTACTTTTTCCATTTGATAGAGTTTTGTATAGTAATCTATGTCTAAATTTTCTGAGTCTAAGTTTTTAGTATAATTGCATCTAATAGTACCAACCAATTCATTATGATCAAGAGCCATAAATAGATTAGCATATAAGTCCAATGGGTCTTCTACTTTCTTTTGTTGATGGTTCGGTTCATAGTTTGGACAATTTTCAAACCATCCCAGTTCTTCTACATAGATTTGATAGCGCAATTTGAAAATTTCTTCTTTTTCTTCAGGAGTCTGAGCTAGTGTTATTTCTAACATGGTATTTATAATGTCAACTTAACACAATTTTCAAGATGGCAGAGGTGTTTTTTTTATGTATAATAAATCCTCACAAAAATTACTTATGTAAAGGATTTATAGATTGTTAATTATTCACTCAACTCCTAGCTTTTCCCATATAAATTCTGACAATTTATATTTTTTTAACACATTTAGGGGTAAATGAGCAGAACCTTGAATGTATCCCAGACAATTTTCGCTTTGACAAATACAATCAAATCCTCGATCCATAGACCATTCTGTAGATGGATAAAAGAATGTGAATTCTTCTCCAATTTCGATGTCTCGTAGGGCAATTACTACCATTTTTTTAGTATCGAAAAAAACATTAGGATCGCAACTATGGTTAATATATTGCAAAAATTCTGGGTCAAGCATAATATGTTGGTTATCGCTAATTTGGACGGTTAAATAGTTGGGGCGATCGAGTATTTCTTTATGGCTAAAATTACTGATAACCTCTCCAGACTTCAACTCAATAGTCGTATGTAGAGACTTATTTCCACTGATTTTACACTCCCGAATTTCCGCAATAGAGCTAACTTTTGTGATTTTTTGACTTACCTGCATAAATTTTTTATTGAGATACAATTTCCTAACATTCTAGAATAAATAATACTATTTTTCTTGACAGATATAAAAATATTTGTGTAATTTAATAAAAAAATTAGTTATGAATAAATTTTTCAGATTCTTCTTTTGAAAAAACCAAAAAACAGTTATGCTACAGGTAACTTTTTCATAAAGCCCTATTTAGCCTTTTCCATTAAAGATTAAAGATAAAAAGAGCAGATTTATGCCAATTTCTCTCTCTACTAACCTTCTGCCACAGATAAATTATCTTGTTGATCGATAATTTTAACAATTCCATCATTTGTTAAATCTCTGATATATTCTAATAAATCATTCTTAAGTACTTCTGGCTCTACCTGCTCTTCCTCTAATAAATCCTCATAAGCCTCTTGAATAGACCCAGAACCTATTAAAGCAAATAACATTTTAGCTGCCATATCATCCAAAATAAAATCTTCACCTTCTTGTTGAGAGTTAACTAAAAAAATTTCTCCTTCATCTTCTGCTAAAAAAAAATTATCCGTTAATAGCACTTGTTGAGTTAATATAATCTCCACAACTTACCTCTACTGACAATAAAGTTAATAAAAAAAAGTAGTTTTGTACAGTCAAGATATACTATACAATAATTTGATAAAAACTACTATTTAAGGTATTTAAATTAGAAAAATGAATCTTCGCATAGGTAATGGCTACGATATCCATAAGTTAGGACCTGGAAGACCTCTAATACTTGGAGGAGTCAAAATTGACCATGAAATGGGATTAATTGGTCATAGCGATGCGGATGTTCTGACCCATGCAATTATGGATGCAATGTTAGGCGCTCTGAGTTTGGGTGATATTGGCCATTTTTTCCCTCCCAGCGATCCACAATGGGCTGGAGCTGATAGTATAGAATTGTTGAATCGTGTCAATCATTTAGTTAAGGCTAGCTGCTGGCAAGTTAGTAATATTGATTCAGTAGTAGTAGCAGAACGTCCTAAACTCAAGCCACATATCAAAGAAATGCAATCGCGCCTCGCTGCTACTTTAGAACTACAAGCAGATCAAGTCAGCATAAAAGCTACTACTAATGAAAAATTAGGTCCTGTAGGTCGAGAAGAAGGTATTGCTGCTTATGCTGTAGTTTTGCTAAATAAATATGAAGGATAAGTGGTCATCGGAAATATTAATAGTGGAAATATTTTTTCGTTCTAGGATTTTTAGGAATATAGCCATCTTAGATAAAATATGAGCATTAGCTACATATCAAGAGAAGTAACCCTCAGTATTTAGATAACTAATATTTGTTCAAAACCTATTTAGGACAGCTATAGGAAAGAAAAAGAGAAGAATATGGAAAAATGGTCAAGTCTATCTAGCTAAATGTTGTGAACCATTACCTATTAAATGGAGATGGAAAAATTATCATATCTTTGTGATTGCAGCTATTTACAAACTACGCATTAAGTATTTGCATTTTTGGTATCTCAGAATTTATTTCATAACTAAAAATTTTTAAATTGATCCAATATAAGTTTTGTTAGTACTCTTTAGTTGAATAATAAATCAATTCATAGTTGAGCGGTCGCGGAGCGCGGAACGGAGTTCTATGCCTCAACTATACCCTCACTAATAATCATAGAGTTGTTGGGAATTAAGCTAAAAAAATGGCTAATATCATGTTCCCCTCCGGGGGAGCTACGAATTGCGGATAATCAGTTATAATAAACCTTCTGCCTTCTAACCTTGCTCTTTCCCTTCAGCATAGCTGCCCTCTGCCTTCTGCCTTTGGTCCACAGATATTATAAGTATTCAACCGAACATGATATAAAACCCTTATTAGTCAAGGTTTATAGTGTTTTTTTTTATCCAATGCTGAAAATCTTATAGAGTAAGCTTTTGAGCCTTGTCGAGCCGTCAAAAGTGACATTTGAGTGGATAGTAAATAGCTACTCAAACAGACACTGGATAGAAGTTTTTTACCGAGAAGCGCTGATGATGGTTGGGATTAAAAGAATATCAAGTAACAGATAAATGGAGTCTAGAACGCCATTTGATCGAGAGTATTTTATACCTATACTTTGATCATTTGGCATAAGCTAACTACAGGATTACAGAGGCAATGGGGGAAACATTTGAAGACATTTACTGATGCAATAGTACGCTTTTCGTATAGCTATATCTTTCCGTTTTTTTGGTGTTGCACAGTGACGAATGATTTGATATTTTTGATAGAATTGGATTGTGGATTAATCAATTGCTAGAATGATTAATTAATGGTTTTTTTTAGTCAAAATCTAAACCAATTTTTGGCGATATCATTCCATAATGTGCAACCCCGTTTTTTTTGATTGGTTGGCTAATAATCGTGACGTATTTTCTTCTCACAGAAAGAGTTGAGGCTATATTTTGGCTTAAAAGTTGTGTAAGTCCCGTTACAAGAAAAACTAAGGGACTCTTGGTTAGTTGCTCACCCATTATTAGGTAAGTAACAAACTAAGAGTCCCACAGTTCTAGAATTAAAGAAGTTTTAAAGCAAGAGTTCTATAATCTTGCCTAAATCCCTAATTTCCTAGGACAAGGAGTTGATTACATAGTCTAAGAGAGAATTGTACTCTGTCAAAGCTTGAGGAGACAAATCGCGAGGAGCACAACCACGATTACGAGCAAAGCTTAAAGCTTCAACATAAGGTGCAGTAGGTAAGCTTAGAGCACGATAAACTTCACGCTGACCAGCAATTCCCCACTCATCAAGAGGGCCAGTTCCACCAACTACTAAGCAGTAGCTGACTAAGCGCAGATAGTGCTTGACATCGCGGAGACACTTAGCCTTAAAAGTGTCTGTGGAGTTAGCTTGACCAGCATCATTCAAGTAAGGAAACTTCTTGATGCAAGCATCATAAGCTTCTTGAGCAACTGCATCAAGATTACCAGCTAGCTTTTCAGCTGCTTCCAAACGAGCTGCGGAACGCTGGATAGAACCTTGTACTGATTCTAGATCGGAACTGCTAGGAAAACGACCTGCTGCATCAGCAGCGGTAACTACTGTGGTAATAACTGATTTCATTGTTTATTCTCTTCTGTGTTTGACTTTGTTAGATTGGTATTGAAACTTACTTGGTCTTGGCTAATCGTAATAACTGAAAAGCCAATAAACTAGATACCTTTAGAGGTATGGTGTAGCAAGACTTTTTGAGAGTAATTAGCTTAGAGCAGCAATTACTGTATCAAAATAGCCACTTGCTTCAGCAACTAGGCTAGCGCAACGATCTTCTGTTACAGTAGCTCCCATGATGCGCTTTTTATCTCCTGCAAATTCATCACTAGGCTGATCTTTGATGTGAGCTGCAGCTTGAGCTTTCATAATTTGAACAGCGCGAACTGTAGATGTAGCAGGAACACCTAATGCAGTGTAGGTTTCTTTTAAACCATTTAAGCAACGGTCGTTGAGAACAGAAGCATCACCAGCAAGTAGTGCGTAGGTAACGTAGCGTAGGATGATTTCACCATCACGCAAGCAAGCAGCCATACGACGGTTAGGATAGCAGTTTCCACCAGCTTGGATTAATCCCTGGTTTTCACAGATCATTCCAGCAATAGCATCAGATACCATGCAGCTTGCGTTACTAGCAATGGCGTTTACTGCATCAAGACGTCTGTTGCCTTGAGCAATAAATTCTTTGAGCTTATTTAATTCATCGCCACTAACAGGGGAAGTTGAGGCATCTGCTGAAACTACAGCTTTCGAAAAAGCATCTAACATTGAGCTCTCCTTAAAAATTGATTTTTTTGTAACCTTGATTTGAAGTTTCTAATAAGAAGGTCTCTTTTGTCTCGCTTTCTGAGGAAGAAAGTAATAATTCGTAAACAAGTAAATATTTGTTACGACTTTCCAGGCAATTAGCCAATCAGGTGTCCAGAAGCTACGATCAAAACCAAATATTTATATATAGCAGTAGGTTTTTTGGCGTTTGATATCATGTCTGGTTGAATACTTATAAATAACGACGGAGGAGTCAGGAGCTAGGTAGGTGAGCCGTCGGATTAGCAACGTACAGGAGGGAAGAAGAAGGAAGTTTTTTATTACTAATTAAACGGACATGATATGACAATAAATTTGGGTTGTCAGGGAGTAGAGAGTAGGGAGTAGGGAATAGAGAAATGTCCGCGCCCTATTTGCGTAGTGCTATAAATGCCAAAATGTCAATCAATCATTACCGAAAAGCTTCCGTTGAGAGTAAGTGTGTTTGAATCAGGGGATGAAAACGAGCGAGCCTTTTAGGGTAAAGACTTTAGTTGTCCTAATTACATAGTACAATTAGCTTGAGTTTAAAGTTTCGAGCTCGATAAATGTATGCTTGTCAACAAGTTTTAGGGGAGTCATACCAAATTCGGTTATTTTAAAGATATTTGGTAGTCCTGTATGGTAATGGTGAGGATATATATTAGAGTTTTTGGGAATTAAGCTAAAAAAATGGCTAAAACCCTTATTAGTCAAAGTTTATAGTGTTTTTTAAGCCTAAAAACCTCAAAAGCTTATATAGTAAGCTTTTGAGGCTTTTGAATTTTTATTTCCCAACAACTCTATTTTTTAATTTCTCCCACACTCCCCATCTCCCCATCTCCCCATCCCCCTATCTGTATATTAGACATCTCCAGAAAATAAACTTGCCCTTTATTTGCTATAAACTAGGGTTTGCTGAAAAAGTCTTATGAGTGAGGGTAGGAGACAGGAGACAGGAGACAGGAGACAGGAGACAGGAGAAATGGGAATGAACGAGGAGGTAGGAGTAAGAATTTTAAGAATGATTTTTATGCCCAACTCTGGCCTAAAATACTAACTTTTTGAGCGTGAAGAACTGAAAACCAGGCACTTTTTAAAGGCCCCAAAAAGGCTAAAACCTTTATCTGTAAATACTTTTAGATTTAATCAACAAGCCCTAAACTAGAGTGTAATAACTCAAAAAATCATTTTCCGTGTTTTTTTTCTAAAAAAATCTTCCCTTTTCCCTATTCCCTACCTTTACAAAAAGTCTATATCTTTTTCACGCCTATATCTATTAATTTGGTATTATGATCCAGCGTTATTAAGTAACCTGATAATATCTTGATAACCATTAAATTCTGCAAGCATTAAAGCCGTACAACCGCCTTGATTTTTATCATTCAAATTAGCACCATAATCAATTAATAGTTTTACAGCTTCAGCATGGCCTTGATATGCTGCCCACATTAAAGCTGTCGCTTCATTATCATCTCTAAGATTAATATCAGCTCCTTTTTCTAAGAGTATTTTTAATGTTTCAATATCGCCTTGATATGCTGCTTTCATCATTGGAGTAGAACCACCTTGAGCAGAAATATTAACATCTGCCCCTACATCTAGCAAAACATTAATAATTTCTTGATGTTTTTGCCATATTGCCAAAGTTAAAGCTGTTTCTCCAAGATGTTTACTATTCAATAAAGATGTCAAATTTTGCTTTTCTATTTTGTTCAATAAAATTGATACAATATCCGTATAACCATGAAAAATTGCTCCAAATAAAGGAGTATCACCTGCTTGATTCTTAGTAACAATTTCAGCCCCATAATTTAGCAGTAGTTTTACCATTTTGGTATGATTTTCTACTACAGCAAAACTTAAAGCTGTTTCTCCTTCTAAATCTTGAGAATTAACATCAGCATGAGCATCCAATAAAGTAGAAGCGATCGCTACATTTCCTTCTGCAGCAGCAGCCATCAAAGCTGTACCACCATTTCTACTTTTAATATTAACATCTGCCCCTGCTTCTAACAAAACTTTTACTACTTCTAAATGACCTAGGTCAGCAGCTAAAATGAGTGGATTTTCTCCATCTTTGTCTTTAAAATTAATATCAGCACCAGCTTTTAATAGAGTCTTTACAGCAGGTAAATCACCTGTTTCTGCTGCTTGCATTAACCATGTTTTACCTTGTAAATTTCTAGTATTTACATTCACACCATGATTAATCAAAATTTCTCTTATTTCTGCATAATTACTATCAGCAACTATAGATAAAGTAGACTCATCGACCCTCGCCCCACCATCTAGTAAGACCTTAACTACATCTTGATAACCTTGACTCGTTGCTAAACCCAAGGCTGTATCATGGTCTTTATCCACCACGTTAACATCAGCTCCAGCAGCGATTAATTGATTGGCCACTGCTACATAACCATTCATTGAAGCAACCATGAGTGGGGAACTACCATCATCATTTTTGCCATTGACATCAGCACCCCTACTTAACAAAAGTTCTACTATTTCCGCCCGTCCATGAGCTGCAGCTAACATCAAAGCTGTAACACCCAATTTTTTTCTTATATAGTTGACATCAGCACCTTTATCTAGTAAAGTAGAGGCTATTTGAGCATACCCCTTTTCTGCAGCAATCATTAAAGCCGTTGTACCATCTAGAGCTTGAGCATTAGCATCAATATTTTGAGCCAGCAAGGTACATACTTGGGCAAAATTAGCATTTTTAACAGCCTGGACTAAGAAAATTTCTTCTTTTTGCGAAGCCATACCGACAACCATAATCTACGTTTTTAAGATCACATAAGATTAACTTGCTGTTATGCTAACTTTTATGAAGTTTTTTTACTAATCCCAGAGAGAAGATTAATTATGGATCTGCCAATTCCAGAATCTATTAAACCATGGCTCAATTTTTTTCATCCCGCCATTATGTGGATACTATTGGCCTTGACAATTTACGCCTTATATCTCGGCATCAAAGTTCGTAATAGTAGAACTGCTACAGATACAGAAAAGAAAAAAGAATTTGCTAAATTTAAAATCAAACATCACCAAGTTGGCTCCTTTCTCTTAGCTTTTATGGTTTTAGGGTCTCTTGGTGGAATGGCCGTCACTTATATCAATAATGGAAAATTATTTTTTGGCCCTCATCTCTTAGCCGGGTTAGGCATGACAGGAGCGATCGCTATCTCTGCATCTTTAACTCCTTTTATGCAGAAAGGCCAAGATTGGGCTCGCTACAGTCATATTGTTCTTAATGTGTCAATTCTTGGTCTTTTTAGCTGGCAAGCGGTAACGGGAGTCGAAATTATGTTAAGGATAATTAGCAATATGTAAAAGATTGGAATTAATCAGGGGATTAAATTTTTCCCTGATTTTTAGGTTCCATATCTTTTACTTGCGTTTTCTTTGTTTGGGAAATGGCAAGTTATGAGTGGTATGAAAATCTACTTGAGTTTTGTGACTCAAGCATCTAGATACTTGTTGTACTATTTTAAGTAATAAACTATCGCCAGTTTTTTGAATCAAACTAGGAGACATTTTCCGAATAAACTGGGGAAATTTTACACCTACGGTCAAATCCAAATCCCATTTTGCACCAGTCATCACAGGAGGCAGTCCTAACTTTTGAATTTCCTCTTGAGTAAAAAACTGTTCTGTGGGTAACTCTAGCAACTTCATTTCTGATTGAAAGTTTACTTGATATCCAGGAGGTGTATAATTAGGCACTGGGATATATCTAATTTTATATATTCCTGCGGAGTCTGGTGGTACCAATTCCAGACCTACTCTAGCTTCAACCTGGTATCCAAAAGAACCAAATTTTCCGAGCGACAAATCATAGCCATTTTCTCCAATAGGCTCAACTTTCATCGGATGAGCACATTGACAAAACCAACTACGATGAGATGCAAAGTGCTTTGCTACAGTATCTACATTTGCATATAATTTCATGCAGTCATTGTATTTTGTCTTAAACCAGGTAGTTGGGTTAGTTTCTGATACTTCTATTTCTGTTGTACTTACATAGAAATCACTAACCAAGTTTTTGTCCATCTCTACAGTTTGATGTCCTGCAAAGTTGTGATCCATGATTCATTCTCCTATGTATATATATATACACTATATATAATATTTTGAGGATTTCCAAATTGCTATATAGATTTATACAAAGAATTTATATTTATAGCAGGCAACAGGGAAAAGTGAGAAAAACACCCTGATTCGGATAGTCATCAGTCTATTGTCCGTGCTATACCCGTCTATTAGACCTCTTTGGAAAAGAGGGAGGAGAGTAGGGAGTAGGAGGAAAGAATTGATGGTTTTTGCGCGATAATTGATTTGATTTTTGATTATCACCAGATGTCTATTGCTATATCTTTAAAAGTAGAGAGTTCGTAATTGAAGAAGGTGTCAGGAGGGAAAGTTAAGTTCGTTGGAGATACTCTCGTGCAAATTATAAGGATTTGAAAATCTAAGTTACCCCTTAACTAGAAGCACAGAGCTATCCAAATACCCTATCTACAATTCCCTTCTGACCGCTGATTACTAACTTGCATTCAAAAACTGTTAAAATTTAGAACTTTATTATAGATAAATTGAAAAATGAAAGTATTCGTTGCTGGAGCAACTGGCCAAACAGGTTGTCGAATTGTACAAGACTTAGTAAGACGAGATATTCCTGTAAAAGCTCTGGTTCGTGACTTAGAAACAGCTAAAGAAATTTTGCCTCCAGAAGCAGAGTTGGTAATGGGGGATGTCCTGAATTCTCAAGGTCTCTACGCTGCTATTGAAGATAGCACAGTACTATTATGTGCTACGGGTGCTAAACCTAGTTTTGACTTTACTGGTCCATATCAAGTGGATTATGTAGGAACTAAAAATTTAGTGGATGTTGCTAAACAGAAAGGTATTGATCGTTTTATTTTAGTTTCATCCCTATGTGTGTCTAAATTTTTTCATCCCCTAAATCTATTCTGGCTAATTTTATTCTGGAAGAAACAAGCTGAAGGATATATTCAGAAAAGTGGTCTGAATTATACTATTGTTCGCCCTGGTGGTCTGAAAAATGATGATAATCAATTTCCTATTGTTATGGAATCTGCTGATCGCTTATTTGAAGGTAGTATTCCTCGAACTAAGGTAGCACAAGTTTCTGTGGAGGCAATATTTCAACCAGCAGCTTGTAATAAAATTGTGGAAATTATTACTGAGGCAGAAGCACCAGAAAAATCTTGGGAAGAGTTATTTATTTCTGTCTCTTAAATGTAGTTTGAAGGTAATAAATCAAGATGAACTTTAATATCATGTCCTCTGGTATCGTTTGTGTAAACCAAAGGGTGAATATCTACAAAAAATTTAAGTTTTTTTGGACTTTTAAGTCTTCTGTTCTAGATAACTAAAGTCTTATTCCCTCTTACTTCTTCCTTCTTCCTTACCTTTACCGAAGAATTAATAATTAAATAATTCAGCTTTGTTAGCCTCCCCTTTCAAGGGGAAAAAAATAAATTTTTTCCTTTTAGTCAATCCTCTCCCTTTTAGGGAGAGGTAATTATCCATTATCCATTAATGAAAATACCGATTATACTGGACTTGGTATAAGTTATGGCATAGCACATTTTAAAATTATTTTAATACAGTAATTATTATAAAAAAATCAGCTATTGTACTAAAAAAAAAGGGGCGCAACTTTTTAATAATTAGGTTAAACTAGAGGTTGATTAGGAAACTTTACTACATGAAATTCATAGTAGGTAGCTCCCAAAAAAATGTTGAAAATTCCTCCTTTATTATTTAGATGCATCCGGTTAAACCTAAGATTATCAGAAGAAAGAAGTCAAGGTCTTCTTATGGTCGTTTTATGCTTTTCAAACGTTTAATTTTTATATCTATATTTATCATCTCTTTTATTTCATTTTTCCAAATTTTTAAGGGGAACTCAAATATAAGTAAACAGGAAATAACTAAATTAATTTCTCCTAATAAATATAATTACAATGGTGGAGATAAATGGCCTCAACTAGCAATGAAAGGTGGAGATCCTTATATTCGTGCATTAATGCGAACTATTTCAGCTAGCGAGTCTAATTATTCTCGGCCTTATCATGTTGTTTATACAGGTAAAAATGTATCTAATTTGAGTAAACATCCAGACTGGTGTATTACCATCGTTTCTGGTCCGAATAAAGGGAATTGTAGCACTGCAGCTGGACGATATCAAATGTTAACAAATACTTGGTATCTAATGGCAAGACGTTATCATCCTCAACGTGGCTGGTTTATGTTTTGGGAATCTTACAGTTTTGAGCCAAAATATCAGGATGCTGTTGTACATGGTTGGTTAAGCGATCGCAAATATTGGAAAGCAGATATTCCTGGGTTATTAAGAAAAGGAAAATTAGACCGAGTTTTGCGGTTATTATCTGGAACATGGACGAGTTTAGGATATGGAATTGAAACTAATTCTATGAGTAGGAATTTACCAAGAGTATATCGGGAAGTTTTGGAAAATGAATTAAGTATTTTAGGGGATAATTTTTATCAAAAAAAGGAAAACTCTGTGATAGTTGAGTATTTTCCTAAGGATGTTGACAATGGAGTAGTTGAAAAAGCTTTAAGAACTTTAGATTATCAGTTAATACTTTTACCAACTATAGTAGTGGATATGCCTAGTAATTCAATTTGGTTTGGTTCAGCAGTAAGTATAAAAGATGTTAAATTAGTTGCTGAAAAATTAATTAGTTCAGGTGTTAGTATTAAAGCTATTCGGCCTTTTAATAAAAAAGTTGCATTCTCAGATTTATTGATTCAAGTGGGAGCTGACCCAGAGGTAAAAAATAGACCATCTTTAACCTTAGAGGAAGTTCGGGAAAAATCTAGTTTTACTAGAGATGATTAATTCAAAAATTAATAATTAATAATTACTTCTCCTTCTCCTTCAAATGAATAGGATTGGCGAAAAGTATTTTTTTGATTTATTTATTCTTGAAATCAGAGACTTTAAAGTTTAATTATTCGCTAAACAGGGAAGAGGAAAATTCTCGCAAATAATTGAGAATTTCTATATTAATTTACTTGATAGTTAATTGGGATTTAATAATAATAAAATCTGCCTCTTAATATGAAATTTGGTTATGCAGTTGTCGCAATCTATACTTACATTCAATGCAGATATAAAAAGTCGGAATATCCCTAGATAATTTCCACTTTCATCCTTCCTTTTCTCCTTTCTACTGACTACTAAATTATACGATAACTAATTATCCGGATACTATATTAAGCTATTCCAATCATTCAATAACTTCTGTTATTGAATTGTAGGTAGTGGTGTACAAGTATTTATTTTTGTAGTTTTGTTTCTGATAGTGAAAGGGATTTACTTATAAATAGTACTACATCTACAGGACTACCGAATTGTAGAAATAAAGTTATTATGGGTAGGATTATGCACTACTACAACGAAAAAAAGAATAGTAAAAACTTCAAATCAATGCAATAGTAAATCTCTGACTCCTCAGAAAAAAACTCTTTCAGATTTGGTGAAAGATTATCTAAAATATTACGATAATTACTATACTTTTCAAGAACAATGGTGGGGCGATAAAAGTCTGAATTGGGAAGGTGCTTTAGAGAGAGTTTGGATGTCTAGGTTTCCAGATGGCAAAATACACTCTCATCAGCGTCGAGTATCCTCTAAATTAGCGGTAGGATTGAGAATTTCACTAGCAGATGGCCTACAACCTCCCTTAGAGACCTTCGAGCAACTTTATGACTGGGTAGAATCTGTTACTAATCGGGTTAAGGGTCTGGGAGCAATGACAACTTATGATGTAGCTCAACGCTTGGGTATGTGGTTACAGTTATACCCAACTATAGTCTACCTTCATCAAGGAACGTCGGCTGGTGCTGAAAAATTCAATGTAAGAGGAAAGACTGCCCCTCTTGATGTGTTCCCTCCAGAAATTTAATAGTTAGGAGCTGCTCATGCGGAGAATTTTTTGTGTATTTACAAAGAGCATTTTATTTCAACTTCAGTTGTTTGATTAGATAGGTAGGAATCCTAAATCAAATCAAAGATTATGATATAATATCATGTCAGGATAATAAGTGATAAAAAAATTTTTGTTTGTAGTTTTTTAAATTGAGTTTCCACTCGTTTAATTTGAGAGTAAGCATATCCCGCAAAAGAAGCTCTGATTTTCTGGGAAATAAATGCCTGACGATAGGAAATTAGCTTTTTTCCCACTGGCGATAAATGTAAGTAAAATTCTGAATCTAACCACAGAGTTTCTAACATATTGGGATTGTTGTTATAGACCAAGGTCAGAAATTTTCTTAACTCATAAACCACACAATCTTTGACATTATCTAATACTGGATATAAACCTATTCCTGGTTCATCCCAACCTCGGTCTTTTTGTTCAACAGATTTGAAACCTAAATAATAATCTTTGGGAGCAATAAAAACGCCTTTATAATCACAATCTGATGAAGGTGTGGAAGTACCGTAAGCTTGAGAACCTGTCAGGGCAAGTAATATTAATCCTGATTCTACTGTTTTTCTATCCATTCAAATCAAAATTCAAAATTCAAAAGTTATATAAGAAGATCCTTGGGGCTTTTGATCGCTTTTTTTCAGAGGGATCGCTTCGGTGTATTATTTATGTTACTAATATATTACAAAAAAAAATATTCCTGCCATCTGGTAAAGATGTTGATTGACTGTTGTGAGAATGTGATTTTTTACTATTGCGTATGTCAAAATAGTAATGAATATATTTTTAATTTCTAATTTTTAATAATCCTAGTTGTTTGTGTCGGTTGACTTGTGAGAGTAGTTTGATGAGAGCGCAAATGACTTCAAGTTCAGTTTTCACAAGGCTTGATACTCTACTATTGCGTATGTCAAAATAGTAATGAATATATTTTTAATTTCTAATTTTTAATTAGTCATAAATATGATCCTTTGTGTTGGGTCATATCAAATCCGGTTAAACAGCCATAGAATGGTTAAGTTAGGAGGAGTCAACCCACCCCTAACCCCTCCGGTGGAGGGGGAGTCAGTCGGACCTCCTCAGGAGGAGAAAGAATTACAAAGATAAACGTAGTTATGGCGATTGAAGATTTTTTTTATGTCCAATTAAACGGATTTGATATCAGAGTGTTTTGAGATGAACCACATCGTCACAATCACGCGCCCAGTAGGGAAGTTCCATGGAACGTCCCTAATGTGGTCTACCGTGCAGGAAAACCGCGCTACCGGATTTGATATCATCTCCCCATATACTCAAATTTATTCTGCTATTTGAGAATACCGACGTTTAGTTCTCGACTATGAACAACTACCAGAGATTAGTGAAGCTCTGATTTACACTGCAATAATTAGATTAATGTTACAAAGGCTTGGTGCTAAAAAATCTGGCTGTTCTTAAGATTTGTTTTACAAACAGTCTCTAAGATCCACATCGAAAAACATATCTCGTTTTAAGAAGGGTATTCTGTTGTTTCTCGTTATTAGGTCCACACCCTTTATTTCCTTTGGTAACTCTGTAAATATTAGCCCTGAAGTATGGATCACTAGTATATGAACAAACCGTCCGGGTTAGCTCCTGTGATAAATCTCGAATATTATAATTTTGCACTCCTTTACTTTGACATGATTGAGGCATTACTTTTTGATAATTCCAGTGATCTTCCATACAAGTGTGGGCAGCATCTCTTGCTCTTCTCCGACATCTATTTGGTACATTATGACCGCATCCTCTTCTGGCATTAAATCTACCTACTATTACGCCGTTTTTAGCGGTTAAACTTGAACTTTCTACCTGATAGTACCCAGTACAAGAACGCTTAATATTTCCTGCTAGCCTGATAGGATTCTCAGTTTTATCAATGAAAGGTTCAGGGTCTATATTTTGTGCTCCTTGAGTATGGGATGGATAGTTAACTATTAGTCCTAAGATCAAACTCGACGCTAAAGTTAGAGGTATCCCTAATTTATAAATTTCTTTTATATTCATAAGTCAGACCTCCCCAATAAGTGTTGTATTGAAATTACTCCTTAACTGTCCTTGGTCTCGCTCACTTTTAATATCTCAAAGTAAATCCACTCTGTCTGTTTCTTTTGTCTCCGTGTACACTATTATCTTATAATCAAAAATTTCAATTACATACATTTTGATAAGTAATTTTACTTAACTACACTGATCTTAATTTCTTTGTGTAAGTATCAAAATATTAAAACCTTACACACCTTGATATATCTTAATTTTAAAGATGGTAGCTTACCCTAAATGCCATAGATCCCAAGCATTCTCCCATATTTGCTTCACTGACAAGTACCCCTAGTAGTAACCCTTGAGTATCAACCAAGATATGACGATACCCGGCCTTTTACTTTTTTACCGCCATCATAGCCATATACCTCCCCCTGCTTGCTCCGTCCTTACGCTGAGGTTTCCTCAGCGCGGGCGGTGCGCTTTTTGCCGTTGTTTTTACCGCCATACGAATCGACAACTGCTGCAGTAGGTTCTGGGTGTCGTGTTTCGAGTATTCTTGTTTCTCGCCGTAGAGTATGATTTATTTCCTCCCAAACACCATGTCGTTGCCATTTACGTACATTTAGTTGATACAGTTTGCCAAGGTGGTAGATCATAGGGCAAAGAACGCCAATGACAACCAGAATAAAAGATATAGAAGATACCATTAACTACTTCTGTGAGATTAGTGTTTGGTTTTTGCCCTCGTTTTTGAGGTTTTGGTAGCAAAGGTTCTAGTAGCTCCCACCTAAGCGATCGCTTAGGTAACTGGCATAAGATTTTCGGGACATTGATTTGACACTCATCGAGGTTTTGGTAGCAAAGGTTCTAGTAGCTCCCACCTAAGCGATCGCTTAGGTAACTGGCATAAAATTTTCGGGACATTGATTTGACACTCATCATTGATTTTTTTATCATTTTCTTTGTGGGTTTAATACCCCACCGTCAACGGGGGTGTTCACGCATTACTTGGGGGAGCGAATCCCCATGTAATTTTCCTCCTGTCTCCTGTCTCCTGTCTCCTGTCTCCTTCTTCAATTTCCTACCTTAAATACCTCTTCATGGCTATCTTTAGCTTTTTTTTACAAACAGTCTCTAAGATTTTTAGACATAGATTTGAAAAAGAATGCAGAGAAGTTAAATAGAGCTTCCCTGCAGGTGTTTGATCAAAGGTTTATTTATGATGATAATTCAGTAGTTAACCTGAGATCATATTATGCCTCAACTGCCATACTTTTGATTTTTAACTCTTCAGAATTAATTCCCATGGGCGATTTCCACAAGCGATCGCCCTGCACCAAAGTATGTACGTTCCAACGGTCAGAAGTTTGAGGATAATCGCTACGATAATGTCCACCTCTACTTTCAATTCGCCATGCAGCACTTTTGAGAATTAAATAACCTAGATCCAAAAGATTGAGCGTTTCTGCAACCATCCGCAACTGTTGTTCAGCATCAGTCGAGTTTAACTCTATCATCTGGTTAGGCAATAGATTTGCTAAAAATTGAACTATATCCAAACCTGCCAAACTTTCTCGCCAATTATTAATTTTATGTAGGGATCTATCTAACAACTCTCTTTCACGAGAGATACCCGCACTTTCCCACATTAAACTCGGTAGCATTTGCCGAATCAATTCTATCTTTTCCATATCCCCACTCCAATTAAAGTCTACCTGCGACACCTCAGAATTAGGCGCAACTAAATTTGGCTGAATTTCAATGCGAGATAGTTGAGAAGCAAACACTAAACATTCCAACAAAGAATTACTAGCTAAACGATTTGCTCCATGAACTCCCGTACTTGCCGTTTCTCCGATGGCATAGAGTCCACGAATTGAGGTTTTACTCATTAAGTTACAAGCAATTCCACCCATCCAATAATGAGCAGCAGGAGCAACCGGAATAGGTTCTTGAAAAACATCAATACCCCATTGTTTGCAGACATTGATAATATTGGGGAAGCGATAACGAATGCGGTCGGGAGCAATAGGTCGCAAATCTAAATAAACATGAGCTTGGGTGGGATCATCTGCAGTTTTTTGCAAGTGATGAAAAATAGCTCTACTGACAACATCTCTTGGTGCCAACTCTCCAGCAGGATGATATTCAAAGGCAAAGCGGTTTCCACGATCGTCAATTAGATGCGCTCCTTCCCCCCGCACAGCTTCACTAATCAGAAAATGAGGAGCGCCTGGTTTAGTTAAAGCAGTAGGATGAAATTGGAAAAATTCCAAATCTCGTAACACAGCTCCCGCACGCCAAGCTATTGCTACTCCATCCCCTGTACTCACTTCCGGGTTAGTTGTTTGAGCAAATATTTGACCCCCTCCACCCGTTGCCAGCACAACTACAGAAGATTTTAACCACTGAATTTTACTTTGATGGAGAAGACTAATACCTTGGACGCGATTTTTTTGTGGTGTTAGCCATAAATTTAATGCTACTGCCTGAGAAATAACTTGAATGTTTTGACGTTCCAACACTTTTGCTGTCAGTGTATCAATAATAGCTCGACCTGTAGTATCTGCGGAATGAAGTACGCGAGGATATGAGTGGGCAGCTTCTAAAGTCATTGCCAGTTTTTCTCCTTTGCGGTCAAAAGCAACACCCATTTCTACTAGATGAGCGATCGCTTCACCTGCATTCTCAACCATGAATTTTACCGCTTCTTTTTCACATAAACCCACACCTGCTTTGAGGGTATCTTCTAAGTGTAAGAATGGATGATCTGATGGATCTACAGCAGCAGCAATACCTCCCTGAGCGCAGTTACTCGATCCCATATTTATGACATCCTTAGTAACTAAACCAACTCTAAGATGAGTAGGTAAACAAAGTGCAGCATAAAGTCCTGCTGCACCCGAACCTACTACTATAACATCAAAGTAGGGGGAAATATTTAGAGATTTTAATCTTGGCATTCGTATAAAGTTATTTATTTGATCTAGAATAAATCAGTGTACAATTTTGTTGAGCAAAGCTTTTCTATAAGGAATTTCAGATACATATTTATAGATAGCAATAGACTATCCCTTGCAATTAAGAAGGGACAAGAAGAATGCTTGCTCATTGTCTACAGATTAGAAAGATTATAATTGCTTTCTTAAAATTCAGCTACTTTTTTACAATTTCTTCGGTTATGAATCAAAAATTATTTAGAGGAACTTATATTTATATTCAGAAGTTATTATGTTTCGGTTTTACTTTTAATATCAAATCCGGTTAAATAACCTCACAATCATTAGAAATCTCCATAAAAGAAGGAGTAGGGAGTAGGGGGAAATAATTGATGAATAAGAGTACGATAATTGATTTGATTTTTTATAATTGGAGGTGTCTATTAGGCTAAAACTGATCGTAAGGTAATTGGAAGCATATGCAATTAGACGGATTTGATATCAGCTTTTAACTTTGAACTCTAACAGTAATTAAATAAATACAGCAAATTTCAGGGTAGTAAGGTATAATTTAAAGTTTATCTCTAATTCTTATTCCCTATTCCCTGTGTTTTAAAAGCATAATTTTTTCTACCTCCAAGACTCGAAAACTTCTTTATTTGCTACAAATATTTGTGATTTTTTACCGAATAATTACGGTATAGTTTATGAATAATCTATAATTTTTATTCATTCCTTGATCCCTGCTACCTATTCCCTAAAAGTATCAAACTTTGTAACTGATCAACTCGAAAACTGCTGTAATTTTTGAAGCTTATCATCAACACAGTATAGGTGTCTAACTTATTTTCAATACCGGAAAATTCTACTTTTAACAGTCGGTCGGCCTCTAAATTTCAATAGTAGAAGCAATAAATGCACCGCGTTCGGCCATTTTATATAATCCGACATGGTGTGATACTTTCTGTGGATGAATAGCAGTTTTTGGTAAACCTTGCTCTGCTGCCATTTCTGCTGTGAGGTCAAAGGTAGCACAACCTTTTTCATATACAGCCACATCTTTTAAAGTAGGCACTAAACCATGATTACGAACCGACAGAATAGTTACAACAAAATCCATCACACAGATATCGGTGCAAATTCCTACCACAACTAAGACTTCCAGTTTGTATTCATTTATCCAGTTTAACAATACATTACGCTGAGTATTAACATCAATAGAACCGATAAATCCATTAATACAATCCTTGGGAACTAATGTTGCGAGGGGATTATCGTGTAACCATTTCAGTTCTGGGACAAGTTCTTCTTCTCCTGTTCCCTTTTCGCAATGAGGTGCATAAGGAGGTTCTGGTTTCCCTGGTTCGTGGGTATCTAAAAATGCTAAAACTGGCCAACCTCGTTCAACAAAAGTTCTCGCTAGGCGATCGCTTTCTGAAATCATTGTAGCAATTTGTTCGTTAGGTTCTTGGGGTGCTAAGGGACCAAACCCAACAGTGCAAAAACCATTAAGTACATCTACTACAATTAATCCGGCAGAGCGATCGGCTATAATATAAGGTTGTGGATCAACAGGTAAAGCAGCTTGAATAGTTGCTAAGGTAGTATCAGGAGTCCCTAGAGTTGTTGTCATTATAATTTACTCAATGAAACAATAGTATAAATAATTTTAGCTAAATTTTATTTATTCAGGACTTACGCAAAGACACTATATATAGCGTATACTAAATATAGTGATCGCCTACAAAATTATAGCTATCGCCCAGCTTTGCTGATTCTATTCCTATTCATAAAAACTTAAACCACCGTCATTTTAATTGTAGGATATTTGAGTTCAGATACTAAATATTTAGATAACAATTGATGTTTCAGTTGATAAATAGTTTTCCCCATTTTTCCAGCTAACTCTTTTAAATGGTTCCAAACCAACATACCACAAGCAATATGGTTTTTCTGAATTCTCGCCCTACGACATTGGCACTGCTCAAGTCCTGTTAATTGCTTAATTTCTCTATGGAACTCTTTTATTTTCCATCTGGTTTGTGACTCAAATTCTACATCATCGCTCTTAAGATTGGCTCAAATCATTAGTAACAATATATTCTGTTCTGTTGGCGGTAACAGTAGCCCAAAATAATTTCACTGTCTTGAGTGCGTCTTACATTCTGAGGAAACCTCAGAATTACGCACTCGCTTTTTTGTCTCGTGGAAAACCTTTTATTTTAATAACTTTTTTTCTGTAAAATAATTGCCCTAGCCTAACATTGTTATTGATATTAGTACCATTTCCGAGAAAAGTCATCATTCAACAATGAATAATGAATAATGAATAATTACCTCTCCATGAATTGAAGAGGATTGACAAATTCATGAAAATTTTTTCTTCACAGGAGTCCATTGGATATGGCGAGGAGACCTCGCCATCCCATCCTAGGTCATGCTGCGCAAACGACCGCTTATTATCCCCTGAAAAGGGGAGGCGCATACCCACAATTTTTCGGTAAAGCAGTTTTCACTCTTTGTGGGGCAATCTTCTTAGAAATATACCTTTCCTTTTATTACCGTCAGTTTCCTTTCCGTGAAATATTTGATCATCAAAAGCTGAACAATTAGCATCTTTTAGTGCAGAGTCTGGTAATTTAGTTAGTGGTTTATATAAGTGATGTTGTTGTCGTTCACGAAAAATAGGCTCATTAGATCGTGCATTAAAAGTTGAATGTATTAAAGAACGAACTTCATGACTATTGTTGCCATCAGAACCATGAAGCGTTTTAGCATGAAAAAATAAAACATCACCAGCGTCCATTTCACAATACACCAATTCATGGTTTTCAAAAGCTTTTTCCATACGAACCGGATCACCAGCCACAGAATTACCTCTAGTCACATCATCTAGCCTAGCCATAACGTGGGAACCACGAAGTATCTGCAAACAACCATTAGAAATATCATTCTTGTCTAGTGCAATAGAACAAGTAATCATATTAGGGTAAAGGCATCCATCCTGATACCATGCAGAGAAATCAGCGTGCCAATCAACTTTACCATCACCAGGTTGCTTGATCACAATTTTTGAGTGCCAGTGGTAACATTCTTCTTCTAATAGTAACTCAATAGCATCAACAATTCTTGCTGTACGAGGCATAATGCCCAAAAAAGTTTCCCCTAAGTCTGTCCAAGCTGAAACTTTCCAACTCTTGCCGTCCTCATATATTACGGCTGTTTGTGAATTTCCCATAGTAGGATCTTTTTTCAGGGCTTCTTGAAGAGGTTTAAGCTCTTGTGCAGAGAACATATTTCTGATGATGATAAAACCATCTTTATGAAAACGAGTAACTTCCTCATCAGTGAGAGGACGAATACTTTTAATTTCTTGATTTGTTTTTACTGTTGTTTGAGCCATTGTTTAAAAAGTTAAATTATATTTACCCATAGAACTTTAGGCGTTGCTGATGCGTTGGTATGATTTGTATTTTTTGGCGATTGCTAAACTATATTAATGACAAATATTTGAGATTCTTCAGTTTTGATTTTCATACCTTGATTCAGCAATACCAATTATAAAGTATAACTTTACTGCTTTGCAACATTCCGGCCAGCTATACGACCAAATACAAGGCAGTCTGTTATAGCTAAGGTACTTAATCTACAAACTCCATGAACACCACCTGTTACTTCTCCCGCCCCATATAAACCTTTAATGGGTTTTTCTTTTGAGTTCAGCACCTGTGCATCTGTATTAATTTTCAGTCCACCCATTGTATGATGAACCTTTGGGTATAAACGTACGCCATAAAATGGAGGTTTTAATGGTTTGCTACCTTCAAGAATAGGTTTGCCCAATGCCACATCACACTGAGTCTCAACATAAGTATTGTATTCAAGTAGTGTTTCACATAAAGTCTTAACAGGGATGTTATATGCCTCAGCTAAAGTCTCTAAAGTCTCAAATTTTTTCACAACACCACGCCTCAAAGCACTTTTAATACTTTTTCCAGCTAATTCGACTCCTTGGGCATCTGCAATACCAACACTTGGCTGTGAGAGTTCAAACATGGCATCTGTACAGGTTTTTCTATCTGCTAATTCATTAACAAATCGTTTACCTGTGGCTACATCAACCATAAATCCATATTGGAATACAGCGTAACTAGCAAAAATTGGAGCCGTACCATAAGATTTCTCGTCAGGCGAAGTCCAAGGGGCAAGTTGAATATAGTTTAAATTGACTGTTTGAGCATCTAGTGCTACAGCTTGTAACATTCCTTGGGCAGTAGTGTTAGGTATATTCGTATGATCAACTTCAGCATTGAGACGCTGATCATATTTGATTCTGAATGAAATATCCCCCGAAAAACCACCAGTAGCTAAGACAACTCCTTTTCGGACTTTAATATATTCTAGAGGAAGTGTTGAATTTTTTTGAACAGACTGAATAACCACACCAATGATTTCATTCTTTTCATTGGTAAGGAATTCTCTAAAACTTGTATTAGGCTTAATCTTACCATCTAAGCTTTTGAATTTAGCCAACATCGGTTTAATAATTCCCTTGCCAGAGTCATCACAAGGTGTATAACTACGAGGCATTGAATGCCCACCAAATTTATCTACACGATCTTGGAAACAACATCCAATGTCTTCAACAAGCCATTGAAAAACCTCATTTGCTTGATTAGCCAAGATATTTACTAGTTTTTCATCGCAATAACCACGTCCTGCACTTAACATATCTTGCATAAGTAAATCAGGAGAATCAACTAATCCATTTTCACCTTGAAAATTCGGATTAACTATTGCTAAAACTCCATCACTAAATAAAGAATTACCACCGCAATGATTTTGCTTTTCTAAAACCATTACGGATGCTCCTACTTCTCTAGCAGAAATGGCGGTGGCTAAACCGGCAAAACCACTACCGATCACAATGACATCTACCTCATTATTCCATTTATGTAAATTTTTCTCAGATTCCTTATATTTATCTTGCTGTGAATTAAGCATTATTTATTATATGTTCATTCATAAAATTTATCACTAGCCACAATAGCTTTTTGCTCAGGATTAGACAAGTGAGCTACACGGCTTTCATTATTTCGAGTAGGAAGATTATTAACACTATTATACCACATAATAATAGCTCTACGTTGATAAGGTGAAATATTTGGCTGTGAAGCATGAAGTAAGTTTACAGGAATGAGAGAGATAGTTTGAAATAAAAGGATCGATTTCATCTGTCAGGCTTTTAATATCAAATCCGGTAGCATCGGTGTTATTCAGTATTAAAGAACTGTAGGGGCGAATGGCCATTCGCCCTTACACATGGAGCAAGTCCTGCTTGATGGTATTTATCTGCTAGTGCCGCTACGCGGAAGTTAAAAGTCAAAATTCATGCATCGAGTGCTAATTGGCGAGGTGTCCTACGGCGCGCCTACTGTGCGGAAGTAATTCCGCACACAGCCCCTCCAGAATGTAAGACGCACATCTGACAGTCAATCATTTTTGATTTGTAATTTTTTGGGATTTTGTAACTGGTCAGTTATTTCCGCCATCCTGCACTAGGTACATTACAATAGCTGCCGATTCTGATACCATATGTTTATCTTCTAATAATAACAAAGATAAGCAACCATGGGGATTTATCTTGAGAAACCATTCGCTTTTGTGTTGCCCTATGTCAATGTCTATTAATTGAGTTGCGTAATTTACTCCTATTTCCTCTAGAATACAGCACTTTTCAAATTGATGAACCACATTTTCACAAGCAAAATCCTGTAGGGACGTTCCATGGAACGTCCTTACTGTGGTCTACCCAAATGAAAACCGCTGTAATATGAGGGGCAATAGATGAAGTTCTTGGATGCCAATAAAGTAAATATTTTTCCATAAAGCATAAAGCTTTTGTTATCTCAACGTTGGTTGAAGACCCGCGCTCTCCCGAAGGGGAGCGTCGCATGGGAAAACCAATCAATAAGAGCGGTTCTTACACATAGTATGCTATCCTAAATAGATAAGGGCTGCTGGGCTAGCAGTTTCAGTCTGTGGAGTGCGCCTTTAGACCAAAAAGAGGTTTGGCCTCCTCAGCAGGTGCTACGTTAGCGCAGCTCCTCTGTCAAGAGGAAGCAGAAAGTCCAGTAGCCGCGAGGTTTAGGAATCCCGCGTTCGTCATCGTCATGTCGCGTAAGCGCAACGTCGGGAGGATGTCAATATATACTTCTACTTATGTTTAAATTAGTCAGGACTTACGCAAATTGACTTTTAAACCACCATTTGTAGGGGCGCGATTCGGAGCTTTGCGAAACGCAAATGGTATTCGCCCTCGCTATATGTACAGTCTCTGGGTAAGTCCTGTTAGTTTCTTTCATTTAATGATTGCAATTAAATTAACTCAAGCTAGGTTGATTCATCAATTCAAGCAGACTGCTTACATTTGATAAACTTATGCAATTCCAAACCATTTCCTCCAAATCAGTTGCTCGTTTTTCTGACAACTCACCTTTGGTTAAAGCTCGAAACTTTTCTTTTAATTCTTCATCCGTGGGTGGCTCAGTTGATGCCCATTTTTCCTCAATATCACCAGAATCATAAGTCATTCCACTGTATGTTTTGATAATTACCCTTGCAAATCGCTGATTGGGATAAATACTGGTAAATTTTTCTTCTTCAATAGTCTCTATACAATCATACAAATGAGCAACAATATCACTTTTAAATGCGGCTTCAAATGTTGTTGCTCTGCCTAATTCACCATAAACGAGTATAGCCGCCACTGCAAATTTGAGGTTAAACTGAGCTTCCTCGGTATTTTTGGGCATAGGCATATTTCTTTCCTTGGTTGCCACAGCAAAAGAATGAACTTTGATAGACGTAATACTTTTAAAATCTTCTTTCAGATTATCTCTAAGTACTAATGCCGCATCCATACCTGCTTGCATCCACCGACAAACGGTATAAGGTTTGTAATAAGATTTAGATAATTGCCAATGTTGTCCTAAATCATCCCAAATATCGGCTACTTCTTTTTCCTCGATATTGAAAGTGGGCGCTCCTGTAAAACCTTGTCTAGCTAACAATGCAGAGGTAACCCCTTCCATTGCTGCCCAACCAGCACCAGTTCTCACCATAGTGGGATAACCAACGGTTTTGGGAATGGGTGCAACAGGGGCTACATATTCAGCTATACCAAGAGCGTGTTCCGTTTGAGAGGGACTCAATGATAACAGACGAGATGCGATCGCCGCACTACCTATAATATTCCAAGTACAAGCGGTATGAGCTTTACTACTATCTCTCTTATTTAAAGCTATTCCTGCTCTGAAAGCTATTTCAAAGCCCATAATCCATGATTTCAAAAGTTCCTTTCCTGTAGCATTGGGGGTAACTGTAGTTAATAAAGTAGCTAATAAAGTAGCCCCAGCTGTACCCCTAGCGAGGGGATGTCCTCCATAAATACCCATAGCATCGGTAGTCATCCCATTAGCAAATACTGCCGCAGGTAGAGATACTTCCCTACCATCAAGCCATAAAAACCCGCCTTTACCACCATAAGTCGCCACTACATATTCATTCACAATGTGGGAAAGTTTGGTGTTGTGACCAATTATTGCCGCTCCCAAAGTATCAATTAAGCTACGAATTCCTTCTCGTTGGATTGCTTCTGGAATATCTTCTAACTTAAGTTGATGAATAAAATTGATTACTTGCATTTTTAATGTCAGAGATTTAAACAGTAACTTCTTGTGGTTGTAAAATTTCTTCTATTGTCTTGTAACGTTTCCAAGGCAATTGTTGTAAAAAATCGATTGTTGTATTCCCATAACGTTCTAACAGAGGGGCTACCCATAATCCTGAAAGATTTTTACTACCTGCGAGGTATTGTAAATATCTTTGTTCAGGTAAAACAGGAACTTGGAGTATATGGAAAAGAGATTTGAGATGTTCATATTGATATAACTTCTCATTGTGAAAATGTTCCACGATAGCTAAAGCTTGATCAATTTTAGTATTACCTGCACCTAAACCATAGCCATTAATAGAACCATCAATTATAGTACATCCTGCTGCCATCGCTGCATGAGAGTTAGCAGAAGCCAAACCTAACATATCATGAGCATGAAAACCTAATACCCCATCCCATTCTTGACGTGCAGATTTGATAAAAGAAAAAACTTCATCGGGTTGTGCTGCACCCCTAGAATCAGCAAAATAAAATATATCAAATACCTCTTTTGCTGTGGCTGCTAATTTAACTGCGGATAATAATTCATCAGGGGTATAGACTGTAAAATTAGCAAAATTCAAGCTAGATGATATACCTAATTTTTTTATTTTTTCAGCTATCTTTATTGCCAAAGGAATTTCTTCTTTTACACTTACTACAATACGAATCAGATCAAGAAATTCACCCCTTGAATCTAATATTTCATCTACTTTTTCTTCGTAACATCTCAACATTCCACCAACAGAGGCGGAGTTAACTTTTTCTTTTAAACTAGCTAATAAGGATGATGGACAAGTAGCAGTAAGCATACTTTCAGGATCTTCACTCAGATAACCAACTTCAATCACATCTACACCAACTTTATCCATTCCAGTAACGACTTGGAAAACCTCACTTTCAGAAAAGTCCCAATTGTTAAGGAAACCTGCATCTCTTAAGGTTACATCTATAGCACTATGTTTTTGTAAAAAATTCATTTTTGATAACAAATAATTATATTGATCGCTTTAGTCAACTGAAGCAACTAATTTTTTCTTGGTAATTTCAACTCTGGATTGATAAAAATCATTCCTTTGAGGATTCAAGTTTTTAAGACTTTCATAATATGCTATTTCTGTATTTAACATCAATCTTACACCTTCAGATAAGTCTTGACACTTATCAATATTCAGTAAAAAATTAATAGTATTCAAATGATCCGCTTGGAACTCATTCTTGATAGAAAGAGCAGTACGAGGATTTACAAAACCTCCCACAGAAACACTTTTCCCTTTTTTATGTACTGCATCAATGATTTTTTTGCATATTTCTTGTACTTCTGGAGCGTCAACATTTTGTATTCCCATTGAATTTGATAAATCCAAGCGTCCTAACACTAGCATTTCTAGTTCATCAAAATAGGGACTATTAAGAATGATGTCAAGATTATTATAAGTCTGAATTGATTCTATCATCATAGCTAGTCTGGGCTTTTTATGATGTTTCTGACAAATTCCTTTAGTAATTGTAACAAACTTTTCCAAGGCAAACTCAGACTCTACCATTGGAGCTAAAAAAGATTCTACTCCAATCTCTAGCAAATTTCTAATTTCTGTTCTTGCTTCAACTCCACCAACTTTCATTAATACGGGTATATCATGGCTTCCTAATTGCTTGAGGTAAGCAATTTCTTCTAAGTCCATATTTTCCCATTCTGAACCAGCTTTAAACATTCTTAAACCGTAAGAGTTATAAAGCTCATCAACCATTATATTTAAAGTTTTAGTCTCTAAATCTAGTGATTTTTTCAGCTCCAGTTCAGTTTTTTTCATCGCTTTCATAATTTTAAAAATTTCTCAAATAATTCGTAAGAGTCTCTACAACCATTTTAATTCTTCGTGTAAAGGATTCTTTAGTATACCAACCACGACGAGGTGTAATGATTAGATTAGGAAGTTGAAAATATTTTTCATCTTCACTCAGTAAGTCTATTCCAGCATAGGATAATTTGCCATCTTCCAAAGCCCACTTCAAAGCATTAAATTCGATCAATTTATCAGGAGAAATATTAATCAATATAGCTCCTTTTTTGATTTGGGAAATATTCTGAAAATTTATGATATTCTTAGTATCTTGGTTTAAAGGTAGTGTCAGAAAAATAACATCACTTTCTGATAGTAAGGTATTCAAATCTGTCTGTATCCCTAAACTGGTAGTAAGCTGACTTCTATTACTATACTTAACTTTCATTTCAAAACCTTGAAGTATTTTAGCAATTCTTTTCCCAATATCACCCATTCCTATAATGCCTACTTTTTTGCCAGATAATTCCATACCTTGATGTTCAAACAATTGAAAGTCACCCGATCTGACTTTAGTATTAAAATCAACAATTCTTTTAGCTGCCGAAAGCATTAAAGCTACAGCATGTTCAGCAACTGATGCACCTGTATATTTGGGAGTGTTTACAACTTTTATGTTGTTTTTGTGACAATATTCCCGATCTATATAACTGGTTTCCGTTGTTGTTGCCAGTATAAATTCCAGTTGAGGAAGTTTTGATAAATTACTTGCATCTAAATTCATGAAAGTTGTTATCAAAATTTCTGTATCATTATGGGTCTCTAATATTTTTTCTAGGGAAAATGAACCCGAATTATCCTGATACCAAACTACATTCACATGAGAAAGATGATTGAATATATCTTCTGGATAAGGCTCTCTATTATTTAAAAATAAGCATTTTTTCATTATTTTTTACTTTCAGGAATAGCAAATACCCAGTAATGTGCGTTTGATTCCTCTCCTAAATAAGGTTTATTCATTCTGCAATCTATTAATTTTAATTCTCCAAGTTGCTCTAATTCTTTATAATAACCTTCAAAATTATAAGTCTCACAAAAAACCAATCTTGTACTCATTAAAATTATGCCTCCTGGTTTTGTTACTTCCATCAGCCATCTTAATGCAGTCGGCTTTACTAAGTCAAATGAAAATACACCACAACAAATAGTTAAATCATATTGATGATGGAAAAAAAAGGGTGGTTTTTTATTCAAATCACACCAACCCATCAAGTATTGATATGCGCCTGTTTCATAGGCTAACTTTACCATCTCATGAGAAAAATCTACCCCATCAATATAAGAAAATCCCTCTTTGCGTAATTTAACTCCAAGCAAACCTGTACCACATCCGGCATCTAAAACCTTAAGCTCAGATTTGTTACTGTAATCTATTACTTGCTGATTTACAACTTCCATGAGATATTCTACGATGTAGCTTGGAGCATAATAATTTCTATTTTTAACATCTACATTGTATGTGGAAGCCCACTTATCATATCGTTCTTGGTGATTGATCATCTATATTATATGTTGTTTAGAAAATACTTTTAGAAAAAATTACTATGATTTAGTATAAACGGCAATGGGTTCACCTAATATTTCCATAATCGGTTCTATGCCTAAACCTGGTGTTTCTGGTGGAATACCTGTACCCTTTTTGTAAGTATAGCCACCTTTGGCAGGAATGACGGTATGTAATCTAGTAGAATCTGAAGTCGCTAAACGATATCTGAGGGGGGTAGCAACGGCTAAATGTATCGCACCTGTGCCTCCTATGACGCTACCGCCTGTTTCTTCTATATTCATACGAAGTCCAGTGGCCAGACAAAAATCTCGCATTTGACGGGCTTTAGTTAACCCTCCAACTCTTCCAATTTTAATATTGATAGCTTGTGCCACACCTTCTCGTTGAGCCAATAATAAATCTTGAAAAGTGTGAATGCACTCATCTAAAATAATGGGGTGTTGAGTTAGGCGACGCACGGTTAAACATTCTTCCAATGTTTCACAGGGTTGCTCAAAATATACTGTTTTATCATTGATAGAATTCATAATTTGAATAGCATGATCTGGCAACCAAGCACGATTAGCATCTATGGTAATCTTTTCCTGTGGCTGTAATTCTGCCATGATTGCTTGAATACGGGCAATATCAAGGGAAACCTCCCCACCAATTTTAGGAGAAAAAATATGATATCCTTGATCTCTTCGTTGTTTGAGATCGGCAACCATTTCTTCTGGTGTACCATTGGCAAAAGCCCCTATTAAATCAGCGTGTTCGCTAAAACGTCCTCCCAACAGTGTATAGAGGGGCAAATTAGCATATTTACCTAATATATCCCAACAAGCTACATCAATAGCAGACTTGACATATAAATGTCCTTTGAGAGTTAAGTCCATAAGATGATTTATGTTCTCTAACTCAAGGGGATTAGCTCCTATAAGTATAGGAGCTAATTGAGCCATTCCTGCCTTTATTCCTCCAGCAAAAGCAGGTAAGTAAGATTGTCCAAAAGGACAGGACTCACCCCAACCTACGATACCATCACTGGTTGTAATAGCGACAATAATGCTGTCCATTTTGTCCACAAATAAACGTCCACCTGAAATTCGATATGGCTTAATTAATGGTAATTCTACTTCGTAAATATTGATCTCACAAATTTTAATTGTCATGTTTGAATTTTGTTGTTAACTCAAAAATAATAGCTTAAATCATTGACTAAAACTTAAGTAAGAAAGTGTTCAACAATTAATAATTAATTATTAATAATTAATTATAATATCATGTCCGGATAATTAGTGATCAAAAAAACTTTCTCCTTTTCCTCCTCTTTATTCTTTCTTCTTCTTTCTTCTTCTTTGTTGACTTCTGACTCCTGACTCCTCTGTCATTTATTTATAACTGGTAAATTCTGTTGAGGTCAATTTGACCACTTCATTGAACCCTTGTCTGTACTTCTTCCCCAAAACGTCGATAATGAATTGGTACATTTTGAGAAAGATCAATAAAATGTAGTTCCTCAAAACCAAACTCTTTTACTGTTTGACTGTAAAACAGATAAGACCCAATATCACTAATTCCCAGACGGTCAAAAGCAGGTTGCAATGCTCCTGGGGGCAAATTTCGCTTTGCATGGGGTCAGTAAAAATTAATTCGCCTCCCGGTTTTAATATTTTTTTAATTTCTGGGAAAACTAGACAGCGATCGCCACTATGCACAATGGCATCCTGAGACCAAACTATATCAAAGGAGTTATCTGCATAGGGGATATCCTCAAAACTTCCTTGAGTAACTTCTACCAAGTGGCTTAAGTTTTGTTCTTGATTAAGTTGACTGTTGCGTTGATTTTGCAACTGGCTTAAATTGAGACAACACACGGAACAGCCATAAGTTTTAGCCAAATACCTAGCTGCCCCTCCATATCCAGCTCCCAGGTCGATGACCCGTGAATTTTGGTCTATTTTTTCTAGAGTTTGGGCAATGGTTTCTAGGGTACGCAGGGACGCATAGTGAATTGCTTCGTCTGGTTGGGTGTAGATGCCATCATGAATATGTTCCCCTCCCCAGATAGCTGCATACATTCTGTCGGTTTCGGTGTCATCATAATATTGTTGGGCAATTTTTACTGCTTCTGTCATTTATCCTCTATCTATAACTTTTGCCTAATTAAATGAAAGTTCTAACATCTTTTGAATAGGTTTTAGTGCTTCTACTCGCGTCTCTTCAGGAATCTCAATTTCTGGTGTTTTATTTTTCATTGCCAGATAAAGTTTTTCCAAAGTATTCAACCTCATGTGAGGACATTCGTTACAAGCACAATTATTCATCGCTGGTGCAGGAATAAAGTTTTTGCTCGGTGCTTTCTTTTGCATTTGATGAATTATTCCTGGTTCCGTTGCCACAATAAATGTTTGGTTTTGGTTTTCCTGACAATACTTCAATAAAGCAGTGGTTGAACCAATATAATTAGCATGACGCAACACACTCGGTTCGCATTCTGGATGAGCGATAATTTCAGCTTCGGGATGCTCTATTTTTAATTGCACCATCTTTTTTTCAGAAAATGTCTCGTGAACAATGCAACTTCCTTCCCACAAAATTAAATCTCGTCCGGTTTGCTCCATGACATAACGACCCAGGTTCCGGTCTGGGGCAAAAATTATTGGTTGGTCTGCTGGTATTTGCTTAACTATTTTGACTGAGTTGGAACTGGTGCAGATAATATCGCTCATTGCTTTAATAGCAGCAGTGCAATTAATATAAGAAACTACTATTGCATCAGGATGGACTGCTTTAAATTTGGCAAATTCTTCCGCTGGGCAACTATCGGCGAGAGAGCAACCTGCATCTAAGTCTGGGAGGAGTACCAGTTTATTTGGGTTGAGAATTTTTGCTGTTTCCGCCATGAAATGAACTCCGGCAAAAATGATGACATCAGCATCTGTTTCTGCTGCTTGTTGAGAAAGACCGAGGGAGTCACCTATATAGTCAGCAATATCTTGAATATCCGGTTCTTGATAATAGTGAGCTAAGATAACAGCATTTAATTCTTGCTTGAGGTAAGCGATCGCTTCAAATATATCGTTAGGTATATTATCTAAAGTTTGGTTAGTTTTAAGTTGAGTAGCAAACATTATTAAATCTTTCTGTAATTTACTTATTGACCAGTGGTAAGTTTAAGACACTTTAATCAGTCTATTTTATGATAGATTTATTAATTATAGTAGAATTCATCAAAAATTGAATTTAGAGTTAGTTATGGGAGAAAAAGTTAACCTTGTTGAGTAAACGAATATAGATTCAAAAAATGGACGAGTTGATATTTGCTGTGTTAAATATTTTATATCAAATACGGTTAATTGCACATAGAATCTAGTTATATGATAGACATCTCCAATAATAAAAAATCAAATCAATTATCGCACTCTTATTTCTTTCCCTTTACTCTCTACTCCCTATGCGTGGAGTAGATGTTTAATATCTGTTTATAATTTCTTAAATTACTTGAATATTTCTTCTCCACTACTCCCCCACTCTCCCACTCCCCTACTCCCAACTATATAATAAGTATTCAACCGGATTTGATATTAGGTGGGAGCTACTCTGCCAGTAATTTTGAATAAAATTTCAGTAACAATATGCAATCTGTTATACCTCCAAACATAATATTAGACAACTTATTAAAAAATTGGCTGCTAGAAGATATTGGCAGGGGTGATCGCACTACTGCAGGGTTATTTTCAACAGACCAAGTAATTACAGGTGCCGGTTATTGGTTGGTCAAGGAATCAGGAGTTATTGCGGGGTTACCAATTGCAGCTAGAGTATTTCAACTTTTGGATGAAAAGGTCAACTTTTTACCTACTGTTACAGAAGGAGAATGGTGCGAGTCGGGTACTGTAATCGCTAAATTAGATGGGCCTTTAGATAGTTTATTGACTGGGGAAAGGGTGGCCTTAAATCTAGGGATGCGTTTGAGTGGGATAGCGACTATGACTCGTAAATATGCAGATAAAATTGCCGATCTGTCGGTGCAACTGGTTGATACTCGCAAAACAACTCCAGGACTGAGAATTTTAGAAAAATATGCGACTCAAGTTGGTGGGGCAAAAAATCATCGCATGGGTTTGGATGATGCGGTGATGATTAAGGATAATCATATTGCTGCTGCTGGAGGTATTGGGAAAGCGATCGCTAAGGTCAGAGAAACAATACCTTATCCTTTAACTATTGAAGTGGAGACAGAAACATTGGCAGAAGTAGAAACTGCTTTGGAGTATCAGGCAGATATTATTATGCTGGATAATATGTCTGTTGAAGTAATGCAGCAAGCAGTTAAAATGATTAGGCAAAACAATAATCGTATCAAAATTGAAGCTTCTGGAAATATTACTTTAGATACTATTAGAAATGTGGCTGAAACAGGTGTCGATTATGTTTCTACTAGCGCTCCTATTACTCGGTCAACTTGGTTAGATTTAAGTATGAAGATAGAAAAAAATATTACCAATATCGCAGGAGGAGGAAGAGGTTTGGAATAGGGAAGAGGATTTTGAGGCAGCTTGGTACTGCTAGAAATATCAGAATCATTTCCATAAGAATCTGTAGTGTTAGCCCAAAAGTCAAAGAAGGCAACACCGATACTATTACTATTAAATAGAGAAATAGAGAAAAATTCGGTTGAACTTAACAATCAGACTTAAAGCTAACCAAAACCTTTAGGTTTATTTTCCTCTGGCTCTGTATCTAGGAAAGATTTGCGAATTATTTGAATATCAGGGTCTACCTCAATCCACAGGCGAGCACCACCAGCTTGACTCTTGTTAGGTTTATGAGGACGATACACGATTTTGCAGTTTCCCAGAATCTCTACTTCGTGACAACGATAATTTCTGTTTCCCTGTTTTACAGATATCGCTGGTAAAGATGTGCCATTGTCTCGGTTATAGTCAATTTCTCTTCGTAGCACATGGATAAAAGTATTGCCTGTACGAAATCCTTTATTCCAAGTTCCTTGAGGACCTCGACGACCTGGAGTAATTTCTGGCATTCCCCGACTATTCAAAGGAATTATCCAGAATCGTTTGACCTTTTTGGCTCCTTTGAGGCGACCTTGCCTGAGAAGTAACCTGAGTCTGGCGGTAGAAATATTGAGAAGAAAAGCTGCTTCTGTTGTACCTACTGTATCTGTCATAAACTATTCCGGAATATATATTTTATAAAGTGAATAACCCTTGATGATTAAACCACAAAAAACTTAGTTTGGCAAAAATTTTTGATTTTCCAGTATTTATCAGTATTCATTCATACTTTAATTTCTGAATTTTCAGTCAATTTTTACTTATTTCTAAAGGCATAACATCATGGAAATGTGAGTAATCAACATAGTTTTGACCACCCGCAGAAGTAAACATTATATCAACAAAACGCTGATGCCACATTATCTGGTCTAATGTATAAATATGACGAGCATGAATAGTCTGAGAAACAGTTTCATCTAATCCCGTAAGCATTATAAAAAATCGCATATCCTGATTATTTAAATTCTTAAAATCATCTTCAGACCAATTATATAAAGGACTATTTTCATCAATTTGGTGCATTACTAACCAGGTAAGAGCAAGCATTGGTGTTTGAGAACGAACCAATTTTAAATCGCATAATCTTCGTAAAGAATGTCCTTCAGCAGAAACCTCTTTATCCATTAATAAAGTTACTCTCACTTGAGTTTCTACTATCCAATTTTGGCGTTGATTGGCAATACGAAACATAAGAGTCGGAATACCATTGTAAGGAGAAATAACTGCTACCTTACTGAAAAGTACCCGCGCAGTTGGCAAAGAAAAACGGGCAAACATTAGTCCTGTAATCATTGCCATGGCAATTAGACCAATAAAAACTTCTATAGTTACTAAAATATGGGTATAAGTATTTGTCGGGTACATCGCGCCATAACCAATAGTGGCCATGGTTTGTACGCTGAAAGAAAAAGCATCACTAAAAGAACCAGGTTGAGCATTAGCAATTCCATTACTACTGGCCAAATATAAAAATGTAAATATAATATTAATTATTAAATAAAAACTAATGATTATTCCCCATAGCTTTTGCCAAGAAATTTGTATTAACCAATGGTAAAAATCACTCCACTCAAAGCGAGTCATTCCTGAAATTATAAAGTCTACAGGACCGATTTTTCTTACAAAAGTTTTTTGAGGTTTTCGTTTAAAATTTTTCATTTTAATTACCGAATAATAGTGCTGATGAAAATTATCAAATTCTCTGACAAATAACCATGGCAAAAAAATTTGAAATGAGTCAAACTAAGTTATGAGCATAAAATAAAGATGACCGATCTGCTAGTCAAAATTTTCAACCGATATAAGCTTTAAAAATTGTAAGTTAACTGATACAGAGCATGGCTAATAGTAACAATAAAGAGTGTAATAATCGCCCTAATATGTCTCATACTGACCCGGATTTAGAAAAACTAACAAAACGCCTTGCTCAAAATGTAGCTCGAAACACTTTTATCCAAGAAACTCTTGATAATATTAGAGGCTATATTCGATCAGAAAGAGTAGTATTATATTATTTTTATCGTGAGTGGAAAGGACAAGTAACATTTGAGTCTTTGAGTGATGAGGAACTATCAATTTATGGTTCAACAGGAGCTGATGAATGTTTTAATGATGAATATGCTGCTATGTATCAAGAGGGAAGAGTCCGAGTGATCGAAGATATTGAATTAGAAGCAATACATCCTTGCCATCGAGATTTTCTCCGTAGTATAAGGGTTAAAGCTAATTTAGTAGTGCCGATTCTTAATTCTAGGAGGTTATGGGGGTTGCTAGTTGCTCATCAATGTCAGGATGCACGCTCCTGGTCAAAGTCAGATATAGAAATTATGCAAAAGGCAGCAGTCAGTTTGGCAACTGCACCAGCTATTAGAGATAGCTAATATTAAGGGAATAGGGAATAGGGAACAGAAAGAAATATTTGAATATTTATGGATAAGAATTGATTTTATTTTTGATTTTTACCAGATGTCTATTATACCAATTTGAACAAAGAATATTACGAATAATAAGCTTAATTAAAATATTTTACAGGAGATGTCCCTTTGACAAAGTGGTGCGACCCCGCGACGACATTCAGTTAAAAGCTACTACTATTTGCCAATAATTTATCTAAATCTGGCACATTGACCCAATTACCTGTCATATTAGATTCATGGGTTAAATCCATTAATAACTGAGAATAAACACCTTCTCTCAGAGATGGAACTACAGATTTTCTGACCTCTATTGCTTTTACCCAATTATCAACTACTCGAATAAAAGGTGCAATTCTACCATCAGGATAAATTTGAGGAAATTCTAATCTGTCAGGAACTTTTATTTCTACTAAAGTCTCCCCATTTTGAGAACCCCAAACTTTGAACCCATGTACATAATCTTTTTGATTATCGCTACCTATAATTAGTGTACCTTTACTACCATAAACTTCTACCCAATGACCACGCCCTTGATAGGTAACAGAACTAATACAAATTTGACAGGGAGTACCGTCCGCCAAATCTAGCATAATATTACAAGTATCATCTGCATCTACTGGTTTTAACTTGTTATCCTCTGTGGGGTCAGGACGAGTTTTAATTGAAGTATTCAGTTGTCCCCAAAGTTTTTTCGTAGGTCCAAATAACCAGTTAATATAATCAAAAGAATGAGAAGCGATCGCTCCTAATGCACCACCTCCTTTATCCTTTTGAGAATACCAATTCCAAGGACGACTTGGGTTAGCGCGACTTGATGCTAACCAATCAATTTTTATTAGGCGTTTATCTCCTACATATCCATCGGCTAAAATTTCTGCAAATAGTTGCCAAGCAGGAACATAACGAAATTCAAAATCCATAGTTGCTACACATCTATTAGTAGCAGCAATTTGATATAATTCTTGGGCTTCTTCTACTTTTAAAGTTGTGGGTTTTTCTAACAATAAATGTTTGCCTGCGGATAAGACTTTTTTTGCCATTTCATAGTGTAAAAATGGTGGAGTAGAAATTGTTACTGCTGCAACTTCAGGTATAGAAATAATTTCCTCTATAGTATTACAACCATGAGGTATATTATGGCTTAATGCAATTGATTTAGCTTTTTCTAAATCAGGGTTATAGACAGCTAATACTTGAGTTTTGTGATGTGCTTGTAAACCTGGTATATGTACTTTTTGACCAAATCCTGTACCGATAACTGCTACGCCAATAGTTTGATTGTTCATTGTTTATAAGAAGTAAGAAGGAAGAAGTAAGAAGGAAGAAGGTAAATTTTTAGTAAGTAGGTAGGTTTCATTAATGGATAATGGATAATGGATAATTACCTCTCCCTTTTAGGGAGAGGATTGACCAAGAAGGAAAAAATTTATTTTTTTCCCCTTTTAAGGGGAAGCTTTTAACCTGAATTATTTAATTATTAATTGTAATTATTAATTATTAGGTAAAAAAAAATAAAATCAATAGGCAAATGCCACGTGAGCTGAGAGAAATTGTTTAATCACTATCCACAGTTCTTATTTTCCGGTTTTCCGTCTCAACAATCATTTTCTATTTAATTTTACCTACCTACTTAGCTAAGTTATAATACCGTAGGTTTGCAAGTGAGACCAAACCCAACAGGTATCTATTATTGTTGGGTTTCCTGCGTCAACCCAATCTACAAAGTTATAAAAATCATCAATTGTTTATTATAAGCATTCAAGGAAACACAATATAAGTTAGGAAAGAATACTTATAGCAGTTCTATTTTATTAACTCCTGTAAAAAAATATTTGTTTTTTTTAGGCAAGAGCTAACAGAGGAATATTTGATAATTTTTATCAAGTTTGGAATTTATAAAAATCATTTAGGATAGTGATACCTTAATTTTTTATAACTATAACTAATCTGAAATTATATTTAAGTATCTAAGCAAAATTAATTAAACATCCTGCCAACCCACTGTTGAATATTGCCAGATGAGCTGTTTACTTTCTCAAAATTGTACTTTATTTTCAAGGTTTGGAGACCAAAACCCTACTAAATTTAATAAGAAATAATTACTTAATTGTGATATTACTTCTTAACTATTATATTTAGACTCTAGGATATTAATTAATAGCTCTGGCAAAATACAAATCCAGATAAATTCAAATACAGGAATTACAAATTATTACTTTTGACTGTCTTGAGTGTGTAATTCTGAGGTACCCTCAGAATTACACACTCGCTTTTGACTTTTGACTTTTAACTCGATCAATTACCCATTCTATTACTTGTTTCCCCAGATTAACATTATCAAATAAATCAATTTCTCTAATTCCTGTTGGACTTGTAACATTAACCTCTGTCAGATAACCACCAATTACATCTATACCAACAAAATATAAACCATCTGCTATTAATTTAGGTGCTAAATACTCACAAATTTCAGATTCTCGTTCCGTAATTTCTGTCTGAGCAACTCGCCCACCTACTGCCATATTTCCTCTAAATTCTTTACCAGTAGGAATCCGATTTACTGCTCCAATAGACTTACCATTAAGCATAATAATTCGCTTATCTCCTTCTTTTGCTGCTGGTAAATAACTCTGAATCATCACAGGTTCTCTACCTTGTTTTGTACTAATTTCTATTAGGGAATTAAAATTTTTATCTGTGGGTTCTAAAAATAAAATTCCTTCCCCAGCTTTTCCTCCCAAAGGTTTCAAAACTGCTGCTCCTTGTGACTCTAAAAATTCTCTAATTACCTCTTTTTCTTGACTAACAATTGTCTCTGGAATTACCTTTTTAAATTGCAAAGCATACATTTTTTCATTAGCAGCGCGTAACCCTTGAGGAGAATTTATGACTAAAGTTTTTTCTGGATTAATATAGTCTAAAATATAAGTAGCATAGAGATAAGGAATTGTTACAGGTGGGTCTTTGCGCATAAATACAGCATCCATTGACTCCAATGGTTGTAGCATCGCTTTTCCCAAATCATACCAAGGGTTACTAGCAACCCAATGATTTTCTACCCTTTCAACTGGCATTAAATGTGCCCGCTTGAGGGTTGCCCAAGCTTTACTTTCAATAGTACTTAATTGGTTAATTTCCGTTATCCAAACTTCGTGACCAAGTTCTTGAGCAGCTTCCATCAGTGCAACGGTACTATCGTGAACTTGGTTGAGTCGTTCTATAGGGTCTATGATGAATGCAAATTTCATCTTTATTTGGTTTATTATTTCAAAATATTTTTAATAGTAGTGCTTTGACACAGCTAAAATGTTGCAATAGTAGGGGCGAATGCCATTCGCCCTCACTACATTTAGTTTCCGTGGGTAAGTCCTGGTTAAATTAATAAGTCTTAACCAATTAGATGAACCAGCCACAAAATAATCAATAACTACAGAAATAGAAAACTATACTAAACTTCTAGTAATTGGTCTAGTTTACCTTGGTCCTCTAGTTCATATAGATCGTCACAACCACCGATATGTTGGTCTTTGATAAAGATTTGAGGCAAAGAGCGACGGCCATTAGCTCTTTTAGCCATTTTTTCTCGTTCTACATCATCACCATCTATAGTATATTCTTGATATTCTGCTTGCTTTTTATCTAACAGAGCTTTAGCGCGGATGCAAAATGGACAAGTTGACCAAGTGTAAATTTCTATGTTAGCTGCCATATTTATAGATTAGATTTTCTATATAAAATATTTCTTTAACAATTTTAATATTAATTTGCTCTGAAAAAAATTATATTTTAGATTTTAAGCCTACTGAAAAATTCTAAATGTTGAGGTTAAGGAATAGGGAAAAGTTTTCGTGCTATTTTAACCTCATTATCTTACTGCTTTATCTTAATTTCTACTTGTTCAAGAAGCAATAACATAATCAATAAGTTGTGCAAGTCGTTGACGCAAAGTTTCCAAACCTAGAGCTTTAGCAGCAGAAATAAATACTGCCATCGGATATTCTTCGTGAGCAAATCTTAAAGTATCTCCATCTACTTCATCGATCTTGTTAAAAGCAACTAAAGCAGGTCCTGGAGTTTCTGGCATTTCCGCCAAAATAGTCATCACAGAACGTATTTGACTTTGCCAAGCAGGATGAGACAGATCGACAACATGAAGTAAAGCATCTGCTTCTGTCACCTCTTCGAGGGTTGCCCGAAAAGCATCAATTAGGGTAGGTGGGAGTTCGTGAATAAATCCCACTGTGTCGGTAATCACAATCGGAATTCGCTTACCCGTAATTGCATCAGGAATAATCAGACGACGAGAAGTAGGGTCTAGAGTTGCAAACAATTGGTCTGCAGCATAAACCTCTGATTTAGTAAGTGTATTCAGTAATGTAGACTTACCAGCATTAGTGTATCCAACTATTGCCACCGTTGGTACTTCTTGACTTTGACGATGTTGACGTAGACGGGAACGATGTGCTTGTAACTGATTTACCTCTTTCTGCAACCGAGATATTCGAGCATTAATTGCCCGACGTTCCGTTTCTAACTTAGTTTCACCAGGTCCTCTAGTACCAATACCACCACCAAGACGAGACATTGCCTCACCTCGACCTGTAAGACGCGGGATAGTATATTCTAGTTGAGCAAGTTCGACCTGTAATTTTCCGGCGCGAGACTGAGCGCGTTGAGCAAAAATATCGAGAATAACTTCAGTACGGTCTACAACTCTCACACCAACCTTAGTTTCTAGGTTACGAACTTGAGCAGGAGAAAGGTCGCGGTCAAATACAACTAAATTAGCTCCCACAGTTTGAACAGTCAGAGCAATTTCTTGGACTTTACCCTCTCCCACCACAGTTTGAGGATGGGGTTGCGATCGCTTCTGTTGCATTGTCTTTAATACCAAACCTCCAGCAGTATTAACAAGTCTAGCTAATTCTGCTAACCCATCTTCAAATTCCCTATCCTTCATTTTGTCTGTTTTTAGTCCCACCAACAGAACCTTATCTTGGTCAGAATCAACTTCTTGAGCAATAAATTCTCTTTCAAATTCTGCTTCTAATCCATCAATCAAGTCAATAAAGTCTTGTTTAGCAAGCATATCCAGACTCAGAGGGGGTGATACCGTCCAAAACGGTAATTCTTGGATATTGGTATCTGTCCGATCTGTTTGAGTAGGTAACAAGTGAGCTAAATAAGCTTGTTTAATGTAACCAGTAGCTCCACCCCCCTTGCGTTTAAATCCTTCACCTGTGAGGGTAAGCACCACCAGAGCATCAAGTCGTTGAATCACCATTGCAGTCAGAGCCGCTTCTGAAGGCACTTCTGGTTTCAGGTTAGTAGCGATGCAACGAATACCACTAAGGCGACTTGCACCGTAACGGGGTAATTCTAGAGGAGGAATTTGGGTTTGGCGGGGTGTGCCAATTCCTACCCGGATAATTTTTCCTCTACGATTGACATAAACACAGACTGGTTGGCCAACTTCTTTGCTGATTGAGGCGACTCTTTGGGCAAATTCTGAGGTAGTTAGGCAATCGCTTGGTAATCGCTGATGGTACAACCTTTGCAGTTGTTTAAGTTGGCTAGATTTTAGACCTTGAAGATTTCCGTAGATGGTTTCGATAGGCATTCCTAGCCACGAAAATGTGGCCCCTCTCTAATACTACTTTAGAATTATAAATATTCTATTATAATCCTAATTTTTGAGTTCAACACAGTCCACTTGATATATTACCTTTGTACAATTTTTGTGGAAATATAAATAATATCATGTCCGTTGGTATCGTTTGTGTAAAAGTTAGCGTGGATATCTACAGGAAATTTAAGTTTTTTTCTTGCTCAATTGCCTTCCTGTTTGTTGCCTGTTGCCTTCCTTTGCTATACAATACCGATGCTACCGGACATAATATAAGTCTTAAGTGGTGGCTTCAAATCAATGGAGTTTTAACTTAATTTATTCCTTGCGATCTACCTTAAAGATAATTTGATAAGACCGATCATTTCAGTTATCAGTTATCAGTTATCAGTACCTCTGCAATAAGGAGGTTTGACATCAGGAATAGTCTCTTTTTTTATCCCTTTAAAAAGGGAGGCGCATACCCACAATTTTTCGGTAATTATGTTAAATTTTTTTATGCATGACTCTCCTCCACCAAGCATTCAGGAAATTGCTTTTGCGTTTCGTCTTGGGGACGAATTGGTTTTTGGTTACCGAAAAATTAAAGTATAAAGCCTCTCCATTCATGGAGAAAAAGCGGTCGATCTTTGGAGCTTCCCGAAGGGTGGGATGGCATTAGCGTTAGCGTTTGCGCAGCATGACCATAGGAAAGCTCCTCTGTAAGAGGTAGTGGCTCTGTCACTCTTCGGGTCTCCTCGCTGGCCAACCATCGGCCAAGATAAGGAAAAAAAATACTTTTAGCCAATCCTTCTATTACAGAAGAGGTAATAATTAATAATTAATAATTAATAATTAATTATTAATTGTTAATTGTTGAACTCACCTTGGACGAATTCTATTTAACTGTTCTAAAGCCCATTTTGCTGTTTTTTCAACTTCAGGGTCTGGGTCATATTCTGCTTGTTGCAATAAGCTAGTTGTTTGAATGATTAACTCATAAATTCGAGTTAAATCTCGGATAGCATTTTTTCTGACTTCTGCATTGTCATTTTGCATTGACATTGCTAAAGCTCTATTCATTGGTTTTAATGTTTTAGTTCCTATTTCTGAGAGAGTCGCTAAAATTAAACTTTGCTGTTTAGAATCAGAATCTATCAGTAAATTAACTAATGGTTGAACAGCTCTAGAATCTCCTCTTTGACCTAATTCCCAGATAGCATGATGCCGTTTTTTCGGGTCAAAATTTTGTAGACCACTAATTAATTCTTCAACAACATTAACTTCTGGTAAAGGATAGTTATTTGGCAGAGTAATATCTCTAGAGTCTTCAACTGTAGAATGTTGATTATTTGCTTGTGATAAATTCACTTTATTTTCTGGTCGCTCATAGTGGTTATTTTCTTCACTCTCAATTGTAGAAAAATTTTCAGCTTTAATATCTAAATTATGGGATTTTAAACTATGTTTTGAAATTTCTACAGAAGTATTTTCTCCAGACTTCTGTAATGGGGGGACAAAAGAATCTAAAGAATTGTTTTTATTGGCCAAATAAGAGGTTTCTGGGAATCTAGGCCATTTAGAGGGGGACTGTTCGGAATCGTTAGCCTTTAAATTTAAATCAGTTGAAGTTGTTTTTGGTATTTGATCTTGAGATTGTAAGTCTTCTGGATCTAAGTCTTTAGGTTGATGATCGTCAAAAAGCTTAAGTAAGATAAATACTGCTGTACCAGTGACAAGAACTGATGTTATGCTTAAAATAAATAGTGCTTTTCGTCCTCCTAGAGCCTTGAGTATGACACGAATAGCTTTCGGAACTTTTGAGTCCGAGGATTTCGATTCTTTTTGATTGTTATTTTGAGATTTATTGGCCTCTGAATCAGTATCTTGAGCAATATACAGAGGAAATGAAGATTTGGTTAATGATACTGGATAATTAATCTGATTGGTTGATTGTAAATTTTCTGCCTCTGTAAAGCTACGATTATTTAATTCTCCTGTACTGTAATCATCTACGATAGCTCTACTCGGGGTCGCAGAAGAGTACAGGAAAGTCAAGGACGTAATGATAGAAAAGATGGATTTGTAATAGGCCATGATGTTCTCTTAGGAGTTTTCAGAGGCAACTTTTACAGAATAGGTAAAACAGAATAGGTAAATAATTGACATACTCCCGGCATCAAATCACAGATTATGATGCGGGATTCTCATCATTGATGATTCTACGCTCACAGAGATGACTTAGATGGACAATATCACTATTACCAAACCAGAGGTCGGACTCTCCCGTAGCTTTTGGGTCTCCCCCAGATTCCGGGCGAAGGTTTTTGCTGAGATATCATGCAAATTGAATCGGCATCGAACCCATTCAATTGGCCGCCGATTCATCTGGTCGCCAAATCACAGATTATGGCGTGAGGCTTCTCGGCGATCTAGCTAAAACAAGTGGGGGATATGGATTTTGTGTCATCTCATTTTTATTTAAATCTTTTTTCCTATATAGAAAACATAACCATAAAACTCTTTATATTTCTTGTACAATTTAGCTTCATGTCGTTGATTTTCTACAAATTCTTCGGCAGTTTTATTACCTACATTTTTTTGCAAAAATTTTTCCTGTGCAGAAACTTGTGGAGCATAAAAATTTTCAGTCCAACAATATTCAGGCAGCACAAAAGTAGCAATTGGAATATATCCAGCTTTTTCCATTTGTGTCACTTTATTTGAAATAGTATCTATTTCTGGATATTCACGATTCCAAAACTCATCTATTTCCACAGGTCGTTCTTGAGTGAACCATGATGCTTCTGAAATGGCAACGAAAGCTCCTTTCTTCAAAAATTTATGCCATTCATTTATACCTCGTTCAAATCCGATATTATAGATTGATCCTTCTGACCAGATTAAATCTAATTCTTCATTCTGAAAAGGAAGGTTATCCATTGAACCTAGAATACCATTAACTCTATCCTGGAGATTCAATTTCTGAGTATTAATATTGAATATATCTATAAAGATGGAAGACAGATCGATAGCTGTAATATTCCCTGACGTATTATTAGCTATTACCATTGTCTGACCTCCGGTACCACAACCTATATCAACAATTTTTGATTCATTTGTCAGATTATCAATAAAGCTTAAAGCTTTAATAGTTATTTCAGGACTCCCTGGTCCTTGTCGTTCCATTGTCGAAAAATATTCGTAGATTAATCTCAAATCAAACTCGTGAATGGATTTATATTCATTACTCATGTTTTTTCTATTTTCTCTAAAAGTTCTGTATTTTCAGGTATTGGAAAAGCTTATATAATTTAATGCGACAACATTACTAGAAATATTCAGAAAAGAGGGAGTAGGGAGTAGGGAAAAATAATTGATGATTTATGTACAATAATTGATTTTATTTTTGATTATGGGAGATGTCGACAGCAAATGATGAATAAATTTTAATCTCTTCTTATTTTCAATCAGAATATCATTTTTGGGTGTCGGTGAAGCGCGTGTATTATTAATATTAATTATCTAGGAGTCAACCCACCCCTCGCCCCTCCTGGGAGGAGGAGGGGGATTACCCAGTCAGGAGGAAAGAAAGAAGAACAAAGAGTAGTAGAGGGAGAAAGTTTTTTGTTTGTGCTCTTATCCGGACAAGATGTCATAACCTCTTTTCACCAACGCCCATTTTTGGATACTTAGTTATAAATCAAATATTTTTGTAGGAAAGTTCCATATAACTTCCCTACTCTTCCCTCAACCAAACTCCCCACCCTTTATAGTATTAATTTAATCATTTACATGAAGAGTAATCTTGTTATCTTGAAGTTTCTCTGATATCCAGCGCTCAAATAATTCACCGTCTAATTTTTTCCTAATTTCAGGATTATCTAAAGAGGCACCTTGTAACTGCTCTAACCTAAATAAACTCCAAAACTTATTAGTCTGAAATGGTCCTAAAATCTCTCCAGGATTAGCTGTATTAACACTATTTCTCAAATCTTCTGGCAAACTACTTAAACTAACAGCACCCATAATACCATTAAAATTTTTATCATTTGTCACTGAATATTCCTTGGCTAAATCTTCAAACCTGCTACCTTCTTCCACAATTTTTCGACGCAAAGCATCTGCTAATTCTTTATCTCCCACCACAATTCTAGATAAAATTACATAATCTAAACCTGCTTTCCGTTCATTAAAATATGTTTCTATTTTCTCTACAGTAACTGAGTCTTTTAATTGCTTTAGTTTAAAATAATTTTCTATCTGTGATTCTAAAGCATTATAGTTAATTCGATTCTGTTGTAGCCATTCTTGAAATTTTTTTTGGTCTTCCAGCTTTCTTTGCAATCTAAAATCAATCATAGCCTGTTGAATAACAGCCGGATTTACATTAATATCTTCCCTAGATTGCAATTCTTTTTCTATCACATATTGACGGACAATTTCTGTGACAAAAGATTGTAATTTTCCAGATGCTTGTAAATATCTTAAACCTTGCCCCCAAGATAATTGTTCTTCACCTATAGTTAATAGTGGTTTAGATTCCATTTTTAATATTCCATTCTTTAGCTAATCTTGCTCCAGATTTTAGTCTATCTCAACTAATCATTTTTTCAATCTGCCTTTACTAAATCTTCTTGAAGAAGGAAGAAGGAAGAAGAAAGAAGGAAGGACTGAAGGACTGAAAAAGTGGATGGGGATAGTCAACGACCGACCACTTCCTGTCTACAAACCCCAAGTAATTGTCCACACCCTGTAGACGGCGGGGTATTAAACCCAACATCAAAAGATAATACGTTTTAGTTAAATTACTGAAGTTAGAGCATATGAGCATTTCCTGCGTAATACTACGCAAACAGCTAGCTCACTGTCAATAGACTGTTTTAGCCAATTTTTGTAGTAATACTTGACTCTGACTTAATTAGTAAAGCTTTTATCTAAAACTGCTGATAGCTGATAGCTGACGGCTGAATGCTTACTAGAGCATAGTACCAAACTATGGCTAATAAAATTGCAGCGATCGCCCCGATTAAAGTATTAATAATATTTACTATTTCATTGGTTAACCATTCAAACTGAGATTGTACAGTTGCCCCAATCACACTTTCTAAATTAGTAGCAATAAAGGCTGCTAATACACAAAAAGCTATTCCTGTCAAGTCAATTAAACCTACAGACCAACCAACCAGAGCGATCGCCACGGAAGCTACGATACCAGCTAAAGTCCCTTCTAAACTCACAGCACCCTCGGTTCCCCGTGGTACTGGTTGTAGAGTTGTAATTAAAAAAGTCCGCTTACCATAAGCTTTTCCTACTTCACTAGCACAAGTATCAGAAAGCTTAGTGCTAAAACTAGCTACATAACCCAACATTAGTAAAAATGGTAAATTTTCTATGGGAGGATGATTCGGGTATAACAGACCAATGATCCAAACTCCCACAGCACAGATAGCAGCAGTCAGAGCTGAACCCCAAACATTTTCTGGCCCTCTAGCTCCTTCTCGCTTTTCTGCAATTCCGGCCGCCTGTTTTTGGGCCATTCCAATGCGGGTAACACCGGAGCCTACTAAAAAATAAAAGGCCACCACTAGATATCCAGGCCAACCCAAACTACCCCAAATTATTACTCCTAATATCCAAGCATGAAGTATTCCTGCTGGGGTTAACAATTTTTTAGGGGCAAAATAAACGAGACTGAGTAAGATAGTATTTAAGCTGATAGCTATTAGCCAAGGATTTATAGAATTAATTGCAGAAAACATAGTATCTACTCATTGGAAACATCTATTCTAATTTTAACTGGAAGGAAGAAAGAAGAGTATGGAAAAAAAGTAAGGGTCATTTCAGTTCTCAGTTATCAGTTATCAGTACCTCTGCAATCAGGAGGGTTGACATCAGGAATATTCTCTTTTTTTATCCCCTTAAAAGGGGAGGCGCATACCCACAATTTATCGGTCAAACATCCCCAACTTATTGAAGAAACTCAAATCCACAACGGAATGTTGATTCTTCCTTTTTGTTTAAATTTTATCGGATGTTTTTAGTCAAAAATCTATCGATCAATTACTAGGAATTAAGTATGAATCAAGTTATTTTTCATTTAGCTTTTCCCGTTAATGATATTGCTCAAACAAAAAAATTTTATGCTGATGGTTTGGGTTGTGAAGTTGGTCGAGAATCTCCAAATTCTGTGATTTTAAATCTTTACGGTCATCAAATAGTTGCTCATGTTGCTAAAGACACTTTAGAACCGCAAAAAGGAATTTATCCGAGACATTTTGGTTTAGTTTTTACTCTAGAAAGTGACTGGGAAGCTTTATTGGAACGTGCCGAAAAAAATAATTTTAAATTTTATCAGCAACCTAAGCGACGGTTTACAAATTCTCCTTTGGAGCATCGTACTTTTTTCTTGGAAGACCCGTTTCATAATTTGCTAGAGTTCAAATATTATTGTCATTCAGAAGCAATTTTTGGCTGCAATGAACATCAAAAAGTTGGCGATGCTGTAGCAGTTTAAATTAGTCTAGTTGTTAGATGTGGAAAAGTTATCAAAAATAGACTTATCTAACTTATCTAATAGTTCATAAAAATATAGTCAAATATGACATATCTTTATTTTGCAGGTGTTACCCTAACTGGGTGAACTACAACACCACGCCAGTTGCTTCAAGTCGGGGAACCCGCCCAACGCACTGGCTTCTCTATCCCATAGTCAAAGACAAAAGGGAGCTGCTTTTCTCATAATGTTCAAAGAACCATTAAAATCAGCATTAATTAATCCTTTACTGGTGGTGCAATTGCATTCCTCTTTTTACTCTTTTACCTGAGAAGATGACATAATTTTTCTGACCTTTGTTGTAAACTGGAATCAAATCATTATCCATAAAACTTGCTTTTGACGTATAAGATTCTTCTGTAATAATTATATTTATCTCTACAATCTTGGCTTGATAAGATAACATTTCGATTAACCTGTTATAGGGAACAAATATAAAATTTTGATTATTTCTTTTACCTAAATTTATCTTCTGTTTCCAGTTTTCATTGTGCCCTATTATTAATGTTCGTATTTTCTGATTAATCAGGGTATTAATAACCAAACGAAATGATTTATGAAGATAATCATTAATTTTGAATTCTCTTTTATCATTTTCTTTGTGGGTTTAATACCCCACCGTCAACGGGGGTGTTCAAAATTACTTGGGGTTAGAATCCCCATGTAATTTTCCTTCTGTCTCCTGTCTCCTGTCTCCTGTCTCCTTCTTCAATGCAAAGCTTTTTCAGCCTCTTACTTGATTTATTTTCCTGTAGTTGAGATTGTAGGAAGCTTTGAACTTTATTATAGTATTGATTTATAGATTTTAACGGTCTGCCATTTATCACTCTTGGGTTTGATTCCGGCTTGATTAAAAGTTAATTTAGCTAAATTGTTTAATCCTATATCAATACTGGCACAACGTTTTTTTTCTAGCTCGTATTATTTTTCAGTCGCTTCATAAATCACTTCTATTACATAATGGTTAAGTTTAGGGACTAAACGAACCTGTTTAATTTGTGAAGTAGGTACTAAAGTTTTTAGATAAATTCCAGTTTTACTTGGATTAATAATTTCTTGCTAATGAATAATTACTTCTAAGTGGAGAAGGAGACTTTAAGAAAGCGGTTAGCACTCAGCAGTCAGCAAGATTATTTTCTAAAGTGTAAAGAAGGGGATTTTAATCCCTCCTAACTCTTCATGTTCCACCCTTACTAAATGGAGAATTACGACGGTCTTATGTGCTTTGGCAAAAATATATTTGCCCTATCATTGTATTAGAATTTGTTTCTGGAGATGGTACTGAAGAAAGAGACAAAACTCCACCAGTAATATCGGATTTTCAAGAGCATAAAAAAACAGGTAAGTTTTGGGTTTATGAACAAAGGATTAGAATTCCATTTTACGGCATTTATAAAGTTAAAAAATCTGCTGTAGAATTATAAAGTTTGACTTCTAATGATTATGAATTTGTAGAGGCTAATGAACGGAGTCATTTTTCTATTCCACAGTTAGGTATTGAGTTAGGAATTTGCCATGGGAGGTATAATCAAGGTAATTTATTATTGACTGGTGAAGAACTTGCTCAACAAGAATATCAACGTGCTGAGAGATTAGCAGAAAAATTATGTCAAATAGGAATAAATCTAGACCAAGAATAAAAATAAGAAATATACAAATTATTTGGAGCGATCGCTTGCTTTTTCTCTCGAAATATAGTGAATCAGCAAATATATCTTTTCAGCAATTCCTTGGGACTAAAATTAACGGATAAAATTGAGATTTAGTTTTGACTTTGGATCTACTTTTAATTCCTCAACAATTAGTTTCAAAACTTTTTCATCTGATACCATCCAAGCATGAAGTAAAACATTTATTTTGATGTCTTTACCCACTGGTATTTGAGAACTTCTAGCAGGCAAAATCATCGCATCATAAGGAGTCCAAATAGAGGTGAAATTTATCTGCTCTAATAAAGCAATATCCTGGTTTAAATCTTCCAGAAAAGCACTTTTAGGACGCATCTGAGTCGGTGCTGCTAAATTTAAAGCATAGCCTGTTAATGTGCCGTTGTGTGGAGAAGAAATAGTAATAAAACGTTCTACTCTCTCTATACCACCTAATCTTTGAACATAATAACGACTGACTATTCCTCCCATACTAAAACCTATTAAATCAAAGGGTTGGTTAGGAGGAAATATTTTATCTACATAATTCGCTACTTGTTCGGCTAATTTATCTAAACCTAAAATACCGTAATTAGGAACTAAGTTCAGAGAATATACTTCCCATCCTAATTTTTTTAGGTATCGAGACATTTTATCGAATATTCTCATGGTGTCAAAAATTCCATGGACTAATAATACCGGATTAGGTTTATTTAAACTTTTCATATTCCTGATTTATCGTGCTGATCTTATTCTAAATTCTAGAGTGGAGCGATCGCTATTCTTTTGTTGAGTAGGACAATCTTTTGACTGATCTAGCAGAAGAAAGAAGAAGGAGAAATATTGTTTTGTCTGAGTTTTAAGCTTTTGATATGTCCGCACCCTTTCTTTCGACTGCTATAGCACTACAAGAATTGGTTAAGAAATTTTTCAATCCAGTTTCCTGACGGATTCCGCAAGAAAAAACTGTTCCCTATTCCCTATTCCCTATTCCCTAATTATGAGATATATATAAACAATTACAAATTTTTTTGCTTCTGATTTTCTCCAATTGCCAATTTTACGATCTACCTCTTCTGGTTAATGTAAAGTTTTATAAATAAATATAGACAAAACTTACGCTTGCTTTTAATTTAAACATATCAGGAATTTAACTGTAAAATTGTTTACAGAAAATCATTTAGGAGATAAAGATAATGTTAGCTTTTATCGGAGGATTGTTCGCCGGGGTATTTGGTATCCTGGGAAATCTGCTGGGAAAGAAGTCTGATTATTTATTAGAATTTAAGGACGATCAAGGCACTAATGAATCCAAGGAAGAATCTACTCAAGGGAGTGTAGCAGCGCCAGAACCTACTACAAAAAAAGAAACTAAACCTGCTAGTCCTGAAATTCCAAAAATTGCTAAAGCCAAACTTTCTGAGGCTAAAAAAAATGCTAAAAAAGCTGAAGCTGAAAATGGCACTCCTACAGTCGCAACACCACAACCTCCTGTAACTAATGTTAAAGTTTCCCAGGAACCAGAAGAGTTAGTATTATTTGCTCCTAACTTTTTAATGCCAAAACCTACAGCAAAACGTCGTCGCCCTGGTCCTAGCATGGGTATGTTTCGTGGTATGGCTAAGGATTTAAATCTGCCAAGATAATATTCGATAAAGAACTTAAAAATAAAGGGGTAAAAATTTAGCTTTTAACTTTATATTTGCTATGTTAAGCCCCTAATTTTTTAAGAATACTAAGGTACTATATAAATGAAAAGCTGGGTCCCACATTGTTTCTATTTTACGCGATATATCAATGTAATATTTGAGGCGACTTAATAGTTGAGTGTAATCTCGACTTGCGGCTTCTCCAAAAGAAGTAAAATCAGACCAAGTTGTTACTTTAGCTAATTTTGGATTAATCATATTTACTAAGTCATTCCATTTACTTCTATTAGTAGTTTGTAGTGTTAATCGGGATTCCTCTTGAGTCTTAACCTTAGGAGTAATTCCTTTTTGATATTGATAATTTTGGTCACAAAATCTGATAATACTACGGCGATTAGGAAGATGTAAATCTAATATATTGGCATAATCTTGAGTCATTTGTTTATGACGGATTTTTTCGGAACGTCGTCTAGGATCGTAATCCATAGCATTCATAAATATAGGTAATAATCCCTCAACTTTGTTTACTACTTCCGACCACTGAAAATTTAAACTTCCCATTTTATCCTGTTCATTTAGACAAACAATACTTGCCTCAGAAGAAGAAATAGATTGAAAATATTGAACTCTAAATATATTTATCTTCTCAATATCTGATATTTTTGCCCAAAATACAGGAATGCCTGCTTTGATCATTTCTTCACCATAAATTTTTAGTTCCCCAATAGCTCCAAGACGATAAATTCGCCAACCTCTACTTTGTAATTGCATTCTAGCTGTATAAGGATCAATTTTCATAATTCTAGCTAGATTTTTAGCAGCTTCCTGTTGATTTTCTTTACTAATAGCTTCAATAATAAGTAATCCTGGTTCGGTATTTTTGGGGTCAGATTTAGCAGTGGCGATCGCTTGTTGCTGGCGTTTTTTCTCTATAGTTTCTATTCTTTGTAAACCTTGACGTGCTTGCGCAACTACTTGTGGATTTGTTGCATCTTTCAGCAATTTTCTATAGAATTTTTCTGCTGATTCTAATTTATTTATTTTTTCATACCATCGCCCAATATAAAGTTGCACCCATAGATTTTGAGGATATTCTTTTTGTAATTGTTTTAGTAATTTTCCTGCCTGTTGATAGTTTTTTTGTTCTAGGAAAGTAGCAACTTCTTTTATTTCTTTCATATATAATAGTCCTATTTAAGCTGCTAGAAAATATCTCGGAAAAAGAAAAGAGCAGGTCATTTCAGTTATCAGTTATCAGTTATCAGTTATCAGTACCTCTGCAATTTGGAAATTATAAATGAAACTTTTATTTTGAAAGTTTTAAATTAGAGGTTATACCAAACCTAGTTATGGCTTGCTGATTAAATATCAAAGCATTCATTGATATTGGTTTTAGGCAATTTATGTCTTGAAAAAGTATGAGCTTTTCAGCAAGGGATTGTTAAAAAAGTGAAGATTTTCACCGAAGCAAAAGCCGAAAAATCACTCTTACTACTGTGTTGGCCACTGACTCTGTAATTTCCATTTATTCTACGTTCTAACTACTCCCTACTTCCTACTTCCTACTCCCTACAAACAGCAAAAAGATTTTCCATACGCAAACCCTAGTTAGTTATCAAAAGGTACTTTTTCCAAATCTATTCTAATCTTTCTACTTTCTACTTTACTTTCTTAATTAAGATACTATCATTGCCATTCTGACATAGACAATAGTCATAATTAAACATCTATAGAAAATATACTTCCTGTTTTCTCTTCTGAAAAGCTTTATCTGTAAGCTTTTTAAGGTTTAATAATTGCTGAAAAAATATAGGTATAAATTAAATTTATAAAATATTGTCAAATATATTTGAAATTTAAACTTAATTTTCCCAAAAAAGTTTAAATGAGCTATCTAGGGGAAAAATAGGGGTAATTTGGCTGCGATCGCCTCTGTTTTGGCCATTTATTAAAAGTGTTGATATGCAAGAAATACAGGGTGGTTGCTTATGAAGAAATTTTCGTGTATTTTTGAGGTAAGTAATTCGCTCTGCGTAGGTGCTTATTAAAATGAAGTAGAGAATTAGGGTTTGTTGAAAAAAGCAAAGTGTGGGAAGTGTGGGGAGGGTGGGAAGACAGAGAAAGTAGGATGAATAATTGTTCGAGAGATTTTCCTGCCCCCCTTATCCCAAAATACTTGCTTTTTGAGCTTTTTCCACTTAAAAGCTGGTACTTTTTCCAACCCAAAAAGGCTAAAGCCAATATCAGTCAGTACTTTCAGGTTTAATCAGCAAGCCCGAATTAGTAAGTGGTGGTACGATAGCGCAGCTAAACGTAGTTATCGCGTAGCGGAACGGAGTTCTATCGCGCTAGTATTCAGCGGAGCATGGGTAAGCAAAACCTACTTTTATACTTTTCTTTTCTCTAATACAGCAGCAACTAGAGACAATGCAACTAAAGGAGCTGTAACTGCTCTGAGAATACGTTTACCCAAAGAAACTGCTTGAAAACCTGTGGCGATCGCTGCTTCTATTTCCACATTAGTCCAACCTCCTTCCGGACCTGTAATTATTACTATTGATTTTGGCAGTTGATTATCTAATAAATTCTCAAGTAAAGAAGAGTAGTTATTACGAGCGACACATATATATTTGTAATAATTAGATAAAGTTTGACCATCGAATAATGATAAAGCTGCCGAATATTCCATAGTTTCTCTGATTATTGGAACTATTTGACGCTCTGATTGTTCAGCAGCTTCACGGGCAATTTTTTGCCACCTTTGCAACTTTTGCGGACTAGGTTTTAGTAAAGTTCTAGAACTTATAACTGGCAAAATATGAGTAACTCCTAATTCTGTACTTTGCCTAACAATTTCATCAAAATTATTTCCTTTGGGTAAGGCAGAAATTAGAATCAGGTCTATGGGTAGTTCATTTTGAATAAAAATTTCTTTCTCTAAAATTGCATTGATTGTACTTTTTTTAGAGGTTTCTGTTTGAAGTTTCGCTAACCAAGAATTACCTTGACCATCCATTACAATAAATTGGTCTCCTTCCCCTAGTCGCAACACTCGACCTAAGTAATGCTGTTGTTCAGGATTTAGATATACTTTCTGTCGTTCAATTTGGTGGGGGGCGATCGCTAATCTTTGCAAATTAGCCATATCTAGAAAAAAATTTAATTGTTCAAACTTGGTTATTCTTAAATTAGACATCTCCATAAAAGAAGGAGTAGGCGGAAATAATTAATGATTTATGTACAATAATTAATTTGATTTTTGATTATTGGAGATGTCTATTAGACTTCTGCTATTGAAGAAGGCAGAAGGCAGAAGGCAGAAGGGAAAATTGTTTGGGGTTAGAATCCCAAACAATTTTAAGCACCGTGTAGACGGTGGGGTATTAAACCCATAAGGGAAAAGATAATTAATCTCAAACCTTTGTCATATCATGTCCGGTTGAATACTTATAAAGTAAGGGAGTAGGGAGTAGGGATAATCAGGAGATTTGCTCTGTGTAAGAAGATAGGTTTTTTCATCTAAATGTTGGCAGAAGACCCGCGCTCTCCTGCCAACATTTAGATAAACATCTCCAGAAAAAGTTCTGAAACCCTGATGCTACTGTGCCAAAATCGGTATTTTTGGATAGTTCTAACTATCGAGTTATGTGACTGGGTAGTAAATTTATTACAGCTAATTGAAATTGATATTTCAGATTCACTACCACATCATATTTTTAACCTACGATCAAGTTATGTGACTGGGTAGTAAATTCATTACAGCTAATTGAAATTGATATTTCAGATTCACTAGCACATCATAATTTTCAGCCTAGAAATACTGAAAAACTCTTTAGGTGGGAGGGGTTTTTAATCTACCTCGAATTTTGAATTAGAGGACAATTACTACCCCTTATCTCCCACAACTTTTCAATTTCTTGGAGTGAAATAATCTATTAACTATTCTTGCTTAAAATTAGTTTCATCAGCAGCAGATAAGCTTTCGTTATTCCTAATTTTCTCCAGGTATTCTGCAATTGCTTCAGTTGCTAATTGAACTACTGGTTTACCCTGACGCTTTGACTCTTCTTTTAGTTTGGTATAGATTTCATCTCTAACGCTAACCCGATGTCGCATTTTACTGGTATCTTTTGGCTTCTCTGGAAGAGCTGTTTGACCAGCTTCTGGAGAAAAATTAGAAGGAGTGGATTGACTAACCTCTTGACCAAAACTAGAAGCGGTTGGTTGAACAGCTTCTGGAGAAAAATTAGAAGAGGGTGGTTGACCAGCTTCTGGAGAAAAATTAGAAGAGGGTGGTTGACCAGCTTCTGGAGAAAAATTAGAAGAGGGTGGTTGACCAGCTTCTGGAGAAAAATTAGAAGAGGGTGGTTGACCAGCTTCTGGAGAAAAATTAGAAGGAGTGGATTGACTAACCTCTTGACCAAAACTAGAAGCGGTTGGTTGACCAGTTTCTGGAGAAAAATTAGAAGGGGTGGGTTGACTAACCTCTTGACCAAAACTAGAAGGGGTGGATTGACTAACCTCTTGACCCACAGCAGGAAATGGTGTTGTAGTAGTATTTGCCACTTCGCCAGATACAGAAGTATTTACTGACTGGGTTTCACTTACTGTTGATGTAGTTACTGGCGGAGTACTATCAAAATTAACGGGTGAATTTACTGGATTATTAATCAGATTCGTTTCCTGATTATTTTCTTGATTTGTAGTTACCCCTTCTTCTTGAGGTTTAGTTTCTGGAGTTGCTTCAGTAACATTAGTAACTACTGGAGTATTATTTTCAGAGTTGGTTGAGGTCAACATTGAATTGTTAATATCTGTATTCATTGAGAAACTAGATTGATAGTTGGTTACGAACTGACGGATGGCTTCAATACCAACACGATTGCAGAAATCGCCGAAACTTTCATCTGGTTGGCGTTGTTGTTTGAAATAGATAAATATCGATTCCAACTCAGCTTCCAGATCGCTGATATGTAATTTGTCAACATAAGTTTTTGCCAGTCGTGTTTGATTGGGTGAACCTCCCAACCAAATCTGATAAGCATCAGGAGCACTACCGACAAACCCTAACTCGGCCATATAAGGTCTAGCACAACCATTGGGACATCCTGTCATTCTAATCACAGGATGTTCCTGTTCTAGTCCCACCTTGTCCAACAATAACCGAATTTGTCCCAGTATACCAGGTAAGGCCCTTTCTGATTCTACAATTGCTAGTCCACAAGTCGGCAAAGCTGGGCAGGCCATGCTATTGCGCACTAAGGGATCAATATCTTTTTCACTCTTAACACCATGTTGAGCCAGAATTTGTTCTATTGCTTGTTGCTGCTGTGGTTGAATTTCATAGAGAATTATGTTGTGATTCGGTGTTAACAGCATGGGTAGTTTAAACAATTCAACAATTTTCCGCAGTGCTGTTTTTAGCTGAAATGAATCTTCATTTTTTACACGGCCATTTTCTACAGAAATTCCTAAAAAGAGCTTGCCATCTCCTTGTTCGTGCCATCCCAGAAAATCCAAATATTTCCATTCTGGTAAAGGTTTAAAGGGGGCAATGGATTTACCAAAGTATTCTTCTAATTTGGCCTTAAATTTTTCTATTCCCCAGTCATGGAGTAAATATTTCATTCTGGCATGGCGACGGTTGCTGCGATCGCCATAATCTCTCTGAGTTGCTACTATAGCCTTGATTAATTCATAAATATCTTCCTTGGCCACATACCCGACCTCTTGGGCCAAACAAGGGAAAGTTTCTTCTTTTCGATGAGTTCTACCTAGACCCCCCCCTGCTAAAACATTAAACCCTTCTAATTCTCCTGTTTCATTGGTAATTACGACTAGGCTAACATCTTGAGTGTATAGGTCTACTGAGTTGTCTCCTGGTACGGTTACAGCACACTTAAATTTTCTTGGCATATAGTGAGTACCGTAAATAGGTTCTTCACTATTGGTGAATATTGTGCCATTACTATTAAGTTGTCTAGCAGCTTTTACTTCAGGATGTTCTTCTGCACTAATTACTTTTTCCCCGTCTAGCCAAATCTCATAATATGCACCTGTCTGTGGTGTTAATAAATCTGCTATTTTATTCGCATATTCTTTTGCATATTCATATTCGCGACGGTTTTTATATGGAGCTGGAGGAGACATTACATTTCTATTAAGATCCCCACAAGCTCCTAGAGTCGATCCCATACTTTTTATTATGGATGATATAACCGTTTTCAGATTTTTCTTTAAGATGCCATGCAACTGAAAACCTTGTCTGGTTGTTACACGAAGTGTATCATTACCATATTCATTAGATAAACGATTTAAGGTGAGAAAAAGTTGTGGCGGAATAAAGCCACCTGGATTTCTAGTGCGAAGCATCATTTGATAATCTTTTTCTTGCCCTTTCGCTCTATTATCCCGGTTATCTTGTTGGTAAGAACCATGAAATTTGAGTATTTGAATAGCTTCTTCAGTAAAGTGCGTTGTATCTTCTAGCAGTTGAGTTGCTAGGGGTTCCCGCAAGAAATTGCTATTTTCTTTTATACCTTCTACCTTAGAAGGTTTTTGCTCTTTTTGTACTAAATTTTGAGATGGAGTTATCATTTTAAAGTTGCTAATAGCTAATATTTAAGTAGAGTTACCGTATTAAATATTCCTTTAATCTTATAATTAGGAATGTAGTTTCCTTAATTTTATTTATTTATAATTCACTATATGTTTATTTTTACTAATCTTTTTATTTTTAGCATTTATAATAATTTACCATTAATTTACAAGTAACTCATTAGTCTTTTATTATACTCTCATATAACCGTATTTTGTCAACCTTATAATGATTCCTTGTGTCACTTATATTTTTTTCGCCTTGAAAACATACGGTATTTGATTTTTCTTGATTATAGAATTTTCAGTATTAGTCACACTCAACTATTTTCGTTCTAAAAATGCCTAATTCACTTATGTACCAAGAAGAAAACTACGTCGTCTTAGAACCAAATAAACCTGAGCAGTTGATGACAGGTTTAGAAATACTAGAAAAATTGCGGCTTATTCTAGCTCAAAAACAACATGATTTACCTAGAGATTTACAAAAGTTATCTTCCCTAGATGCTCAAGCTCAACAACTAAGAGATACCTATTGTGAATATGAATTAAGCAATGGTAATTTTATACAATGGTATGTGGTGCGTTTGGAAAAGTAAGTTTCTACCATAAGATTTTTATTCATTTCTAATATATCCACCCCCCAGCTAAGAGCTGATTTATCAAGTAAATATTAAGAGGCTAAATTCCTTGCTATATTTAGGCTTGGCGAGTTTTTATCCAGTAAATCCCAAATTATTAAAAGCTAGGTAGTATAAGACTTTTCCAACGGAGATGCTGGGCAAACAGCTAAGTTGACAAATCAGCTCTAAGGGAATTTTTTCAATAACATTTTCTCTTTCGTGTAGCGGAACAAAGTTTTATCAGTTATCAGTTAATGTTTTTAACCAGTTTGTAATTGACTCCCACTATTTATTTAAAAGTTAATAGTTATAAGTTTCCAACTCCAATAGACCATTTTTTTGCTAATTAACAGATTTAATCTTAAGTGTTTGAGGTGGATTAGGATAGGAAGTATCGGGTATGCGGAACAAAGTTTTATCAGTTATCAGTTAATGTTTTTAACCAGTTTGTAATTGACTCCCACTATTTATTTAAAAGTTAATAGTTATAAGTTTCCAACTCCAATAGACCATTTTTTTGCTAATTAACAGATTTAATCTTAAGTGTTTGAGGTGGATTAGGATAGGAAGTATCGGGTATAAGGATATGACTTCTTTTAGCTAAAATTTGAGAGATACAGTTTCAATGCTGAACTACTTGCTAATAACTGAAAACTTTTGCCTAATAACTATTTAACTAACCAATTATCAACCCGTTCACTGTTAATTGATTCAAAAGCAGGTCTTTATTTGTGAGTTTTATGCAAGCTGATTAATTTTGCTACTTTTGACGACTTTTAAAAGAATATTTTCTTCATCAACTTGCCGATGCAACTATCTAAAAGATTACTTTTTGAAAATACTTCTACACCAGAAAATAAAGTTAATATTTTCTACAAAATATCAATTTATTTTTGATTAAGTATTAAAGATTATATATTTATAGCGGTTTTCATTAACATAGAATATAGCTGTTAGGTCTGTAACTTATTAAACTTAAAACATACTTATATTTTGTCTGTAGTCTACCTTTGTGAAAACCACTATAATAATTGGCAGTCCTGCAACCGTAATAGTGGGACTTACACAAAATAGAGCCATAAAATAGTCTCAAATATATACAGGTAGAGAGTTTTACGTCAAAAAGGTATAATTCCTTCACAAGCACGGGTTCCAGGCATTTTTAGGCCATTGACGTAGTTCCCTTATGCAGACGACTCTTAGGCATTTTTTTGCCAGAAAATGTGTAAGTACCAATAGTATTGATTTAACTGGGGACAAATTACCTAATTATATTAGCTGTGATTACCTCAGATCCAATTAAAAGAAAGCAGTTGAGGGATGGTGTTTTGTTCCGCAACATGTAAAGCGGAGCAGCTCTGTCACTCTTCGGGTCTCCTCGCCATATCCAATCGACCAAGAGAGAGGATGTATTTCTGTTTCTTTCCTACTCACAGTTTTTTCCACTACCCATCGACTCATCGACCCATCGACCTATCTCCTTCTACCATTACTATGTACCACTACCTGATAATTTTATACTTCTGGAGTAGTTATCAGAACTAAGTCAATCTTTCCTTCTGTAGGTTGATTTACCTCTGCTTTGATATTTGGTCCAAAAAAACTTGATAGTTTATCTTGTTTCTGAAGCCAAGTATCTAACGGAATTGACGGAGAAGAAAATTCCAGCACTAAGGCATAATTATCATTAATATCTACTTCCCTTAATCCCTTAAGTATTGGTGTTTCTTCATCTGTGGGACTTAAACCTAAGAGATTAAGAGATTCTTCCAAATGTACTTTTTGGCCATATCTATACCGAGTCACATCTTTGCGTAATTGATTTTGGATGGGAGTAGCTTGTTTTTCTCTGAGAGTTACAATTTCTTTGGTAGTTGGTTGTGTAAAAGTTACTGGTTCAAGTTCAGCAGCTTTGAGAGCAAGTCCTCCTAGAAGCAGCGGGATTCCGTAGAAGAATCCTGCTAAATTAAGTGTGGGATGATTGGTAAAGTAAGCTGCTGTTCCAATCACAGAAATAATTCCACCTACAATTAATCCTACTGTTGCTAATGAAGTTTTACCTAGCATATCTTTAAAAAGAGAAAATATTATAATATATAGATAGTCAGTTTCTTGCTTTTATAAATTCTGTAACTAGAATTTTAGTATTGCTAAGTGTATCTTACCCTCATTATGACTTCGAGGTCAACTATTATTTTAGTTATTTTATACTTCTTTTAAAGTCGGGAACACCAAACAAGGAATAGAGGTATATTCTAGTAATTTTCAATATTGAATAAATGATTTAAGTTTCAATCTATATTTACTTATTGATTTATGTCTCCAAAAATCTACTTGAAAGAGTGAAAAATTCAGGGGTATGGAGATGTATTAAATACTAAGTCAATTATCTGACTTTGCCTAGATACTCTTCAGTATATATTAATGAAGAAAAGGTGGACTACGATCATTTTTTTGTTTATTTTTAACTGTATCAGCCATAAAATTTTTCAAAGCTTTATCTCTATTTTTCATAAAAGCTGCCCAAAATCCAGGCTGAAATTCATCCATTGTTTTTGCTAGTGCCCAAACATCTATTGCTAAAATATTGTACAATCTTTCATCCTCTTTTTTGAGGGAATCAATTTGCTTTAACATTGCTTTATCAACTGTCTTAGCTTCCTTTTCTGGATCTAAATTAGACATTTTTAGTATCTAGTATCTATGATAATTTATTTTCAATAACCAGAGATTGTTGAGATTTATAGATCTAACTATTGAGTTAAACTAAAATATCGTATTAACAAGAGTATATCAGGAATTTCAAATGGACTCACAGATAATCAAAGCAAGAGTGGCTAATATTGAGAGCAAGCGAGAATCTCTAGTTAAACTGCTAGAAAAACCAGATTTGGGTACACTCAGAATTGATATTAATCAAGCTCTAGAAGAGATTGATGACTTGATTGATGAATTAAAGCGAACTTTTCCAGATTGAGAGAAAATTAGTATTCTTCAATTCATTGGTTAAAGATAGATTGACAAACAATGAAGTTAAGAAAAATAGTTTAAATTTGCCTGATTTTTATGCTTAGAAAATACAGCAGCAGATTTATAGTTCACTTTGAAAGTTAGTATGTAATACAAAATCCGGTTTACTAAATTAGAGTTATAACTTTTTCCAGATTGGCTGTTGCTTATCTCCATGAATAATCTATTTCATTAATGGATAATGGATAATGGATAATTGATAATTGATAATTACCTCTGGTTAAAACCGCTCTTGATTGAATATAAGGAAATATTATTTCTTTTCTTGGTCGAGGGATGGTGAGGAGACCTCACCATCCCACCCTTCGGGAAGCTGCGCTAACGACCGTTTTTTTCCCCTTAAAAGGGGAGGCTTCAAGGCGCGAATTATTAATTATTAATTATTAATTATTAATTATTCGGTAAACCGGATATATAGCAATCCTAAATCATCTATAAAAAATCAAAAAACCATATCAAAAGTCGGAAACTCTTATCCTTTTCTTTTGGGTTTAATACCCCGCTGTCTACAAGGTTTTTACAATTGGTTGGAGTTTGAGTCTCCATCCACTTCTTTCTTCTTCAACCTTGTTTTCAGATATATTCTTTCCTTTTTGGCAGATATTTTCACACAATCTAATACCAATTTGGAAAAATAATGTTACTAATTAATTTGGGCAGTAGGGACGAATGGCTATTTGTCCCTACTTGATCATTGAATATATGGTTTAAATGCAAAATAGCTGATAATTTTTCATTATTTTACACCAAAAACTTCTTAGTACAAATGAGTATTTAATCAAACTTTCTCTACTTATATATTATTAATATTTATTTCGTTTATTTCAGTAATAGATCGACAAAATTATTTGAGTGTGCTGAAGATCACACACACAATCTAATTGCTATCACTCTTCAATAGTAGAAGATTTTGTAAATTTATGTAAAGAAACTTAAACTTGCCTGTTTGTCTAATTAAGAATGGAAAAAATAATAAGTCATAAAAATGGAGAATTTTGAAATAGATTTACAGAGGTTAAAGGAAGAGCAAGAACTTATCCTTAACCAAATAGATAATGCTATTGCCCTATTTAATAAATCTCATCACTTAATTTTATTTAATCAAAAACTTGCTGAAATTTGGGGATTATTGCCAGAGTGGCTTGCTCTAAAGCCTCATTGTGATACTATATTTGCCGAAATAGTTGCTCAAGGTTATTGGTCAACAAAACAATGTCAACAGCTCAAAGACTGTCTACTCAACACAGAAACAGAAAGTCTATTCCTAGATATAGAACAAGCTAACCATATTTTTCTTAATGTGGACTGCACTCTCACATCAGATGGGGGACATCTGTTCACTTTTCGAGATATGACTGTCTATCAAAAGTCCCAAAATACCCTTAATGCTGAATTGAGGAGATTAAGATTTCTCTTGGGTCTCAACGAACGACTGCAATACTCAGACAGCTTAAGAGAAATTGCCCAATTTGCTCTGAATTATTTAGTAGAGGTAATGAATGCTGCTTTTGGAGATGTCAAAGTTATTAGCGGAGAAGGAGAAGATCGCCAAGCAGGGCCAATATCTAATCAAATGACTTCTCAATTTATTGCTACTTATGGTGAACCTGCAGTAATGGAAATGGAAGGTTTATTGAAACAGGGCATTCCTTATGGCCAAGGACTTTTGTGGCAAGTAGTTGAAAGTGGTAAACCTATGTATGTTGAAGATTATGCTTCTCACCCTCAAGCTATACCAGGATTTTGTAATCCCGCTATTGGTCAATTAGGAATTTTTCCCATTCCTGCCACAGATGGGACAATTATTGGTGTTTTAACTCTAGAATCTCGTAATCTGCAAAAACTACAAGAAGCTCCTCAAAAAGATATGTTATTTGCAGCTTGTCGCACTCTAGGAGTGGCCATAGAAAGGGCACAGTCTCAAGAACATCTACGGCAAATTAATGAGGAATTAGAGCGTTCTTCTCAGTTAAAGTCAGAGTTTCTAGCTTCTATGTCCCATGAGTTGAGAACTCCACTTAATAGTATTTTAGGGTTTTCTGATTTACTACAGCGACAAAAATCTGGGCAGTTAAGCGATCGCCAACTTCATCAAGTTCGACTAATACAAAAAAGTGGTCAGCATTTACTACAGTTAATTAATGATATTCTTGATTTATCCAAAATTGAAGCTGGAAAAACAGAGCTAAATTTAGAGTCAGTAAATATTCACGAACTTTGTACTGACTGTTTGAAAATGATTCAGCCACGAGCTGATAAAAAAAGGTTAGCTTTATCTCTAGAATTAGATTATCGTTTATCTAAAGTTTTTCTAGACCAACGTCGTGTAAGACAAATAATTATTAATTTATTGTCTAATGCTGTTAAGTTTACACCAGAGGGGGGGCAAGTTAAACTTAGCGGACGTTTAGCTTATGGTAGTCAAATTCAAGGTGATTATCGACCTGATTGTTCTCCGATTAATCCTAGCACTCCTTATTTATGTTTAGAGGTAAAAGATTCTGGAATTGGTATTTCTGAAGATAGATGGAAATTTTTATTTAGTCCTTTCCAGCAGGTTGATTCTTCTTTATCTAGGAGACATGAAGGTACGGGTTTGGGTTTGGTTTTGACAAAAAAATTGGCTGAATTACATGGGGGTACTGTTTCTTTAAGTTCTCAGGTTAGTAGAGGTAGTGTTTTTCGTGTTTGGTTGCCATTAACAGAGATGCAACAGGAGTTAATTGTTAATTTTGAAGCTGAAGAAAGTTCTCAAGTCTTTTCTGGAAATATTGCTGAAAAAAGACGAGAATCTGAAAAAATTTATCGAATTTTGATTGTTGAAGATCAACTTTATAATCAACTTTTAATTTCTGAAGTATTGGAGTTAGAGGGCTATACTGTTGAGCTGATTAGTGATGGTAAAACTATGTTGGATACAATTAATTCTCCTCTAGTTACTCCTCCAAATTTACCTAATTTAATTTTGATGGATATTCAGTTACCAAAAGTTGATGGGTTAGAATTAATTAGAAGAATAAAAGCTCATCCCACATGGGGGTCTGTACCAGTTATTGCTGTAACTGCTATGGCAATGAGTGGCGATCGAGAAGTATGTATTAATGCTGGTGCATCAGCTTATCTTAGTAAGCCTTTGAATATTGAAAAGATGATTGCTACTGTTAAATCTTTACTAAGTAGTCATTAAAGATTCAATAAAGATAAGAGAATTTTTATCAAAATAATTGGGTCTAAAACCCCGCCTTTTATTTTAAGGCGAAATATTTTTGGATATTTGCTCAAAATTCCTGTTATAACAATAACTTCTGACTTTGTTCAATAGTAGTTCAATTTAATTTGTGAAAAAAATATCTGGGAATTTAGGGATATGGAAACATGGTTCAACAATTAATAATTAATAATTCGGGCTTGCTGAATAAATTTAAAAAACTTACACACTCAGCGATTAAAGGCATTTTGAATTAGAAATTGTACCCAATTTTGAGCTAAAATATACTCTTATTCCAGGGATCTATAACTGCACACACCATGTA
>NZ_JAAHGB010000040.1:0-63855 GCF_010672695.1 Okeania sp. SIO1H4
GGAATCTGGGGGAGACCCAAAAGCTACGGGAGAGTCCGACCTCTGGTTTGGTAATAGTGATATTGTCCATCTAAGTCATCTCTGTGAGCGTAGAATCATCAATGATGAGAATCCCGCATCATAATCTCTGATTTGATGCCGGGAGTATGTCAAAGAAACAGAGTCTGGCACACCTCAGGGTGGTGTCATATCACCTCTGCTGGCTAACATCGCATTGGATGGAATGATTAGGGACACCCAAGAAATTTTTCCTAACCAGAAGAATTATATCCAAGGGTACAAACCCAAAATCATCAGCGTATCTGATGATTTCGTAGTAATTCATAGAGAATTAGAGGTCATTCTACAATGCAAGAAAGCAATCCAAGAATGGTTAAAACCTGTAGGACTAGAACTACAAGAGGATAAAGATGAGAATTTGTCATACCCTCCTGGGAGGGGTTAAGGGTGGGTCCCCATCCCCCCATCATCCACAGAACCACCAACTCAAAAAATATGAGCCAAACCATTCCCAAAAAAATCCGCGCCATGGAAGGGTAAAGAGAGTTGACAGGGGATTTTTTTCCAAGTAGTATTGTATTATGGGTTGCAACTCGCCCGTACTCTTGATTTTTTATTCAATCAATTAAGTAAGCGATCGCCTCTCTCCCCATAACTTAAAAAATAAACAGCTAAATCAAAGACAAAGACTTATAAACAGAAACCAAAGTATTAGCACAAATCACCCCAGAAGCAGCCACTGCCGGAACACCAATACCAGGCAGCGTACTATCACCCACTCGATACAAACCAGGAATAGGAGTATGAGGCCCAGGGAAACTACCATCACCAGCGACAATAGCTGGCCCATAAGAACCTTGATAACGTCGTAAAAAACGAGCATGAGTAAGAGGGGAACCAATTAACTCCAGACTTATACGTTGTCGGACATCAGGAATAACCCTTTCCAAAGCCAAAAATAAAGACTCAGCCTTTTCACGTTTGCGTTGTTGATAAGAGTCATCCTTTTGCCAACCAGAAAAAGATTCCAGAGTATAAGCATGAACCACATGATGACCGGGGGGAGCAAGATGAGAATCCCAAACCGAAGGAATAGAAATCATACAAGTATTGCCAGGAGTGCTAATATCAACATCCCCATCAAGCACAACCACATGATGTCCCGTCAAATCCTCCAAACCATCAGCACGAATACCCAAATGTAAGTGCATAAAACTTTCTACAGCAGGAGTCGCCAAAGCAACTTCGCGGTAAGAAAAAGGTAAATCTTCTAATTGCAATAACTTAGTATAGGTATCCCAAATCGTAGCATTGGAAATCACAATATTCGCTCTAACAACTTCATCCCCACGCAACCGCACCCCTATTACCTTGCCAGACTCTATCAATATTTGTTCCACATGAGTATTCAAGCGTAACTCACCACCCCAACGTTCTAGACCTCTAACCAGAGCATCAACTATAGCACCACTACCACCCATAGGATATTCCACAACTGAGTTAGAACGTTCTCCCAACATAAAGGCCACTTCTGGAGCAACAGTACCATCAGCTTTTAAACCAGAGAGGAGAAAACATTCCAAGTCTATTAAACGACGTACCCATGGGTCTTGCACCCATTTGTCCATTATTTGCCCAACAGAACCCCCAATATCTCTGAGAGAAGGCAGTAACTTCAGCAAAGATAATCCATATTTTCCCAATAAAATAGGAATTAACCAAAAATCAGCTCTTAAAATTGTAGTGGGAATTTCTTTCAGGCCGTTATATATTTGCAAGAGATGCTCTTGAAATTGTTCTAATTCTTCAGCACCTTGAGTTGTGAACTTAGCAACAGCTTCTATGTAGGACGACGCATCAGAATAGATAGGTAAACTACCTTCAGGAAAATGATAGTGTCCCAGAGGGTCATAGACAACTGTCTCAATAGATTCTCCCAAAATTTCTAGGACTTTTTGTAAAGGATTGAGACTATTGGGGTCAGCTAATCCACAATAAAACGAAGGGCCAGAGTCAAAGTGGAAACCTTGGCGGGAGAAAGAGTGAGCAGCACCCCCAGGGATAGCATGGCTTTCACAAACTAATACTTTTTTGCCATAGTAGGCTAGCATTGCTCCTGCAACTAATCCTCCAATACCACTACCAATGACTATTACATTAAAGTTTTCCATATCATATTAATTTTTTTTTGACAATAGCTTTAACAGTTATTAATCTAAGACCTCTTTTTGAAGAAGGCAGAAGGCAGTGGGAACTGTTTGCGTAGCATGACCTAGGAAAGACAGAAGGGAAAATTGCTTATGGATTCAAACCCCACACAATTTTAAGCACCCCCGTTGATGGTGGGGTATTAAACCCGCCACAGAAAAGATAATTATCTTTTTCTTTTGGGTTGAACAGGACTTACGCATTTTTCCGAGAAAAACGCTATATATACCATAGTGCTATAGTTTTTATCTACTATATATAGTATCTTTGCGTAAGTTCTGTTTAATATAAAATCCGGTTATACAGTATATGTTTATAATTCTATCCACACTTCAATATTAAATCGGACTATTTCCCAATCTCCCCATCTGGTTCCCTTTCCCAAAATTGATATAAGCTGTTCAATATTTAAACAGCTTAATAATTTTCTACTGTAGCAAAGTGACTGAATTAATTACAAATTGACTTGATATTCTAGTAGAGTTGATGACTATATTACTTTTGTATTTCAAATAATTCTATAACCACAGTAATATAGTAGCTTAAATAATTTGTAAACAATCGAATAGTAGATCAAAAAGTGAAAAGCCTTACTCCTGTTGCCTAATTCCGAGATATTTTCTGCACAACTCAAATAGGACTACTATATAATTTATAATGGGCTGATTATTATCCATGACTATAGCTAAATCAAACACAGCATCTTGAATTATCCAATAAAATCCTATTTTTGATGAACAGCAATTTGAGTATTATTTTTTGCCCAAACTGATGTTTAAGATGTGACTATTATCAGTAAATCATTTTAAAGTTTCAATAACTTAGAAAAAAAATTACAAATTATTCAGGGATAAAAAGTATGGAATCATTTTCAATCATAGATACAGTAGTTAATGAACTCAAACAAGATGGAGATTTAATCAGAATTAAGAAAGTAATCTATTGTGCTTGCGAAGGCAGGTGGGAAAATGATGAAACTAAATTAGAAGAAATTAATCTCAAGGAATTAATAGAAGAATTATATCAAAAAACCGGAAATATAGAAACCTTAGATCATCGCTTATCTAGAATAGTTTCTAAAGTTAACAAAAAAACAGAATATGGTTTATTAGCACAGAAAATTATTGAGAGTGTAGGTAAACTATATCCTGAAGAAGAAGAAGACATGACAATTATGGAATCTAGTCCCATTTGGGGTCTTCAGGGAGATTCAGGTGAACAAATAACTCTTAAAGATAGATTAGTAGTAGAAGAATCTTATGAAAGAGACCCTGGAAAATTGTTTGATGTCCGGCAAAAAATCATGGAAGGAACTAATCCATTAAAGACAAAAATTCTGATTTTTTCAATCGTAGAACATCAATTTAATTTTGGGGAAAGAGATTGGTTATTGCTGAAAACAAAAAACTTAGATAGTCTAATCAGGCAAATATTTAATTTATGCCTATCTATTACAGATTTAGAATCTTCTTTATATAGTATGGCTAATAATTTTGAATCTCCAGATGAATATGTTCAAGTAGCAAATGTAATTATCAATGCTTTAAGTACTTGCTATTCATCAGAAATTATCCTACCTACAAATAGTCAAGTACAAGTTGAAGATTCAGAGCAAAAAATCAGCAATCCAGAAAATAACAGTGCTTTTCAGAAAGGTAATTTTTTTACTCAAGAATCATCGTCTATAAGTTCATTTGAAAATTCCCAAACAAAAAGAATTCACCAAAAAAATAATCAACAAAAAGCCAAAAATGTTACCGATTCAATTGAGCCACAACAAATAATCCCTTCTGTTACTATTCAACCAAAAATAGATAGTCAAGGCCAAGAGCAAACAGATTCTATAGAAAGAAAAAATATCCTAGATTCAATCAAACAAAAATTAGAAATAGAGCATGAAATTTCTACATTGGTAAATCAGAGTGTAGATACTGTAATGGATACTGTAGAAACACAATTTATTTCCTTAGAGGAAACTTTAAACCACCTTTTACAATCTGAGCTAGAAGAACAACGTTTATTATTAAAATATACAGCGTTAGAAAATTTAATTAGTAATATACAAGACCAGTCCACAAAATTCAAAGAAATTCTGAAACAATTAGAAATAGAAGAAAGAAAAAAACTTAACTTCAGTAATTCTAGCAATACCAACTCTACAGAATTAGAACAAAAAAAAGAAAGTGTTGATGAGAATCAACAAAAAATTCTAGAATTAGCAACCCAAGGTAATCCAAAAGCAGTTGCCTTAATAATTCATCAATTACTTCAGCAACAAGAAATTAAAATAATAGCTGGTAGAAGAAATGGTTGGCTACATCTTATCCTAGAATCTGAGCAAATCCCAAATCAAGAAATGGTAACTTCATTAGTGCAACAAAAAATTGCTAGTTTGAAATCAGAATCTCTGAAAAATGTCAAAATTCATGGTAGAAAACTAGGAGAAAAATCAATTGCTTGGACGCAAACAATTGAATGCTAAAATATTTTGATGAAAACAAGTAAGAAAGAAGAAGTAAAACCTGAAGGAAGTAAGACGTAAGAATTGATTTTAGTCAAAACAATTAACTAACCTTCTTCCTGATTACCTCTTCCTTCTTACTTCGAGTTAATTTTTTAAGTAAGGAAAGGAAAATTATAATGAGTGGTGGTGAAATTCTGAGAAGATATGCAGCAGGAGATACTGATTTTCATGGCATCAATCTTAAAGGTGTACAGTTAAATGGAGCAGATTTAATTGGTGCAAATTTCTCTGGAGCAGATCTTCAAGGAGCAGACTTTGTATTAGCCTTCCTTAACCGAGTTAATCTACAACGTGCTAACCTAATTACTGCCAGACTCAGTGGTGCATATCTAACTCAAGCAAATTTGCAATCTGTTAAAATGGCTGATGTCGATCTTCATGGCGCAAACTTACAGAATGCAGACTTTCGGCAGGCCAATCTAGAATTAGCAAGTTTAATTGATGCTAATCTGAGTGGGGCAGATATGCGAGGAGTTAATCTACAGGGTGCTGACTTGCGTGGTGCTTATATGCGTGGAGCAAATCTCCGCCATGAAAAGCGAGCTTATAAAATAGCTAATCTTAGAGGAGTAAACTTGCGTGGAGCTGATTTGCGTGGTGTTGATTTGACTGGGGCAGATTTAACAAAAGCTGATTTAAGAGGAGCAAACTTAAGTGAAGTTTTACTTAGAGGTGCTAAATTAACAAAAGCAAACTTAGCTCAAACAATTTTGGATGGGGCATTTTTAACAGAATCTAATTTGGCAGGAGTTAACTTATCTGGGGCAAGTTTAATTAATGCCAAAATTCAAAGAGCAGGATTAATGGATACACGGCTGAATGAAGCGAATTTAACTGGCGCGGTCATGGCAGATGTAAAATTGGGTAAAGCTCAGTTAATCAAAGCAAATCTAACTCAAGTAAATTTGGTGAGGGCCGATCTTAGCAGAGCCAATTTAAGTCAGGCCAATCTCACTAAAGCAGACCTAACTGACGCTTATCTCGCAAAAGCAAATTTCCGTAATTCCAGTTTGAATGACTCAATCTTAACCAGGGTTGAATTAAGTACAGCTAATTTAAGTGGTGCTCAAATGCAAGGTGCTGTAATGCCTAATGGAGATATTCACGGTTAATTTTTGATATGTATTTTCAGGATATTCTCACTTTTGAGAGGAAGGTTTTTCTTAACTCTTGTTTAATTGAAATTAATTTTAATTCTTAATACTCCTGTCTGAATAGTTTTGGGCAAATATTTCTATAATAGTTGTGCTTGCCATGTTTTTCAGTTCTTTTCACGACGTTGCTGAATGGTAACGATTTTTAGATTAAGTATCAACGCAAAACATAAATTTTTCAATTTTACCAAGAAATTGTGGGTATGTGCCTCCCCTTTTAATTAAGGGGATAAAAAGCTTTCGTTAGCGTAGCTTCCCGTAGGTTGGGATGGAGTTTGCTACCGCAAAGCTTTCCGTTCCGGAATGCTACCGCAAACGCTAACAGCGAAGCGGCTCTGTCAAGAGCGGGTTTCCTCGTCATATCCAATGGACCAAGACAAAGAGAATATTCTATCTTTCAAGCCTCCTTATTGCATAGATACTGTTAACGCAGTTCCTCCGGCAGGAGGCTAACTAATAACTGAAATGACACTTCAGCAACGCCCCTTTCGCTACCGTTGAGTTATTCTGTAGGCTTCATGTTTGAATTCATAGTGATTTTTTCAATACGGGATGGGTCTTCAGGTAGCCTGACAAACTAATTAGTTCGCAGTATCTCTTTGCAGATACCACCCCCCAGTTTTCTACTACTCAAGTTTGTAGTGATACCAATTTTATGTGAGGCTGCACAAAATTAGTTATTAGGTATTAGGTATTAGGTGTTAGGTGTTAGCTTTTAGGTGTGATACCAATTTTATGTGAGGTGGCACAGAATTATGAAATTTATTAACTTGTCTATCTCGATCTACAGTCAACCCCGATCGAGATATTATTCTATGCAAGTTAGAAATGAATTTGGTATGAGGAGAAAAATATTATTTACTTTATAACATAAATTGACTGTGGCCATATTAAAATGGATTGTCAAACTATTAGGGATCTCCGATCTAAACTTTGTTTGAAGACCCGCACTCTCCTGAGGGTGGGAGCAGAGGGATGAGAAAACTAATCAATGCTGCGGTTTTCCTAATAGTATGTTAGAATTAATCAGGATGCTAGGCTAGCAGTTTATAGGAAAGCCGTCAGATTGGCGACATACTGTGGAGCGCGCCTTGAGACCAGAAAAGGTTCGTCCTTGGAGGAAGGTGCTATGTTAGGGTAGCTCCTCTGTCAAGAGGAAGCAAAAAGCTCCTACAAGCTATGTTAGCGAATTCCACGTTGTAGCTCAAGCGCAACGTCGGGAGTATGTCAAATGATTGATATGTGTATAGCAGGGAACAGGCAACAGGCAATAAGGAACAGTGATGCAACCCCGCATCGGTGGCAGACGAAAGCTGTGGGAAACAGGCGTTTTGCTAGGGTAAAGCTCCGCTAAAAGCTAGGGCACAAGTACGTTAACGGCTAGCCTCTTACAGAGGAGCTAAAGCTTTTCATGTCGCCGATAGCCGAAACGCCGATATTAAAAGCGGATGACCTCTGCACTTTTCGGATTTCCTGTCCCTCCATTCCCGAAGGGAACGCCATGATAATGCCGACCAAGAGACGGCACGCATAGCAACAGAGGCAACAGTGGGAAAAACATTTCCCTATCTAAGGTCGATTGTCAGTCTATGTTTTAACCAACTCGTTCTTTGCTATAGGTCTCAAAATGGTAGATCCAAGCTAATTGTGAATCATCCAAAATTGAGTGACCATTAATTGCTTATGGACTATGTCAGATAATTCTGGTTTGCTGATGACTAATAATGCTACTGCTATTAAGGCCATTAGCAATTATATTTACCAAACGATCGTTTCTATTCAACAACAACATCCAGAATGGATAAATCCAAAGTACAAGAGCATTCCTTGGAATAATGCCAAGAATCAATCTACTTTGACTAATAAGTTGACAAAAGGGCTTTCTTGTGCTGCAACCAAGGAGGATTTACAGCTTAAAGTCATAAATTATCTTCATATTCTTCTGACTCCCGAGTTTATTAATTCCGATCGATATAATGCTTTAATTTCTCAGATAGATAGATTCATTTATCCAGAAATAAATATCATTTCATCAGACAAAATTACTAATTCTCAGATTCCTGATTTCTCTACAAATGGAACTAAATTGGTTGAGTCTGGTATGGCGATTTTATTGTTAGATGTAGAAAATTTACACCTTGATATTGAAACAGAAAAAATCCTTGTAGATATCTGCAATTATCCGATTCAAATTAAGGTTGCTTTTGCTAATTGGCGCAGTATGGGAAAAAAAGATGAAGAATTTCATCAACGTGGTTATCAATTAATTCATGTTCCTCCTGGCAAGGATAGTGCTGATTTGAAAATGGCAACTGTAGGTGCTTCTATTTTTGTCAATTATCCCACAGCTAAAGAAGTTTTAGTTTGTTCTTCAGATCGAGGATTAACTCATCTGGGTACTACTCTTCAATCTCATGGATTAACTGTGTATCAAGTACGGAAATATAAAAACCAAATTACTGTTTTAAATAGTCAAACTGGGGAGTCACAAGTATATGCGATTTCTGTCCCAGACATACCTACTATTGACACATTTATTATTCAATTACAGGAGTTAATCAGGTCTGAATCAGAAAAAATAGGACTACAATGGATTAAATTTTCGAGAATTTCTGCGTTGTATAAAGAAACCTATAAAGTGAATCTTAAAGATGTAGTTTTAAATCACTTTCCTGACCAAAAGTCTAGACAAATATTTGTCAATTTTCCAGCTTATTTTGCAATTCATCAACCGTCGGAAAAATCCCAAACTTATGTCAGCATTTTTAATTTGTTTAAACCGGAACAAAAAAGTTTAACTCCTCCTACAGATAATGGCGAAGTACCTACCAATATTACGGATATTTCTGAAATTACTTCTCAGGAAATCATGGAAAAAGTATTAGTAAAAATTGTGAGTAAATTAATTGATGGATCTCCAAATAATTATGTTCCTATTTCTAATCTCGGCAGTGAGTTTCACCGACTATATGGTAGACCAATTACTAAAACTATTAAGCGGTTTCAACCTAGTAAAAAATTTCCCAAATATTTGGAGTTGTGTAGTTCGCTGAAGTTGCATCAATCTGAAGAAGGTCGTTGGTTCGTAAGCTTGAGATAAAGTCGGCATTGGTGAATTTAGCTATGATTTTTGTGCTTAGGGAATAGGGGATAGGGAATAGGGAATAGGTAGGGACTTTGAATACATCCCACATAGGGACTCTACATATAGCTAGTGCGTTATCGGCAGCTCTACCTTAGCAAATGCCATTCGCCCCTAAAGATGGTGCTTTAAAGGTCAATTTGCCTAAGTCCTGAATAAATTTGAGTGGAAAGGGAGTAGGGAGTAGGGAAAACCGGAGCAAGGAAATAGAGGAATCTCCGAGTCCTATTTTCATAGTACTATATTATAAAAATATATGTAAAGAAATGTAAAGAGAAAGTTAATGCAGGACAAAGTTGTTGTAGTTGTGGGTGCTACTGGTGGTATAGGTTCAGTAGTGGCAGAAAAACTGGCAAATTCTGGTGCGAGCTTAGTATTAGCGGCCAGAGATAGCAGTAGATTGGACAATTTAGCCACTCAACTATCTACTACCCAAGTTATTACTGTACCAACAAATATTACCAACCCAGAGGAAGTAGAAACTCTAATGGAAAAAACTTCCAGTCATTTTGGCCAAATTGATGTGTTAATCAATGCAGCAGGAGCAGGTATTCTCAAACAATGGAACAAAATTGAACCTGCTGACCTAGATATTATGCTTGACCTCAATTTGAAAGGCAGTTTCTATACCTGTCAAGCCGCTGCCAATGTCATGAAAGGACAAAAATCAGGCCATATTTGCAATGTTATTGGTATTCTCGGCAAACATTCAATGGCCATGGGGACTGTATATTGTGCTTCTAAGTTTGGTTTGGTGGGTTTGAGTAAATGTATGGCGGATGAGTTACGACGCTATGGTATTAAGGTGACTCTTTTCTATTTCGGAGGAGTGAATACACCTTTCTGGGATAATGTTAGCCTAAAGGTCGATCGCTCAAAAATGCTAAGTTCTGAAACTGCTGCCGATGCAATAATGTTTGCCCTCAATGCAGAACCCCAAGCTGTACCAATGGAAATTAATATTCAGCCAGACAGTCATTTATTTTTTTAAAGCAGAAGTTACACATTCTTCCAAGAAAAACACTATATATATCATAGTGCTATAGTTTTTATCTACTATATGTAGTGTCTTTGCGTAAGTCCTTTCAACAATTAATAATTACCTCTCTTGGAAAGGAAGAGGTAAGACTCAAAGGAAAATTATAGCGCTGCGCGCAGGCAACAGGCCACAGCTCCGGAAGGCAATAGGGGGAATAAAAATCTGATAATATAAGACTTTTAGCTATTGGACAATTCGTACAATTTGTAAAGATGCCAGCGCACATTGCTATAATTCATTGTTTCTCCTTTAAAGGAGAGGATTTTTACCTTAATTATTCGGTAAAGAAAAGAATTTAAGCTCATCAGTAATAAAGGTTGGTTATGGAATTCGATCACATTCACTTCTACGTTGAAAATGCAATGGAGTCACGAGATTGGTTTATTGAAAAATTAGGCTTTAAAGCGATCGCCTCTCAAACCACTCAACATACTCATAAGGAAATTATCAACAGAGGTCGAGTATATTTTGCCCTATCCTCTCCCATCACATCAGAAAATTTTGTTGCTGATTTTCTCAGGATACATCCTCCCGGAGTAGGTGATGTCGCTTTTAGGGTTCGAGACCTTAACTCAGTTGTGGCCAAAGCTGCGGCGAATGGAGCAGAAGTTTTGCAACCTATTCAGCAAGACTTACAGGGTTTGAGATGGGCAAAAATTTCCGGATGGGGAGATATAAGTCATACTCTAGTTGAAAAAATTGATGATGCACAAATTTTACATCCTACTTCTCAACTCTCTACAAATATTGTAGCTATCGATCATGTAGTTTTGAATGTAGCTGAGGATAATTTACAATCTGCTCTCGACTGGTATCATCAAATTCTAGAATTTCAACCCCAGCAAAGCTTTGAAATTCAAACAGATAAATCTGCTTTACGCAGTCAAGTGATGGTTGACCCAGATGGTGGAGTGAAATTTCCCATTAATGAACCTGCATCTGCTAATTCTCAAGTTCAAGAATTTTTGGATGCTAATCATGGTGCGGGGATACAACATATTGCTTTACGGACAGAGAATATTTTGGAGGTGATAGGAGATTTGCGATCGCGTGGTTTGGGTTTTTTGCGGGTTCCGGCAACATATTACTCTCAACTGCAAGCAAAAGCATTAAGTTATTTACCGGAAGTTGACTGGCAAAAAGTTCAAGAATATCAAATTTTGCTAGACTGGCAGGAAATGAGACCGGAAGCAATGTTACTGCAAATTTTCACCAAACCCATTTTTCCTCAACCAACTGTATTTTTTGAGTTTATTGAACGCAGGGTTGCTTGGGTGAATGGTAAACAAATGCAAGCTCAAGGTTTTGGTGAAGGAAATTTTCTAGCTTTATTTGAAGCTATAGAAAGAGAGCAAATGCAGCGAGGTAGTTTGGGCAAAAGTTAAGAGTATTGGACTGATATAGTATCCGGATAATTAGTTATCCTATCATTTAGGAGTCAGGATCAAGGATCAAGGAGTCAGGATCAAGGATCAAGGATAAAGGAAGGATGAGAGTGGGAATTATCTGGGGATATTCCGGCATTTTATGTCTGCATTGAATAGAAGTATAGAGTGCGACAACTGTATAACCGGATTTCATATTATACCAAATCAATAAATATTTGCGACAAATAGCTAGGATGTTTCTTAGGAGTCAACCCACCCGTAATATCAAATCCGGTAGCATCGGTGTAATTAGATTCATAGTGTGGGGAGTGTGGGGAGTGTGAGAGATGGGGAGATATTTGGTAATGGTTGAAGATGGAACATTTTTTTATACCGAATTAAACGGATTTAATATAACCCCTGGGAGGGGAAGTCAGGAGGACCGAGTCAGAATGAATAGCTTCAATACCATTTTTCAGGTCGGAAATCATTCTTTTCTCTTGGTGCGCGTTCCGCAAGCGAGCTGGCGTCGTCGCGGGGTCGCACCGCTCTCTTGGTCGATTGGATATGGCGAGGAGACCCTAAGAGTGACAGAGCCGCTCCGAAGATCGCCATCCCACCCTACGGGAAACTGCGCTAAGGACCGCTTTGTCAAAGGACATATCCTGCATTTGTCTTTTTATTTCTCTGACTATTTGTAACATTCTTTTTTCACGCTTAGTATTGTATATCACATTCTATGGAATGCTACGCAAATTCTATAGAATGTGATATATAATTTTGGCGATGTCAATCAACATTATTATAGGGTGCAAAAATGGACGATAATTACGAAAAAAATAATCGTATCCAACAAGCTTTTGATTTTTCGGAGAATGAACAGACTCTTCTGAGCGACATTAATGGGCTGGGAGTGGCTTTAGATGATGACCTTTATAAAATTGAAGCCACAGAAGGCTCTTTAGATATCTTTGTCGAGTTAACCTTTAACCATAATGAAGGGAATCTTGATTTATTTCTCCTTGATTCAACAGGAAATGAAATTGCCTCTTCAGATTCTCTAGATGATAATGAAATAATTGATTTTACTGTTGACAAAGCAGGGACTTATTATATCCAAGTCACTTCAGGGGATGGTACTTTTTCAGGGAATACCTATGATTTGCTCTGGGATGATGTTATTGGCGAAAATACCTTTCGCACTATTAATGGTTTAAATAATAATCTTCAAAACCCTGAATTTGGTAGTGCAACAGAAAAAGGCACTCGATACACTCAATTATTACGCTTAGGTCCTGAAGCTTACGAAGATGGATTATCTGAACCAAGAGGTGGTGGACTAACTACGCCCCTTGAACTTCCTAGTGCGCGGGCAGTCAGTAATGCGATCGCCGATCAAGGAGAAGAATCTATTGTCAACGACTTTAAACTTTCTGACTGGTTTTGGCAGTGGGGACAATTTATCGATCATGACATCGATTTAACGGAAGCCGATTCTTCAGGGGACTCATTTCCTATTCAAGTTCCTACAGGCGATCCAGATTTTGATCCTTTTGGAACAGGAACTCAAACCATCCCCTTAACCCGTTCTATTTTCGATCCTGCCACTGGCACCACAAACCCCCGTGAACAGATTAACGAAATTACGGCGTTTCTTGATGGTTCTATGGTTTATGGTTCCGATGAAGCAACAGCCCTTTCTTTGAGAGCTGATGATGGCACTGGAAAACTAGCCACCAGCATCGGTCCTGATGGGGAGATTTTACTGCCTACTGATAGTGATGGTAACTTTCTTGCCGGAGATATCCGTGTTAATGAACAATTAGGCTTAATTTCTGTTCACACCCTGTTTGTTAGAGAACATAACCGCTTGGCAGATGAAATTACTGATGTTTTAGACAATGGAAACGGAAGTAAAGCAGACAAACTGAATGAACTGTTTGAAGAGTCTGGGTTAAGCCGTGGTGACTTTATCTATGAATCAGCTCGTCGTTTAGTTGGGGCAAAAATTCAGACCATTACCTATAATGAATTTTTACCCTTGCTCTTAGGAAAGGATGCTCTTGGTGAGTATACGGGTTATGATGAAACCCTTGAACCGGGTATTTTCACTGAATTCTCCACTGGTGTTTTCCGCTTTGGTCATACCATGCTTTCACCTCAACTCTTACAAGTGGAAGAGGATGGAAGCTATGAAGCCGTTGCTCTACGAGATGCTTTCTTTCAACCTAGCAAAATTATGGAGGATGGAGTTGATTCTTTATTGAAAGGGTTAGAATCCCAACAAGCTCAAGCAGTTGATAATTTCCTGATTGATGATGTTCGTAACTTCTTGTTTGGTCCTCCTGGGGCTGGTGGTTTTGACTTAGCCTCTCTCAATATTCAACGGGGACGGGAGAATGGTGTAGCTGATATTAATACAGTTCGTAATGCTATCGGTTTATCCTCTTATACAGACTTTGATGAATTAACAGGAGGAAACAGCGAGCTTGCTGCTAAGTTTGCATCGGTGTATGATTCTATTGATGATGTGGATCTCTGGATTGGTGGATTAGCCGAACAGGATATTAATGGTGGAGTGGTTGGTGAGACAATCAGTGCCATCATCATCAAGCAATTCACTAATTTACGGGATGGCGATCGCTTTTATGTTAAAAATGATCCGTATCTCAAGGAACTTGAAGGCATTATCGATAAGAATCTTGATAACGTTAGTCTCGCCGATATTATCGAAGATAACTCTGATGTTAAAATTGTGGCCAGTGCCTTTACAGTCAATAACCCCATAGTTGTTTAAATCCTGGATACAATCTTGATTTGATCTGATTGGTATAATACCAAGTGTGATCAATGTTTACTACAAATAGCTAGGGGATTTTTAGGAGTCATATAGAGTCAGGTTATATAATTACTTCAATCTCCCCTACTCCCTACTCCCTACTCCCTGCTATAAATATTTATTTTCTTGACAATGCTTTAATAAAAAGCTATACTAGATTGAATAACAAAATCCATCGTTCATCTTCCCCACAGTGTAGATTGGCTGATTAACCAAGAGCTTGAGGAAGACGGAAGTAGGGGCTAGAAATATTAGCTAAAAAGAAAAACTTACTTAAATACCTATCTTCAACAAGGTTCTAGATAAAGCTTCAATCTTGCATGGGTTACTTTTAGTAAGTTCAGCAAAATCATCTATCCCGAAGGAACGTACTACTATTATTTGAGGTAGTTGTAATGATTTCGACTTCATTGATGAGTCTCATCATTTGTTTCTTTGCCGTTTATGTTTATGTCAATACTACTGAAGAGATTGTCAAAATAGTCACAGCAGGGATAGCATTACTTTGTCTATTTTTGAGTATTATTTTTGCTCCTTGGACAATTGTTTTAATTTTGGTTATATCCTTAGTGTGTTTTCAATTTCCATTGTTGAAATATTAAGGAAGAATACGGCGTTGCACAATCAGGGATGATAAAATCCGAAAGTAGATATTTTTGGATAATTCTTTCCTCAATATATGTACAGTTTAAAATCTATTATCATTCTTTAATGTGCAACCCCAAGAATACTATGTAGCATCCTAATTTCAATTTCATCAAATACAAAAAAAATAAATCCACTTCTTGTTTGAGGTGGACTTTTTTTGATTTCAGCCAGCAACAGCTTGAGAAGTTTTGTATTTGTTACACTAAAGGCACAATTTACAGCACTTTTGAGGATGGTGAGGTACAGTAACAGCAATGAGTGAACCAATTTCTCATATCAGTTAAAGTCACTTGCTCAATTGCTTCCATTAATTAATGCTATTTCGAGCATCATCTCTAGTACGAGCCGCAACCCCTCGCAAATATTCTTTAATTTTTGACCAACAATTTTCAATTGGGTTAAATTCAGGAGAATATGGAGAAAGATATAGCACTTTTATTCGGAGCTTCTTCAATTATATTTCTGATTTCCTCAACTTGATGAGCTGGTAAATTGTCCATAAAAACTTGAAAAACATTTTTACCGAGAAATTGTGGGTATGCGCCTCCCCTTTTCAGGGGAAAAAAGAAAAAAATTTTTCATGATTAGTCAATCCTCTTGTTTTCAAGGAGAGGTAATTATTAATTATTAATTATTAATTGTTGAAAGTTATTCCTGTTTTAGCTTGAATTTTAGAACATAACTCTCTGAAAGTAGCATCTGGTTTTTCTGGAACTAATTTTGAGATTAATTCTTGAGAACCTTTTAATTTATGACCTGGACCTGGACGATCAGATTTTGCATCTATATGACCTGCCATACGTATATCTGTTGATTAGTTTTTGCACAAAACTTTTCGCTACTTGAAAACGAACAGCCAGTTGACGAATTGAGCTTTTTTGATTCAAATAAGTTTCCATAATTTTTTTTCTCAGATCGAGAGAATAAGCTTTCATATATAGGAACAGAAATGAGATTTTTAATAATTGATCAAAATTTAATTTTGGCCAAATCACTAAGTTCTGATTTTGACTTTAGCGATCGCCTATGAGACATTATTTGACTGATTCAATCATTACTGTTACTGTACCTCACTATCCTCGAAAGTGCTGTAAATACACCTATTATGGATGACGTCTTAGGTCACTGGTTTGAATACTGCCCGTCTAATGCTTTGCTTTCTTCACTGCCAGATATGAATGACTCCTTTGATCGTTGGCATTGCATAATTGCGGGATGAGAATCACATTTGCACCTATCTGAAAATGTTGATAGGTTAAAACAAATTTTTTGACAGATATCAAAATCATCCCATGATGATGCAACGCTCCAGTTTTAGCTATAGAGAGGATTTCGGGTTATTTATTGTCCAAAACTCCCTCCTAATCAGCTTTTGCACCTAACATAACAAAATCAATCGAGATGTTAAGAAAGATGCGACTAATGCACACCTTAGCCGAAAAAGGAGAGAGTTTAGTTCTACTGTGAAAAAGAAACGATATTAATACAATTGATTCAGCCATTGATCCACATCAATGGCCAGCTTCTTACCTAATTGTAATAACTTGCTAATTTGAGGCAATTCCCAAGTTTCTCCTACCTCTACACCATTAGTTTGTATTTCACTATGATTTTTCCTTTGAATATAACCTAAACACAGAGGTACAATATGATTCTCCAGAGATTGGAAATATATCTCCTGAGCATTAATTAATGATAAACCTAGATTTAATCGATCACCTACTTCAATAATTCGCTCTAAGTTGTAGATATCTTGCTCTACATTATAATGTTCATTGTCATGCAAAATATGCCGGAGTGAACTAACTATTAACCTTTCTAAAGCTTCTTTAACTTCCAGGTTGTAGAACCGACATTGCTGTTGACCTACTTCAGTAGCAAGAGCTTCTAAATCAGCCAAATGATTCTGGCTCAATTTTCCATCACTACTTTCCGCTTCTAACCCCCGTACACTTGTTAAGAACTTATGACCTAATGCCACTTCGGCAGCTACCTGTAACTCTTGGGGTACAGGTAAATTATCTCGGTGGAAAGCCATCATTATGCTATAATTATCTCGGTACACCTGACTATACAATTGATCCAGGCGATTGAGAGTTTCCTGACTAAGTAGCCCCATTATTCGTTGACGTTCCTCTGCAAATAGATCCTTCAGGCTAAATGAACGTTCGCCAAATAACTCGCTCATAGTCATAATCACATTTGCTATACTAGCTTCTTGCAAAGCATCAAATAGCTTTTGTTTCAGTTTATTATAAACTATTTGTCCGCTAAAGGGGCGAATACAGCAATGGAAATCCCATCCTCCCAAATGCAGTACAGCAAAAACAAAATTCTTACATTCTAGCGTAATTTCTGAAACTAGCTCTAACTGACCAACTGCTAGACTTAGATTACCCATGCGTCGCATTTGATAATCATGTTGCTTGGCGTTATAGCAGTAAATTCGCTGTTCGCGAGTATAAGTAGTAAACAAAGAATTAATGGCGTAGTGAGCTGCTACTTGCTCTAAACTAATTTTAGCTGTAGCAACTAATTGCCGATAAACTTCATCACCTGTTTTGAACAACTCTACATTACTGGGGGCAAAAGCAAGTCGCCCGATAAATTCTTTTTCAAGTTCTAGCTGTATCCCTGATACATCCTCTGCTAATTCTATTGCCCTAGCTGCATAACGTAAAATTTGAGTGCCTTCTGGTCGGGATATTTCATCAAAAAACCAGCCACAACTTGTAAACATTAATAGTGAATGTCTTTGCATTTCTAGTAAACGCAAAGCATCTACTTTTTCTATTTCTGTTAAGTCGTGACTTTGATGCTTGGAAAAGAAATTATTAATGTTAGTAATAGAGCGGTCGAGAATTACTTTAATGTATTCATCTCGTGCTGCCCAAACATCGTTGAAGAAGTGACGACCCAAATCTTCGTAAATCTCTACAAATTGATCCCGTAGCCAATTGAGTGAATCTCGCAATGGTCTGCGCCATTTTTGATTCCAGGTGCCTCCACCACCGCAACCACAATCATCTTGCCAACGGTCAACACCATGAGAACAGCTCCAAGCTGTTACTGGTTTTAAAACAACTTCCCAAGTAGGGGAACTAATGCTGAGATAATGAGCAAAGTTGGTTACTTTCCAGTCACGCTGAGGAAATTCTCCTAAGAAGGCATAGGCAAGGCATTTTTCTGTACCACCTTTGTGATGACCGAATGTTTCGCCGTCAGTGGCAACAGAAATCAATTGGGAGGGTCGGTGGTCTCCCCGCACAGCTTGGCCTAATCGTCCGGCAAAGTTATGGGAACTATTTAGGACATCGTTGAAGCCCATATCTCTTGATATTGGACCATCATAGAAGAAGATGTCAATGTATGGAATTTCTGTGGAGTTATCGCTGTTATTTGGTAAGAAACAACGATAAGGTTGGGTGGGGTCAATTTGACTGCCACCTACTTCTATCCATTCAGGATTTTCGTTTTCTGAGTTTGGGAAGGGGCGACAACGTTCTGCTTGGGAAGGTGCTAAGATAATAAAACGAATCCCTTCTGCGACTAACACTTCTAGGGTAGGATAGTCAACCGCTGTTTCTGCTAGCCACATTCCTTCGGGATCGCGACCAAACCTGGAGCGGAAGTCTTCTTTACCCCACCGAATTTGAGTGTATTTATCTCGTTCATTGGCTAGGGGCAAGATGATATGGTTGTATGCTTGGGCGATCGCATTGCCATGTCCATCTAGTCGTTGGCAACTTTTGCGGTCTGCCTCGATAATTTTTTGATAGACTTCCATATCGTGACGCTCTAACCAACTCATTAAGGTTGGACCGATATTGAAGCTCAGATATTCAAAGTTATTGGCGATCCCCACCAATTCTCCTCGTTCGCTTAAGATTCTGGCAAAAGCATTGGGGCGATAGCATTCGTGTAAAATTCGCTCATTCCAGTCATGGTTTGGAGCTGCACTAGGTTGACGTTCGATAGCGTCTAGGTAAGGATTTTCTCTTGGTGGTTGATAGAAGTGACCGTGGATAGTTACATAAATTCCTGTAGCAGTGTTAGAAGGTGCTACAGAAGTTGTACGGTCTTTGGTTGTTTCAGACAATGATACTTCTACAACAGAGTCGTTAAGTTGATTCAATTTCTTTTCAAATGAGGAAACCATGCGATCGCATTCTCCATTTTCAATAATAAATTATTGTCTTCGTCTTACTCTGACGAAACTGCTAGGTCTAGAATTTTTTTCAAACATTGAATACGGTTGTTCAATTCTAAATCCAAGTTGATTTACTTTAATTTCAATAATTTCAATTACATTTTCTACGTTTTAGCAATTTTTGCAGAGTTAATGAAAGGCAGATTATGTTTAGATGCTCTTGATTAGTTGTCCAAGCTCTTTAATTAAAAGCTACAAATTTCTCACTTTCTTTACCTTAATTTTAGTAGGTGAGATTTTTGTCAGTTTAATATAATGTTGAGAGCTTACTTGCAGAGTTAAAAAAGATTTAATAGTTATGTTTGTGATTTGTATCATAAAGTCTAACTTAGTTAAAAAGCAAGACTGTAGTTATAAAACTTAATTTTACTTACCATTCTCTATAAATTAGTAATATTAATTTATCATGTCATCAAACTTCTGTCTCCAAAGCTAATAATGAGGTGAAGTTTTGGAGTCTTCCTAGATGAAGCAAAAATGCTAACCTTTTAGGGTGTTTCACAGCTTTTGCCTGTTGTCTGTTCTCTACTATACCGAGGGGTGCTAGATTTGCTATTCAGATACGACCTGGTGGTGCTTTGTTCCGACCTCTATCTCCAATGCGATGATGGGGTGTGGTTTTGGAGTCTTCCTAGATGAAGCAAAAATGCTAACTTTTTAGGGTGTTTCACAGCTTTTACTTGTTGTCTGTTTCTTACTATACCAGTTAATGTCAAATCATTAGAAAATGGTAAAAGCGATAATTTGAGTTGATACCAACTTCAGTTAATTTATTGTCCTCAAAAGGCCATTATATTGAATCAGAACTTATATCATGTCCGGATAATTAACGATAAAAAACCTTCTCCCTTTAAACTTTTCTTTTCCTTCTGCCTTCTGCTTTTTTTCCTCCAAAGTGTAAGTATTCAAGCGGACGTGATGTTACCCATGAGGTACGAAAAACTAGGATTTGAGATTGCTTTGTTTCGGACGAAAATACGTTGCAGGTGCGTAAGTCCGATGAATATCAAAAACTTTTGCTGAAACTGTCAACACATAATTTTTTCTGAGATATTTAGCACAAATGCCATGATTGATCGCCAAGATATCAACCAGACCTCAATTACTCAAGGACTTACAGAAAATGAAGTTATTGCTCGTCGTACTGCAGGTCTAGGAAATCAGGTCAAATTACATACAAGTCGTTCCTATAGCCAGATATTAAAGGAAAACTTATTTACTTTTATCAATGCTGTTTTCTTAACTATTAGTGTCGTTTTAATCTTTCTTTCTCGTTATGGGGATGCTTTCCTTGTAATTGTGGTTATTTTAGGTGGCGTTATAGTTAGTGTTTGCCAAGAAATATGGGCTAAACAAAAATTAGATCAAATTGCTTTATTAACAAGACCATTAGCTACCGTTATTCGAGAAAGTAAACAACAAAACATTGATCCCAGTGAAATCGTAGTCGGGGATATATTAGTTGCCCAAGCTGGAGATCAAATAGTGGTCGATGGCCAAGTAGTAGGAGAAGGCCGAATTGAAGTGGACGAATCACTACTAACTGGAGAATCGGACCTAATTCCGAAACAAGTAGGACAACCAGTTTATTCTGCTAGTTTTTGTGTTAGTGGTACTGCTTGTTATGAAGCTCAAAAAGTAGGAACCGAAAGTTTGGCCTATCAATTAACAGTTAGTGCCAGAGCATTCCGTCAAATTTACACCCCCCTTCAACAAGAAATTAACTTGGTAATTAGAGTATTTCTACTCTTGTCATGCTTCCTGTGGATACTTGTTGCCATTAACTGGTTTATCAGGATTTATACATTTGCTGACAGCGTACAATATGCTGCAGTAATTGCTGGCCTAGTACCAAGTGGTCTTTATTTGGCCATTACTCTTGCTTATGCCCTGGGTGCAGTCAAAATGGTGGGGCAGGAAGTTCTGATTCAGCAAGCTAATGCTGTGGAATCATTGAGTAATGTAGATGTTTTATGCTTGGACAAAACTGGCACATTAACAGCTAACCGAATTCGTTTACAGACTGTCTATCCTATAGGAATTAATGAAGTTAAGTTACGACATTTATTGGGTGATTATGCGGCTAGTACCACTGCTAAAAATCAAACTATTGAAGCTGTAGAAGAAGTTTGCTCTGGACATCGACTGGAGCTAATTGCGGAAATTCCTTTTACTTCAGCTCGTAAATGGAGCGGTATGAGTTTTGAAGGTCAAAAAAATTCAGATTCTGGAACATACATTCTTGGTGCCCCAGAAGTATTAGCGACAGTTACACCTTTAAGTACAGAAGTTACTCAGCAAATTCAAGAATTAGCTCAACAGGGTCTTCGAGTCCTTTTATTTACTCACAGCCCAAATATTAATAGCTTGAATAATGATTTGGAAAAGCCACAACTACCTACCGAATTAACTCCTCTGGGAATTATTAGCTTTAAAGATGAACTAAGGCCAGAAGCTCGTGAAACGATACATGGTTTTTCTGAAGCTGGAATAGAGGTAAAGGTAATTTCAGGAGATAATCCTCAGACGGTGGCTACTTTGGCCTTACAAGCTGGACTTGGCTCGGATATTCAAGTTATTTCTGGGGCGGAGTTGGCCGAACTAGATGAAGCCCAGTTTATCCAAGCTGCTGAAGCTAATACAATTTTTGGCCGTGTTACTCCAGAGCAGAAAGCTAAACTAATTCGCAGTTTTAAGGAGCAGGGTCATTATGTAGCGATGATTGGAGATGGGGTTAATGATGTTCTGTCTTTGAAAGAGGCAAATTTGGCGATCGCTATGGAGGGTGGTAGTAAGGCCACTCGTAGTGTGGCGGATATTGTTTTGCTGAAAAATTCTTTTGGGTCTTTGCCTCATACTTTTCTGGAAGGACAACGCATTCGTAATGGTATACAGGATGTACTGAAACTTTTTATGATTAGGGTGTTTTGTGTCACCTTATTGATTTTTGCTACAGGATTTGTTGGTGGGACTTTTCCACTATTAAATAAGCATAGTGCGGTTGTTACTCTTATATCGGTGGGTTTTCCTAGTTTTTGTATTCCTCTGTGGGCAAAGTCGGGAATGTTGCCTCGTCGTAGTTTGGTGCGATCGCTACTCCACTTTACTTTACCTGCTACTTTGAGTCTTACTCTTGTTGCTTTGGGTGTTTATTTGGGTTACTTAGTTGTGACAGTGTTGGAATCTATTGAGGAAAATAATCTGATAGATAATAGTGTAGTTATTAGTAATCAGCTTCTTTCTGTTCCTCGCAGTGCCTTAGTAACTATTATGGTTTTGTGTGGTCTACTCTTAGTGCCTTTTCTTAAGCCCCCCAATAGGGTTTGGGTTGGTGGAGAACCTTTGAGTAGAGACTGGCGTTATTCCCTAGTTGCGTTGGCCTTGCTAGGAATCTATGTTGTAATTTTAGCTGTTCCACCTCTACGTCAATTTTTTGAATTATCTTTACTAAGTGCCCATGATTATGTTGTGATTAGTTGGGTGGCTTTAGTGTGGTGTATATTATTACGTTATGTCTGGCGAGCTAAACTTCTAGACAGATTTTTAGGTGTGGACCTTGGTTAATTTTTGTTTATTAATAGACCTCTGCTGAAAAGAGGGAGTAGGGAGAAATAATTGATGATTTATGGGCGATAATTGATTTTATTTTTGATTATAGTAGTTTAACTTAAAAATGAGACGTTTTTTTGTCTGAAACTCCCTCATAGCAAGAAAGCTTTGTCTCAATCTAAGGTTAAATGACTATATCACCAGATGTTTAATTCCACATTCCGCACCACAAAATGTAGTATAGAATCAGGAGTCAGGAGACAGCTATACTGGAGACAGAATTTTAGAAGAAAATTATAGCTGCCGTGATTGAGTCATCATCAGAGCAAGTATTTATGCGTAAATTTTTTACTAGGAATTTGATGAACGAAAAAAGTATTGAGATGATTTGCTGATGATAAATACCTACCAAGTTACAGATTTCTATACTACTTTTAATAATACGCTATTGAAGTGCGGAATGTGGGTTAATAGTAATAGTATTTTCTGTTGATTGCTACAGTAATATCAAATTCGGTTGAATACTTAGGGTCTGTCATCAATTAGAACTATAAGCTTTGTGAGTCAAGGTTTTTAGCGTCTGGAGTCTTTCCCAGCCAAAAGTTCAAAACTCTTGCTACATAGCACTTTCAGATTTAATTGATGACACGCCCTAGGGCTTGCTGATTAATTCTCGCGCGTATTGATAAATAAAGGTATTAGCCTTTTTGGGGTTCAAAAAAGTGCCAGCTTTTCGGTGCCTAGAGCTGCAAAAAGCTAGTATTTTGGGCTGGCTATGGTAGAACAATCTTGGGGCAATTCTTACTCCTGTCTCCTGTCTCCTGTCTCCTGTCTCCTGTCTCCTGTCTCCTGTCTCCTGTCTCCTGTCTCCTGTCTCCTGTCTCCTGTCTCCTGTCTCCTGTCTCCTGTCTCCTGTCTCCTGTCTCCTGTCTCCTACCCCTACAAAAAGACTAGTGAAGCGCAAACCCTACTTATTATAAAGTTGGGGGTGGGGAGTAGAGCAGTAGGGGAAATTGAATATTGAAGTAATTACAGAATGAACCTATCTCACTATTTTTAACAGGCTTATTTGTCTAAGTAAAATGTGTTGGAAAATCTTAATTTTTCGTTAAATAAATCAGTTTTCGTTCACTAATATACATAGCTAGTTTCCTGACACATATTAAGACTGAAGATAAAAATGGTTATCTAATTTTTCAGGTATTTCTATAAGTATACTTTATTGGTTTAATCGTTATTGGTATAATACCAAGCGTGAAGAAATAATGTTACGAATAATAAGTGCGATTAAAAGACAAGTTTAAGAAATATTCCTTTGACAAAAAAGAGAATTTCTTAGCTCAAAATTGGTATTGAAGCTATTCATTCTTACTCCTGACTCCTGACTCCTAAGAAATGGCAACTCGTGGTGTATGGCAACAAATGTATGTTTAAGTCCGTAAAAAAATATAAATAAACTAGACTGGAAAGAGATCGAGATTCTAGTACTATGTCAAGTTTGAATTAATGGGTTATTGAGGTAGAATTTTACGCAAGGATTATGGGAATACGAAAAAGCAATTCTTAGAAAAATGGATTTTTATTTGGTTGAATCCTATGCTACTTAAAAGTTTAAACTCATTTCAACTACTAATTTGCTATAATCAGTCTAGGATATCCAAAAAAAATAGCCTATTTTTTCTATCTCTTACTTGGGTTTTTCGTATTTATCCTGATTTCTAATTCCTGACTTCTAACTCCTGAATTATACCCATCTGTAAAATGCTTTATCAGCAAATATTGTTGATTTTTACCTAATTTATGATTCACTAAACTGGAATTTTACACTTATGCTAAATACAAAAACAATCCTTTCAATTTTATTAGTATTTATTCCAATTTCAATTGCAGGTAATTTCCTAGAATGGGGTTCATCAGCTATCTTTATTACATCTGCTATAGCAATTATTCCTTTAGCAGGTTGGATGGGTACAGCTACAGAAGAAATTGCTGTTGTTCTTGGTCCTAATTTAGGTGGATTATTGAATGCTACATTCGGAAATGCTACAGAATTAATTATTGGTATTATTGCTCTAAATGCTGGGTTAGTAAGCGTAGTTAAGGCGAGTATTACAGGTTCTATAATTGGTAACTTATTGTTAGTAATGGGTTTATCAATGTTTTTAGGTGGGCTACGTTTCAAAGAACAAAAATTTCAGTCTGTAGTAGCTCGTTTAAATGCTTCAGCAATGAATTTAGCTGTAATTGCAATTTTAGTTCCAACAGCTGTCAATGCTACTTCTGATGGTATTAGTGAAAATACGATGCAAAATTTGTCGGGTGCAGTAGCAGTAGTATTAATTGCTGTTTATATACTCACCTTATTATTTTCAATGAAGACTCACTCTTATTTATATGAAGTTGGTGTGGCAGGTAATGAATCAGAAGAATCAGATTCTAATACTGATACTGAATCAGAAGAACATTCTGAACATAAACCTAATTTATTTCTGTGGATTTCTGTATTATTAGTAGCAACTTTAGCCGTAGCATTTGAATCAGAATTATTGGTTGATTCTCTTGAAGAAGCTACCGCAACTTTAGGATTAACTACTCTATTTACTGGTGTAATTGTAGTTCCAATTATTGGTAATGCTGCCGAACACGCTACGGCAGTTACTGTTGCTATGAAAAATAAAATGGATTTGTCTGTTTCAGTGGCAGTAGGTTCTAGTTTACAGATTGCTTTATTTGTAGCACCAGTGTTAATTTTGGCGGGTTTATTACTGGGTCAACCAATGGATTTGAATTTTAATCCTTTTGAATTAGTAGCAGTAGTCGTAGCAGTATTAATTGCTAATTCTGTAAGTTCTGATGGTCGTTCTGATTGGTTAGAAGGAGCTTTATTATTAGCAGCTTACGCAGTTTTGGGATTAGCTTTCTATTACCATCCTGTCATTGAAGGATTAACTTAACGAAGTCATAAGTCATAATTCAGAAGTCAGAAGTTGTTTTTTGTAACGGGGATTTGAGCATGATTCCAAAAACATTTCGCCTTAAAAGGCGAGGTTGCGCGACCTAATTATTTTGACAGGACTTACGCAAAGGCACTACATATAGTAGATAAAAGTAGATAAAAACTGTAGCACTATGGTATATATAGCGTTTTTGTCAGAAAAATGCGTAAGTCCTGTTTGATCAAAAAACTTTCTCTTCTTCCTTCTTTCTTCCCTCCTGACTCCTGACTCCTGACTCCTGACTCCTCATGTAGTTTATAACTAACTTAATTTCTATGCTGGCCAAAAGAATTTTACCTTGTCTTGATGTTAATGCAGGTCGAGTAGTTAAAGGTGTCAACTTTGTTGATCTTCAAGATGCTGGAGACCCTGTAGAGCTGGCCCAAGTATATAATGATGCTGGTGCTGATGAATTGGTATTTCTTGATATTACTGCTACTCACGAAGACCGAGGTACCATAATAGATGTTGTCTATAGGACTGCAGAGCAGGTTTTTATTCCTCTGACAGTTGGTGGTGGTATCCAATCCTTAGAAAATATTAAAGATTTATTAAGAGCAGGTGCAGATAAAGTCAGTATAAATTCAGCAGCGGTGCGTAATCCTGACTTGATTGATCGGGCAAGTGACCGCTTTGGGAATCAGTGTATTGTAGTAGCTATTGATGCTCGTCGTCGTCTAGACCCAGACAAATTAGGGTGGGACGTTTATGTGCGGGGTGGACGAGAAAATACTGGTAAAGATGCAATATCTTGGGCATTGGAAGTGGAGAAAAGAGGTGCAGGAGAGCTTCTTGTTACAAGTATGGATGCTGATGGAACCCAAGCTGGTTATGATTTAGCGCTCACTAGAGCTATAGCAGAGAATGTTCAAATTCCAGTGGTTGCTTCTGGTGGTGCGGGTAACTGTCAGCACATTTTTGAGGCTTTAACTGAGGGTAGAGCAGAAGCGGCTTTACTTGCTTCTTTACTTCATTATGGTCAACTAAGCGTGTCGGAAATTAAGGATTATTTGGCTAACCATCAAGTTCCTGTGAGACATGGTTAAGATGATTTTTAGATTTTTTGGCGTTGGTGAAAAGAGGTATGATATCCTCTCCGGATAAGAGCATGAACAAAAAAGTTTCTGCTTCTACTACTCTTTCTTCTTTTTTCTTTCCTCCTGACTCCTGAGTTCTGACTCCTGACTCCTAAATAATTAAGATTAATATCATACACGCGCTTCACCAACGCCGATTTTTTTAGTAAAAAAATTAGGGTGTTTTTTTAAGAAATGTTGTTAGAATAGAGGAACTGTTACAAAATGTAACTTATGTTATTCACTATTCTAATTCTTGATGTGGCCTTAGTGGCTTGGTCTCTGCATCTCATGCAGGAATCATTCAATCATCGAGAATTTTCCCTAATGCTAGCTGGTATTTTAGTTGCTACATCTGCTGCTGCAATGATGGTAGTTTATTTTCTGATGGGTACTTGCATGACTCACCTAACTCAAATGTCTCAACACTCCTATGCATATTTTTAAGCTTCTCTTGAAGATATAATGTCCCTGAATACCCTATACCTTAAATATAATTCCATAGGGATGTTGTTGAATTTTTTTAATTAATTTCTTGTCTGTTGACAACACTATAAAAAATCGGCGTTGTACAGTGACAAATGATTTTAGATTTTTGATTGAATTGGATTTTGGATGAGTCAATTGCTAGAATTATTAATATTAGGTTTTTTTAGTAAAAGTATAAACTAATTTTTGGCAATATCATTCCATAATGCGCAACCCCAAAAAATCAGGTCTAAATATATTAAGACTGTAGCTATAGGTTTTTTTAGTAAAAGTATAAACTAATTTTTGGCAATATCATTCCATAATGCGCAACCCCAAAAAATCAGGTCTAAATATATTAAGACTGTAGCTAGGGGTTATTGCCTTTTTGGTATCTATTAGTAATCGATCAATGAAGCTATGAGGAGGTGGGAATACAGGGAGGTAGGGAGTATTTTTTTACCTTTTTCCCCTATTCCTTTTTTACCGAATTATTAATTATTAATTATTAATTATTAAATAATTCGCGCCTTGAAGCCTCCCCTTTTAAGGGGAAAAAGCGGTCGTTTGCGGAGCAGTCCGTTAGGATGGGATGGCGAGGTCTCGGAGCCATATCCAATCGACCAAGAGAAAAGAAATAATATCTCCTTATATTCAATTCCGTAGCGATTTTAACCAGAGGTAATTATCAATTATCAATTATCAATTATCCATTAATGAAATCTCCTGATTCCTAACTCCTGGTAAAAAAAACTTAATTGTGGACAAAGAGACCAAATGGGTTCTATAAGTATTCTTAGTTAGAGCAGAGCGATCATGCAACGAAAATCAAGAAAGTGTGTGCCAGATCATTAACAAATAATTAATTGTTTGTTTAAGCCTAAAGCTATCAGTTAGTATCTTTAAAATTACTAGAGAAAGGCAAAAGAATTAGAGTGATTGGGAAAAACCAGCTTTTTACTTGTAAGTCCCTTAGTTGAGCAAATGTTCGTTTTTTAATTTTTTCATCTCTTCCCTAACTTCAATTGCTATTTCTAGAGCTTCGTTAAGTAATTTTCCATGTTCGCTAGCTTTGTCATTAATTTGCAAAGCTGTCAAAGTATTAAAATTCAAGGTAAATAAGTCTGTATTTTTATTAACAAATTTCTGATTTTCCCGAATAATTCGCTCGGTTTTCAAAGCTCTAGTTAAATCTTCTCTAATTAGTTTTAGAGCTTCCATAATTTTGGTGCGATTACTTAATTTAACTTGAGGGTTCCCAGCAGCTTCAATTTTGTCATTAATAGCGATCGCTTGAACTATCGAATTATATTTATCTACATCCTCAAACAATCTAATCAGACGTTGATTTTTACGAGTCATAAATATTTTATAGATATCTTCTAAAAATAATCCTATTGCCATACTTAAATAAATAACTATTAATAATAAATGGTGTTGATTTAAGATTTGTACTACCATCCAGTAACTAACTAATAAAAGCAAAGCTATTAGTAAACTTTTCAAACCTTCTAATAAATATTTAGTTTTGGTAGGCGGCCGCAATATTTTACCTAAACTCACTCCAGTGAGATGTTTAAGTTCACCCTTTGTAATTTCTAATCCTTCTAAATCTAACCGCATAATTCTTTGAGATTTTTAGTTCTAACTATGGAGTGAAATAGATGGGTGCATCTCAATGCAAGAATAAAGCCAAAAATTTATAGCTTTTAGGGAACGGGGAATAGGGAATATATAGGAAAAAAGTATTTTTGCAAATGTGAGATGCACCCAAATAACGGATGTATTTTCCAATTATTCTCAACCCTTTACCGAATAATTAAAGTTTAAAGCATCTCCCTTAAAGGAGAAAAAAGAAAAAATTTTCTTTTCAAGGAGAGGTAATTATTAATTGTTAATTATTAATTATTAATTATTAATTATTAATTATTGAACATACCGATAAATTTGATTGTGAGAGATTTTGTTGTTAATGAGCAATCAAATAATATGTAGCAATCCTGTGTTATTCGTGTCAAAAATATTACTGATTTTTAGGGAACATGGAACAGGGAATAGGGAACAGGTAAAAGTGTCAGTTTTTTTATCTACTTTTTGATTTGTCGCAACCTATGCGCGGATTGCTATAGCGTTTTTTAAGTTACTGAGATACAGTTTTTTTCTGATTTTCTATTCCGTTTACGCGACTAAAAAACTTTCTCTTTCTACTCCTATTTCTTCTTCTTTCTTCCCTCCTGACTCCTGACTCCTGACTCCTGACTCCTAAGTCATTAAGATTAGTATCATACACTAATTCACCAACGCCGATTTTTGTAGTGTAAATTTCACTTTTGGTTGACCAACATTATAAGTTAAGGCATAACTATTAGCTAATATCCAAAACCATAAACTAGGATAACGAGGTTCTAACCAAGGTTGAATCCAGCGGGCAAAACTAGGCAACCATCCTAATAGGAAATTCATTAAACTAAACAAGGTGAAATTGATATAACTTATTGTCCAGAGTAATACTTCCTGAAAGTTGATAAAATCTAGAATCCACAATAAAAGATAAGGATTTTTTCTAGCTGCTTTGAGAGCTAATCTGGTAAAAGTAAACCAATTAGCTCTATCCTTAATAAAAGTATCTGCTATTTCTGGAGGTTCTTCTGCTAATAACCCAAAAAATGTATTCAATATAGAATTAATTCTTTGGGGAGGTAAAAACTTTCCAGTTGGTACCATCATGCCTTTAGAAAATAACCAAGTAACAGCAATATTACTTTGATAAGCACGAATTTGATTTAAGTGATTAGCGCTGAGTAAATCATATTTTAAAGCAGTATCTAGAAGATCGGTTAAACGAGGTAAATTTCTGACTAAAGAACCAAAACCAGTAAACACTAAAGGAGATTGGAGAGAAGCAGCATCGCCAATACAAATTAAACGGTCAAAAGCCACCTGGCGATCGCTACCTTTGATACTAAAATGCCCAGGAATATAACCAAAGGTTGGCTTTTTCCAGACTAATTTATCCATGTCACACCGTCGATATTCTGGCAAAATTGCGAAAAAATCTTCGTACATTTCTAACAAAGAACCAGGATTTTCAGGATGAACTTGATGGTAATGAAATAAATAAATTGCTAACTCATTACCAGCACCAGGGAACAACTCCCAAATTAATTGTCTACCACGAGAAATATCGCCATGACTATTGAGAACATCTCCATAATTTGAATCCCAAACTTCCGATTCAATTCCACCATCAATTACTGCTCCAACTGTTGGACAAATACTATCAAAAGCACGTTTACCATTTAATTGCCAAGCGATTGGAGAAGCACTACCCATAGCATCTACTAACAAACGCCCAGAGAAAATTTGTTCAGTTTTGTTAGATAGATTTTGAGTATAAACTACAACTTTTTCTGGTTCAACTTCAGCTTTAATAAATTCTGTTTCATCTACAATTTTGCCTCCTGATTCTTGTAGTTTTCTCCCAGATAAAGTGAGTGCTTTTTCTGAATCTAATGCCACATTTAAAACTGTAGGAGTATGCAGAATTGCAGCCTTAGCAAAATCAGGGTTATTACTATCAAAAAATTTGTTAAAACCGTCTTTATATTCTCTAGCAATTAAACCTTCTATTTCTGCAGCAGTAAATAAACCCAAGTCAATTAAACTTTGTAGTTCGGAGCGAGAAATATTCCATTCTCGATTCATTTTACCAAAAGTCAAACGTTCCAATAATAAGACTTTGTACCCCAATTTTGCCATAACAGCTGCATGAATAACTCCCAGAGCGCCACCAACATAAATGAGGTCATATTCAACAGAATTATTATTTGTTCCTAACTCTTTTTTCCACACTACTTGTTTTGGTGTTTGAGGATTTTTAACTGATTCGCGCCAACGTTTTTCCCACCAGTATAAACGTTTCAGATCATATTCCCCTTGAGGCATTTTTTGAAAGTATTTTACAGTCAGAGGATAATCAGATGCTAAAGCTGTAAAAATTGACTGATTTGATAAGTCAATTATCGGAGGTTCTGGATAATTGAAAGGAAATTCTTTTCTCAAGTTGGTAGTCAAAGATGAAATGAATTGTTTTTGTATTGAAGATACATTTCCTTGAGCAAAAACTTTGAGATAAGTAGTTCGTTGTAATGACCAGGTAAATACAGAAAATTCCTGAGTAGGATCTTCAGAAAATTTCATAACAAAACCATCTGAAGTAAGAATTTTATCACCGAACTTTGGTTGAAATTTATGCTGTAACCATTGACAAACAGTTTTTGTATCTGGCGTTGGTACTTCTAGGTAAAGAATTTCTTTCATCTGTTTTTTTGGGAATTAATTTTTAATCTTAAAGTTGACAGTATTTTAATTTATGCTATTATCGTTAGATAAAACTTTAATTTAATATAAAAGTTTACAATATTTTCTACTATGAAGTATACCCAAGAGAAATTTTCCTTTGGGTAGTATTTTTTTAAGTTTCTACTCTCTCTTGATAGGTTTTAAAGATAAATCTGTCTCTAGATGACTATCTTCAATTAGTAAACTTCGTTCAAGCCAACAAAATAGTTTAGCCTCAATCAGTAGAGTAGTGAAAAAATCTCAAAGACACTAAGGGAGTAGAGATGAATTATCCTGTACCTACAAGCGATCAAGAAGTAATTGCTTTGCGACAACAGCCAGTTAGTGATGAACTTGTCGCTCTAGCTATAGCTGGTATAGTTAATGTTGCTCATTCTCAAGGAAAATCTATAGAGGAATTGAAGGAGGAGATTCTTGCGGATGATCGTTTATTAAATATGGCCCAAAGACAATTGCTCAGTCAGATCCTTAATGAAGCTTGGGAGTATTTGCTGTGACTTATATCATGTCCGGTTGAATACTTAATAAATAACGACGGAGGAGGACCGAGTCAGGAGGACCGAGTCAGGAGGGAAGAAAGAAAAAAAGATGGAAGAAGAAATTTTCTGATTGTTAATTAAGCGGACATGATATTACAAGAAGAAGGAAGAAGGAAAAATATGGCATTGCATACTTGCCGGATAAATTAGTGTGGTGGCGTTGTATATTTGCACATTGGAATTATAGTTTTAGAGAAAGAGAAAGTATAAAGATGAGATTTACCTTTTCTGCAAAGATTCATCTCTTGGTTCAGCAATGCCGAAGGAAAAATATGACTTTGTCTGAGTTTGAAGCTTTTGATCTGTTCTAACCTTTCCTTAGACTGCTATCTATAATACCAATTTGAAAAAAGAATGCTACAAAAAGGTAGACCTTGCTCGAATATGCTTAAAAATAGCTATTCCAGTTCATTTTAGATAGTTATTTATATTGTTTTTCCCTTTTTTTCAATATTTATCCCTTCTTCCTTCTTTCCTCTTCCTTCTTTCGTACGGACGCCCTTATGCAACGTCCCTACCATTTGTAACAAACATTTATCAAATTGGTATAATACCAATTACTAGGGTGCATCTCAATGCTGAATAAAGCCAAAAATTTATCGCTTTTAGGGAACAGGCAACAGGGAATAGGGAATAGGGAATATATAGGAAAAAAGTATTTTTGCAAATATGAGATGCACCCAATTACTATGCATTAATGCTTAACTTAGGTAGCACTTCAATTATTAAGTAGGGCTTTAGGAGTGCATTAATTAATTATTATTCTGTTTACTTCTCCCTCACTCCCCTACTCCCCTACTCCCCTACTTCCCTACTCCCCTACTCCCCTACTCCCCTACTCCCCTACTCCCCTACTCCCCTAACTGACTCCTGAGGACTGACTCCTTTTCCTGCCATTAAATCTAATTTTGTTGAAATTTATCTAACATATCTACTGCAATTTTTTGATTATCGGAATCGCCATCCAATCCAAAGAAAAAAGCCGCCTGCTGAAAATTTTCCATCGCCTCACTTTGATTTCCAATTAAGTAGTAAACTATCCCCCTATTAAAGTATGACTTAGGATTATTAGCATCAATCTTGATAGATTTATTTAAATCTTGAAGAGCCTTTTTCTGCTCTCCTATTTGTAGATATTCATCGCCTCGATAATAATAAGCTTCGGCATTTTCAGGATTAATTTCTATTGCCTTATTAAAGTTAGCGATCGCTCCTATTCTCCTTCCTAGTTGAGAATAAGCAACTCCTCTACTTAAGTAAGCTTCACTTTGACCAGGATTGAGACTTATAGCTTTATTTAAATCCTGAATAGCACCTTGATAATTTCCTGCTTCCATCTTTTGTTTAGCCTGGTTATTTAGATTAATTGCCTGTTTAGCCATATTGAATCTTTGAGTTATTACTTGATAATTTTCTCGATAAAGCTTTAATTTTTCTCTAGCTTCTGAATATGACAAACTTTCTTCAGAAATTTTTTCTAATAAATTAATTGCGTATTGCCATTTTTGCTGCGCTTGATACCAAGTATCAACAGGATGAGGAGGATTTTGTACTAATAAAGCTGCAGCCATTGCAGATTGTTTTGCTAACCTTAAATAGATTAATCCATGTTCTGCTAAATATAGTTTTCGCTTGACTGCAATGAGTTGATAATTTAGTTTAGTTATTTCTCTAGATACAGGTTGTAAGGGTACACCAGGCAGTTGAATAACTTGTTCTAAAATATCTATTGCTTCTGGCAATTGAGCTAGGGCAGCTCTAAGTTTATTAACATCAGAATCTTGATTAATATCTCCTAAATTAGCTATCTTTGCTTGAGCTAGAGCTATGGATTTTTTTTGTACATTATTTAGCAAAAAAATTGAAATGCCGTAACCTAAAACCAGGATAACTATAATAACTTTGACTAGGTTTCTTTGACCCATAGTTGCTCCTTTCAATTTCATCAGTAAAGCAATTAGCAAATCATGTATTAGCCGTTAGTTTTTTTTATTTACCATATCTTAATCTTATACCAATTTTATCGCAATAGTAAAATCAAGAGAGAAGAAGATCTAAAGGTAAAAAATGATAGAAATAGGTAGGAAAAAGAATTGGATTAGGTTCTTCAAAATATAAATTTTCAATTTCATTTTTGTAGCATTATTTTTGATCAATGGTATTACCTGATATTTTTTTTAACGAAGAGCAAAAAATATCAGAATAATTTACTTTTTTGCATGCTACAGATATGATAGAAAAGATTTTTATATGAGAATAGCAGTATGGACTTGAGAGGAAACAAATATGGCCGGGGTATGTAAAATAGAAATTACAGAAACAGTCCCAGAACTCAAAACATTGCTAAATGGCCAAAAAACTGCTAGTGGCTTTCAGAAGATTCAGGCACTATATCTATTTAAAATTGGTCAAGTGACAACTGTCAAAGAATTGGCAGTTACTTTAGGAGTAAATCGGATTACAGTACAAAGGTGGTTGAGACAATATCGTAAAGAAGGATTATCGGGGTTATTACAGGTAAAACAAAGTGGGGGGCGCAAACCAGCAATCCCACCAGAAGCGCGAGATGGGTTGCAAAAACGACTTAACGACCCCAATAATGGTTTTCAGAGTTATGGAGAAATTCAAAAATGGTTGAAAGAAGAATATAATATTAATGCTTCTTACAAAGCAGTTTATTCCACAGTTAGATATCAGTTAAAAGGTAAACTCACAAAAAATAAGTAGTATGGTGCTTTATATCATCTCCGGTTGAATACTTACAAATTAACAATGAACGGAGTCAGGAGTCAGGAGTCAATAGGGAAAAAGAAGCAACAGGAGAAGAAAGTTTTGATCGTGTTTGCGTAGCATTCTGTAGGAAAGCGGAACAGAGTATCTATCGCGCTATTAAACAACATGATATTACTTAGGCAACAGGTAATCAAAAAACCGATCACAAATTCATGTAGAGCAGGACAAAATTTTCTGACCATCTGTCTGAATGTGTATTATTATAATCATAAAGTGCGGAATGATTTAGGTTTGCTAATATTATTTCCCATAGCTCACATACCACTCTTTAGATACCCAACCGGAGATAGTTTTAATTAGTTTTTCTTGCCTGTTTCAATGTTTTACTTAACTGAGTTTCTGACAAAGACCGCACAAAACTCAGATTAAAAGGTTTTTCGCCGATGGTCTGAGCATAAGATGCTTGTAAATATGAACTATATTCAGGGCGATCGGCAACATGGGTTTGGAAGAATGCTAAACCAAAAGCATTAGCATAACCATTGACTACGTCTGGATCTGGTTGAATCAACTCTGCTAGAGAAGTGAAACTATTTTCTCTAATTGCCCCAAAATCAATATTGATATGATCTGCTCCCTCTGTTAAGACCAAATATTTATCAGGAGTTGTCAACCAAGTAAAAGAGTTTGCTTGTTCTAAAACAATAGGAGTAATTTTATCTTCACTAGCACTTCCCCACAAAACAGGTAATTTAATCTGACTCAAACCAGCTTTTCCAAATAAACTACTATTGACTGGATCGAGTACAAATATTCCTGCAATTCTATCATCTTTCAAATTATATTTTTGAGGCTTCAATTCCAAAGCACGACACTGTAGCAGCAGCGACATATTTAAAACTTCCATTTGTGGGCCACAGTCTTGTTTTAGTTGCTGAAAGTTAATCTCTGCACCTGCTAAAGCAAAGGCAGTATAAGCACCAAAAGAATGACCAAATATACCTACCTTTTTCAGGTTTAATTGATTGTGGAATTGATATTGATTTAACTGCTCTAATTGATTTAATAAGAAAGAAATATCCAAGGGGCGGTCAATAAATTCATTGCCATGGAACATATCCTTAGTTTTACCTGCTAAAAATTTCTGGATATATTCATAATCACTACCTGGATGTTGGGGTAAAGCAACAGCAAATCCATAAGAAGCTAAATGTTTAGCTAAACTTTCAAAATTAACTCCATTAGAACCTAAACCGTGAGAAATTACAACTACAGGAATTGATATTTCTGCTGAAGAGATATTGGGTAAATAAAGTTGTACTGAAAAATTGCGATCGCGTCCCTCATCTTGCAGGATAATTTGTTGCTTTGAAAAGTTATATTTTCCTTTTTTCCTAATATCTGGTAAACGAGAAAAATCTACTTTTTCTTCTTTGTAAGCTTCTGTTTGTGTCAGATTTGCTACAGTTTCTATAAAAGTTTTTGTATCTTCTTGTACAGCAGCAATTTTTTCAGTTACAGCAAAAATTTCTTTTGTATCGAACCATATAGTATCACTGGGAAAATGACGGATAAAATTTATGATAGTTAAGCCTTCAGCATCATTTGCCGCCTTTAATAAAGCAGTTCTAATTTCCTCAGCACCATTTTCAACAGTAGTTAAATTCTCATTCTCAGAATTTGATGAAGTTTTGATTACTTTCCCTAAGTTTTTCAGGAATAATTCTCCCATAGGGGAATTGATAAATTGAGAGACTATCTGAGGAGGAAAATTATAGCGGTTGTGTAATAGATCCCGATATTTATCTTCTTTTTCAGCTTCTAACAGTAGCATATAACTAGCTAGTTCATAGCTAATTTCTCCCGTTTTGGCATAATTTTCTAATGCTGATACAGGAATCAAAATATTTAGATCTTTATGACCTAGAGAAATCTGCTTTGCTGCATTCACTGGTAAAGCAGTTAAAATAGCAGGAATTATGCTTAGACTTAGAGATTTGAACCATTGGTTAAAAGTAGAATAATTGCTTTTTCTCTTGTTTGTTTGTTTTACTGGAAAGACTTTATTTTTCACTATTATATTACTCCTAATTACTCCTATAATTAATAACTTTTCAGCCGTTTATTCTGCTTTTCGAGAAAGCATACTAACCCTAAAGTTATTAATGCTAGACAAATAAATATACTATCCCCTAATAAATTTTTGCTTGATCGGAGGGATAATTCTATATAACTAATTGAGATTAATTCGGGTTTGCAGAAAAAAAATGTTTACCGTTTTCTCTAAATTTTTCTCGGAAATCACAGTACCTTTGGAGATACTATAATTCAGTATGTCAGAGTGTTAATTGACTTTTTGCATCGTTTTATACTGATTTTTTTTCGTCAATTTATAATATTATTTACCAACAAATCAGTCAAAATATTAAATCAGTAATTGAACATTTAACTTGCATATATTTTTAAAAGCGCATAAGAAAAATAGAAGGATTTAGTAAATTTTGCACTCTTACAGTGACTAAAAATAAGAAGCAAACTAAATGTGTAGTTTGTTTGCAACTGTGTATTGATAGTTAAAACACATCATATTAATATGTCTGAAGCGAGATAATCCATTGCTTTTTCCACTAGCTCTTGGAAGGATAGCTATAAGAATATAATCTATTATCTCATATTCAATCTATTTAATTAATTATAATAGAACTTCTTAAGATTCTTTTGTCAGATAATCTCTAATATCATGTCCGGATAATTAGTTATAAAAAAACTTTCTCCTTCAACTCCAGTTGTTCTTCTTTCTTCCCTCTTCCCTCTTTCCTCCTGACTCCTGACTCCTGACTCCTGACTCCTCCCTAGTTATTTATTTATCACTGTTTAACCGGACATGATATAAAACATTACAGGCATGAGAATCAAGTCTTAATCCAGTATGCTAGAAACAATGAAAAAGGGAGTGTTACAGTGTATTCGGTGGTTTATGAAGTACAGTAGGGAGCAGGGAGCAGTAGGGACGTTGCGTGAACGTCCCTAGGGACACGAGAACATTTATGTAAGTCAATTTAAAATTGTTTAATAATTAGATGAAAGGTAAGACGTTGAGTGTAAATAGTTAAATATTATCTAACATTGACAGAGCTTTTAATCCCCTGTAAACATCAGACTTTTTTTGAGGATTCAGGTTAATTATCTGTTAACAATATCAACTAAATAATCCCCAGCAATCCCCGTATTCTATATTTTCTTTGAGCTTCTGTTCATCTACAAATGTAATTTTGAACACCGGATTTTTTGATAAATTTACCTTGATAAAATCAACCAGTATCAGCAATAGCGATCAGTCAAATTAAATTAATCAAACCTTGTACATTACCTAGACTTCCCTCTAGATTATATCCACCTGTTTTACAATCTTTAAACATGGCGAGATAGACATATTCCTACTACTGAGCAGTTACGCCAAGAGTTAGAAACCTGGAATCAACAGCGGAATCAAAATCTTAGCAAGGTGGTTTGGCGTTTTTCCACGCTTCGATGCTAGAGTCAAACTGCAACATCTTTATCTTTATCCTGTATTTGAAACTTCCAAACATCAATAACTCCCCCGGATTGTTCACCTTCACTATCAACCAGTAGCGAGATAGCTGTCGCTAGACTCCGCCAACGCTTATTTTTTGATTTTTTACTGTCTATTCAAGAGCGATTGCTATCGTCTTTACTTCTGACTCCTACCTTCAAAAAATTTTATCCCGATCCTACCGGATTTGATATGACGAGTTATTTTTTCCTTCATTAAATCATCTTGAGCAGTTGAGCTTTTTTCTAACAGAGGAAATAAGTCTGCTCCTTACCTGCTTCATAAAACTGATATAAAACGTCACATAGCGTGATATTTTAATGTTTACTTCCTGCTTCTTGTGAGACCGTCGGCGGCTACTCATCCACAGGCATCAACGGTCAAGCCGACCGCATCCCTCAAATTCATACTGGCATTCAGATCCCGGTCTATAGATATCCCACACTTCTTGCAATCATAAGTTCTCAGATGCAATGGCATATCTTGAACATGACCGCAGTAGGAGCAAGTCGAGCGAAGATGGAAAAAATCTGTCAACTACTACCAGCTCCGAACCGTACCACTGAGTTTTATATTCTAGCTGTCTGCGAAACTCATAAAAGCCTTGGTCGGCTATAGACTTAGCTAGCTTGTGGTTAGCTAACATACCGCTAACATTTAAATCTTCGCTTGAGCAACAACGGTGTGGTTTTTAGCTAGATATGTTGTCAATTTATGAAGTGCATCTTTGCGGATGTTAGCTACTCGTCTGTGCTGTCTAGCTAGCTTGATTACAGCTTTGTGCCAATTCTTTGAATCTTTGACTTTCCTGCTCAGTTGGCGTTGCAATTTTGCTAGTTTATCTTGAGCTGTACGGTAAGGTTTAATGCTTGGGAAAACTTGACCAGTACTTAGTGTTGCTAGCGTTTTCACGCCTAAATCAACACCTACAACATCAGTAGTTTTTGGTGTGGGAGTTGCACGCTGATCAAACGCTAAACTTAAGTACCAATCCCCCGCTTGTCTACTAATGGTTATTTTTTGAGTAGTCGCCTCAATTGGCTCATAAGTCTTAACCCAACCAATAAAAGGTATGTTATGATTCCATCCATTTAATTCTATGGGTTTTCCACAATTATCAATTGTGAATGAATCAGACTTACCTTTCTTCTTAAATCGTGGGCGTTTACCCAATCCTTGGAAGAACCTCTTAAATGCTTCACCTAAGTTTATAAAAGCATATTGATAAACTTTAGATGACAAGTTTTTCATCCAAGGATAAAGTGGTTTTGTATGATTGGTAAAAACCTCTCTAAGCTTGCGGGCATTAGGCTTATAACCATCTGTGTAAGCAGCATTCCACAGACTTAAACCCCAGTTATAACACCAGCGTGAATAGCCTGCGTGTTGGGCTAAAAGCGTTTTTTGCTGATTATTTAATTTGAGCTTGGTTCTAATGGATTTCATATATGGGTGAGGGCAACCTGTCTAAAAGTATGCTTTAATACGTATTAAATCGTTATTCTCTGATTAAGTCAATGCTCCATAGAAAAACTCTAATAATTTTTTCTATCTCTCTAACCAAGCTTTCATTTTTCCAGGATTTAATAATCCGTAGGGGTCTACCTTTTTCTTAAATTCTAACTGCTCAAAATCTGTGGTTTTCATTCCTCCATCTTCCAAAATATAGGTATGAGGATTAAAAATATTTACCCCATTTTTTTCGTGATATTCAATAATTTCATTTAGTCGTTCTTCTGAAGTATAACGGACAATTTGTAATCCTACTGGTGTAGTTTGACCATCCATTCGCATAAATTCTAAGTGCATGATTACTTCATCACCAAAATGCCGATACATTTTTTCTACAAGTGCTAGATTTCTATCACTTGGAAAACCACTTTGTAAATAAGTCAAATTTGTATCTACACTCCGAGCGTGTAATGTTGTATGATTCCAAGTAAACTCATATATTGGCGTACCCTTACTTGCCTCTTGAGCAGTTTTTTTATAACAAATTTCACCTTTAAATTCTTTAACTAAATCCTGAAAAGATGCCAAACTATATTCAGATACCATCAAAAAAGCACAATGTTTTCCTTCAGGAATTGAACTTTTTACCCCAGCAAAAAAACTAGGTATCGGCCAAGCAAAAACAGTAATTAATTTTTTGACAATTCCATCACTATCTCCCAATGCTTGAGCGAATTTTGCACAGGTCATAAAGTCGTCAAAAGTTACTATTAATTCTGCCCAAGGATAAGTAGGAGCTAGGGGTATTTCTAATTGAGTAATAATTCCATTTGTTCCATAGGCATGATTAACTTTTTGTACGTCATCGCCACGCAATTCTATAACTCTTGGTTCGTCTTCCATTGTGACAACTCGCACAGCAGAAACATTACCACGATGACGTAATCCACCATAATTAATTGAGCCAATTCCACTACTACCACCACCGATAAAACCGCCAATTGTAGCGATGCGATATGTTGAAGGAAACATCCTGATTTCCCAACCTATTTCTCTAGCTTTTTTGTCTAATGCTACTAATTTTACTCCTGGTTCGACGCAAGATAAACCAGGTTTTATCCAGTTAATATTATTCATTTTTGTAGTGTCGAGAACTACTCCTCCTTCTAAAGGAATACATTGTCCGTAGTTACCAGTTCCGGCACCTCTAACTATTAAAGGTGCTTGATATTTAACGCAAGTTTTAGCTATTTGTAAAACTTCTGCTTCATTGGTGGGGCGAACAATTAAATTAGCCTTTTTATCTTTTAGTTGTGATTGTAAAATTGGGCTGAAATGATAATAGTCTAAGGAGAGTTTTGTGACTTGATTTGGCTCAGTAATAATTTCGATATTTGTTAGTTCTGATGCTAGGGCATTCCAATTTATTTGTTTTGTTTTAGTTGTTGTCATTGGTATTTTTAAAGAATAAGTAAAAAGATAGACATAAAAATATTAAATCATTTGTGAGAATCTGACCATTGGATTTTTGGCGTTGCTGATTCTGGGTATAATTTAGCCCCCCTAGCCCCCCAATTTTGGGGGGAATAAAACTCTAAAATTAAGCCAAAATTAGGGGAATTTAGGGGGCTTGACCAGAACCAAACAATCGCACATTCATACTTCAATTCAGCAACCCCGGATTTTTTAATTATGTATAATAATACTACAAAATTTAATTAATAAATAGCGATCGCTAAAATACGTATTATCAGTCGGAGGACGCTGAGAGTATACTGGGAAAAACATTCTAATGCTAAACCTGGGCTTTTGCTATGGTATAATAGGGTATCAAATGCAGAGTTTCAAAACTTTAATGATTAACTGATAACTGATAACTGATCACTGATCACTGAAATGACCAAATTTCCCCCTCGCCCTATAACTAACGAAACTGAATTAATTGCTACTCAAAATCGGATTAATTCTATTTTAGATAAAAGTTCCCTGACAAAAGACGACCGCGACTATCTAAAAGTTTTAGGAATGTTAGTCTACGAATATGAGGAAGAAAACGAACCAATTCCTACTATTAGTGGTGTTGAAATTCTCAAAGCTTTATTGGAAGAATCTCAACTTTCTCCTCAAGATTTAGTTCCTATTTTGGGTAATGAATTTATGGTATTAGAAGTATTGAATGGCAAATGTCAACTCTCAGAAAATCAAATTCAAGAACTAGCTAATTTTTTTAATATTTCTCCATCTTTATTGACAAATGTTGCGTAATTATTGAGATATCTATTTTTGTTGGGTTTCCTACGTCAACCCAACCTACATTATTTCCCTAATTGCAAAAAAAAACTCTGATTTTAGGCAATGAATTTATGGTATTAGAAGTATTGAATGGCAAATGCCAACTCTCAGAAAATCAAATTCAAGAACTAGCTAATTTTTTTAATATTTCTCCATCTTTATTGACAAATGTTGCGTAATTATTGAGATATCTATTTTTGTTGGGTTTCCTACGTCAACCCAACCTACATTATTTCCCTAATTGCAAAAATAACCTCCGATCAAAATTCAACTACCTGCTCTACATTGAATAAATGTAAAGGTTTTGAATGTGAGAATTTTCCCTGAAATATTAAGATGTAAAAATTTTTCAAATTATTTAATTTATTTACTCTTTTTCCAATCTTCCAACGCTGCAATAACAAAGCTACTTGCAGGATGATTTAGTAATTGTTCAACAGCAGCAATTCCACCAGATTTTATAGCACTTAATATTCTTTCTGCCTTAGTTGGATTATTATTAATTTGTGTAATTACTTCTGTAGCAATTTTCATTCTGTCCATTGTTGTATCTGACGGGTAAGTTTCATCTAGTTGAGCTAATAATTCTTGAATATCTTTTGCTGCTTGTGCTAAATTTTGTTCCTGAGATTCATGAATTGTGCGAGCAATTTTTGAGTCTTTAATATCTGCTTTGTTGCCAACTACACCATAATTTCCTCCTGTGTTGCCAACTGCTCCAATTTCTCCCACGTCACCAACTACTCCACGAATTTCATGAGCATGAATTTGGTCTCCACTACTTTCTGACATTTTTGTATCTCCTTGATTACTATAATTTTCTATATTAACACTAGGGCGATTAACTGCTGCACTTAATACACCTTTATACCATTTAATATCTTTTTCTCTCTGTGCCAATACTGCTCGAAGTTGTTCTGCTGAAAGTGCTTTCAACTCATTATAAGTATCGAAATATTTTTTATCTAATACTGAATGGTTAGCTTCAGGTGTAGTGTCAGCTCTAATCAATAGTTTGTCATTATTTTCGCCTCGAACCTCCATAGAACGCATTTTTATTTCTGCTTCTGGATGGTCTTTTTGTAGTTTTTCAAACGAATATGCAGCTATTCGGGGGTCTACTCCTTGATTATGATAAAGGTCTAAGGTATTCACTAAAGGTTTGAGAAACTCTGCAAACTCCCCTTCTTCAAAATTTTTATCTTCATCGGCAGGCTTTCGGCGCACACGCTCGTCCAAACTTTCTTCAGGTGGAAGTTTGAGAAAGTCTGGTCGTTTATCTGGAGGCAGACGCATATAAACATAATCACATTTGATACCATCTAGTTTAGTTGTAGTTGTTATCCCCCAGTCCTCAAGAAAAGCTCCGGTTAAAGTTGCGCCTGTGAGGTCAGCTTGGTCTAAAAATGTTCCTACTAATTTTGCACGAGAAAGGTTTGCATCTTGAAGGTTTGCTAAATTGAGATTTGCTTCTATGAAACTGGCATTAGTTAGGTTTGCTCCCTGGAGATTGATTCCTTGAAGAGAGTTTAAGCGATCTAAGTTGATGTTTTCACCTGCACCAGTTTTGACTAACTCTCTGACTTTGGTATCTTTTAGATAGGTTTCTCCTGGTCGTATGCGGTCTAGTTTGATAGTATCTCTCCAACAAGTATGAGTGAGGTTTGCTTTGCGGAAGTCTGTACTTTTGAGGGCAGCATCAGCGAAGTCAGCGTTAGTTAAATTTGCATCTCTAAAAGATGTTCCTCCTATGGCAGCACAAGAAATAGCTATGCTACGAATAAGAGTATATTTTTTATCTCCTTTTATTGCTTGATAAGCAACGTAAGCAATTAAGAGTGTTTGTAATAAGACTACGGGTCCCCCTATGGCTACGGCTCTACCTACGACTACCCCTACGACTACGGCAAATCCTACGGTGAAGGCTATGGCTACGGCTCCGGTGAAGGCTACGGCTCCGGTGAAGGCTACGGCTCCAGCTATAGCTAAAGCTACGGCTAAGGCTACGGCTCCGGTGAAAGCTACGACTAGAGCTATGCCTATGGCTACGACTACGGCTCCGGTCATGGCTGCGAGTCCGGCTCCGTTGATGGGTATGGAGAAGCCTACCATGCTGAGTACGGTTCCGGTTATGGCGAAGCCGAAGGCAAAGGCTAAAACTACACCTACATTGTCTATTCCTTTATAAATAAATGTTATCCAGAATATAATAATTACAATTAAGGATGACAAACCAGCAACTTGAGAGCTTATACTACCAAAATCAAATATTAGTGATATCAAATATGAAGAGAATGAATTTAAACACGCTGAAAAACAAGCTGAAACAAAAGAACTAGCAAGCAAAACTACTACCCAACGCTTCTGTAACCCTGCCTTAGCTCCACAAAACTTAGCCCCCGTTAGATTTGCCTCACGAAAATTAGTACTCTGAATCTTAGCCTCACTGAAATCTGCTCCAGACAAATCTTCTTTCTCAAAAGACAAACCTCTAAGATTTTCTCTTTGGAAATTTCGTTCACCTTGTTAATATTGTTGCAATATTTTACGTTTACGCCGATTCATATTTTTATCTATCTAAGAATTGAGTAAAGGAACATTGGCAAAATGACCACTGGTTTCAACAATCTTAACAATTATTATAAGGAAGAAAGAAGAAAGCGTTTATTTATTTAGGAGAGAAGAAAAAATCTGGCATTGTCTGAGTCTTATATCATGTCTCATTAAATAACTGTAATAACTAATCTGGCGTTGCTGAATTGAAGTATAAATGCACGATTGTTTGGTTCTGGTCAAGCCCCCGCGCATCCCCCATCGTTCAAAAGCGAAGCATCCTCTGGCTTCCCCCTTTCCAAGGGGGACTTTTAGACTTTTATTCCCCCCAAAATTGGGGGGCTAGGGGGGCAAAATCATACTCAGAATCAGCAACGCCACTAATCTTTACCCAACCTGGTAGGGATGCCCTTATGCAACGCGCCTACATTGTGGTTAATTAATGTTACTTAATATTACAGCGTTTTTGCCGATCGCCCAACCACATCGTCACCACAAAAATCCAGCAAATGGCCATTTGCCCCTACTTTTTCAAATTAAAAAGACAAAATTGTATAACTAACTGTAGCTGAGAAATATCTTTACTCCAAGAAACAACGGAGTTATTAACAAATAACTATAAAACCTATGTTATCCGATCGCTCAATTTCCCAAGTCAAAATGAGTAAGTTAGATGTCCATGGAAAGTGCTTAACATCTTTTCAGCGTAAACTCCTAGAAAAAAATCTAGACGATAAGTTGCCGTGGCAATATCGTCAGAGAATAGAAATTATGCTGCTAGCAGATGAAGGCAGAACCCAAAGTCATATTTGCAAAGCTATAGGTTGTTCTCCTAGTACAGCTAGACATTGGATACTTGTTGCTAAGTCTGGTCAAGCTCACCAATGGAACAATCATCCTATAGGTCGCCCCCAAGAAGTTAACGAAGAATATTTAGAACGCTTGAAAGAGTTAGTAACCAATAGTCCCAAGGAATTTGGTTATGTATTCGGTCGGTGGACTGCTAGTTGGTTAAGCAAACATTTGGCAAAAGAATTTGGTACACAGTTGAGCGATCGCCATATTAACCGCTTACTCAAACAAATGGGTTTATCTACCAGACCAAAACCACCGAAAGCTGAAGAAATTCCTGGTCAAGATATCAATGGGAAAAACATTATCATTCGCGATCTGAACTCTGACATTAATCTTAACACATCTGTAGGAGTGTTAAATTTCAAGACTTTTAACAACTAATAGTAAATATTTAGTAAATAAAATTTTGAGTTATGGTTCAAAATGCACCTACTCCTGCTTTGACTCAGGGGCAAATTACTGATGTCTTGGGATATCAACTTTCACAAAAAGAAATAGAAAATTGCTTTAAAACTACACAAGACTTAACACCAAAAGTTGGTCAATTTTGGCAAGCAGCAGATGCTCAACCAGGCATATATATTGTAACTGTGGGCAAAGTTAGGCTATTAGATAGTCAGGGTGAATTAATTACTACCCTCAATGCTGGAGCATCATTTGGCGAATCTACCCTATTTCCCGATCATTCCTTTCAACCCTACTCAGCAAGAGCATCAGTAAACCTCAAACTTTCCTATATCCCTGAAGAAACCCTTCTTCCACTAATTCAAAAACACCCTGAAATTCGAGAACATCTTCATCAAGTTGCTCTCAAACTCGATTCTCTACAAAAAAAAGGTGAGCCAGAAACTGCCCATTCCTCTGATGAAAATCTGCCAGAAGCGAATATAACTGAATATAGGCAACCAGAGGTAAAACCACAAAAAACTATTAACAAAGCTTATTTCCCTAGTCCCACCCAACGAGTAGGTCATCTCTGGCAGCGCATCACCAGACGCTATCCCTTCTTTGCTCAACAAAGCAGTTCTGACTGTGGTGCCGCTTGTTTAGTTATGGTGGCTCGTTACTGGGGCAAAAATTTCAGTGTTAATCGCGTGCGGGACATTGCCAATGTAGACCGTAACGGTGCATCACTCAGAGGATTATCTGCAGCAGCAGAAAGTATCGGATTTTCCACTAGACCAGTTAAGGCAAGTCTTGACCAACTAGCCAAACAAAAATTACCAGCGATCGCCCACTGGGAAGGCAAACATTATATAGTAGTCTATGAAATAACCCCCAAACAGGTCATCATTGCTGACCCAGGTATTGGTCAACGCCATCTTACTTATCCAGAATTTAAAGCCTGTTGGACTGGTTACACCCTACTTCTACAGCCTACTGCCTTAATCAAACAACTCAAAAATTCCACTACTCCCTTCTGGCAATTCTTTGAGTTGGTCAGTCCTCATGGACAAGTGTTGCTGGAAGTATTTATCACTTCTCTACTAATTCAGATATTTGGATTAATTACGCCTCTATTTACCCAATTACTACTAGACCGGGTAGTCGTTCAAGGTAGCACTCTAACTCTAACAGCAGTGGGATTAGGTCTAGTCATCTTTGGCTTATTTAAGGTTGCTATGACTGGTTTACGACAATATCTGCTCGACCACACTGCCAATAAAGTACATTTGGCAATGATAGTGGGGTTTATTCGTCACACATTCCGACTACCCATGAATTTTTTCGAGTCTCGCTATGTGGGGGATATTATTGCTCGGGTTCAAGAAAACCGGAAAATTGAGCGTTTCCTAACAGGAGAAGCGCTTTCTATTTTGTTGGATTTGCTGACAGTCTTCATTTATTTAGGACTAATGTTTTGGTATAGCTGGAAAATGGCTTTACTAGCATTAGTTATTATACCACCGTTTTTTTTATTAGCACTTATTGCCACACCTTTCCTACAAAAAATCTCTAGAGAAATATTTGCTGCTCTAGCTGAAGAAAGTAGTTATCTGATTCAATCCCTGACTGGTGTAAGTACTGTCAAGTCTCTAGCAGTTGAGCAAACAGTACGCTGGCGATGGGAGGAATTTCTGAATAAGTCAATTAGAAAAAACTTTTCTGGACAGGTGATTAGCAACCGACTGCAAATATTCAGTTTAACTATTGAATCGTTGGTAACGACGGGTTTACTCTGGTTTGGAGCATGGTTGGTTATTCAAGGGGAGTTAACTATTGGACAGTTGGTGGCTTTTAATATGTTGATTGGCACTGTGATTAGTCCTTTTCAGCGACTGACGGTTTTGTGGAATCAATTACAGGAGGTGATTATTGCGGTGGAGCGCATTAATGATGTGATTGATACTGAACCAGAGGAAGATTTACAATCAGAGGGGCGTCAGTATTTGGTAGAGTTACAGGGTAATATTATTTTTGATAATGTGACTTTCCGTTACCACCCAGAAAGCGATATTAATGTTTTGGAAAATTTGAGTTTTGAGGTAAAAGCGGGACAAACTGTGGCTTTAGTGGGGCGTTCTGGGTCTGGGAAAACAACGATTTCTAAGTTGGTTTTGGGGTTATATCCGCCTACTGATGGTAAAATTTTGATTGATGGTTATGATATAACGACGATTTCTTTGCCATCCCTGCGCAACAAAGTAGGTGTGGTTGACCAGGATACTTTTTTATTTGGTGGCACTATTCGGGAAAATCTGACTATTGCTCATCCCTCTGCAACTCTTGAGGATATTGTACGAGCAGCAAAGTTAGCTGGTGCTGATGAATTTATTCAAAGGTTGCCGATGGGTTATGAAACTCAGATTGGTGAAGGTGGGGGTTTGTTGTCTGGTGGTCAACGGCAAAGATTGGCGATCGCTCGTGCTTTGTTGGGAAATCCTCGTTTATTGGTTTTTGATGAGGCGACTTCTCATTTGGATGTTGAGTCGGAGCGTATTATTCAGACAAATTTGAATAGTATTCTCCAGGGTCGCACTACGTTAATTATTGCTCACCGTTTATCTACTGTGAGAAAAGCTGATGTAATTTTAGTGTTGGATAGGGGGGTGTTAATTGAGCAGGGAAATCACGAAGAATTGATGGCGAAACGAGGACATTATTATTATCTGAATCGCCAACAATTGGAAAGTTAAAATTTCAAATTCAAAAGTCAAAATTCAAAAGTCAAAAGTAAGATGTTAGGGTTTCAAATGAAAAGTCAAAAGTAGTAGGTTGGGTTAAGCGATAGCGCAACCCAACAACCGTAAGTATTTGTTGGATTTTGTTCCTGATGTATATGTTGGGTTTGGGTTCCTCAACCCAACCGACAAAGGGCAAAATGTATATGTTGGGTTTGGGTTCCTCAACCCAACCGACAAAGGGCAAAATGTATATGTTGGGTTTCGTTCCTCAACCCAACCTACAAAGTCCCCTCCTATTCCCTATATTTAACAAAAAACACAATTATTAGGAAAATAATGCCACAACAATTCAACGTAACTGCAGAATCAAACGGTCATAAACCTTTAGAGACTGACTTAATAAAACTAGAAAAAAGTAGTAGGTTGGGTTAAGCGATAGCGCAACCCAACAACCTTCATTAATTGATAATGGATAATTGATAATTACCTCTGGTTAAAACCGTTCTTGATTAAATATAAGGAAATATTATTTCTTTTTTTTCCCCTTAAAAGGGGAGGCTTCAAGGCGCGAATTATTTAATTATTAATTATTAATTATTCGGTAAGTGTGTGTTGGGTTTCGGTTCCTCAACCAAACCTACAAAGTTCTAACAACTGATAATTAATAACTGATAAAAATCATGCCACAACAATTCAATTTAACTGTAGAATCAAACGGTCATAAACCTTTAGACACTGACTTAGTAACACTAGAAAAAAGTTTAAATAACTCCAAAATTTCTGAGCCAGAAGTGACCAAATTAGATACAAATAAATCTGTTGATGATTGGTCTTTTGCTACTAAAGAATTATTAGATGCTTTACCCCAACGTTGGACGCGAGGATTACTATATCTTTTAATCATATTTGTAGCGATCGCTCTGCCCTGGGGAATGTTTTCTCAAGTAGATGAAACTGGTACTGCTAGAGGGCGTTTAGAACCTCAAGGTGGTACTCTTAAGCAAGAGTTAAATTTAACATTTACGGCTGCAACGGTATATACACAAACGGCAAAAGTTGAGAAAGTTTATGTTAAAGAGGGAGACAAAATTGAAGCTGGAGATATTTTAATAGAATTAGAATCTCGCCCTATTCGCGACCGACTTGCTCAACTGAATATTCAACTGCAAAGTCAACAAAATAGACTCAGTAAAATTGAACAACAAAAAAGTCAATTAGAAATCGAACTTCGTACCCAAGAACGACAAAATCAATCCCAAACATTAGAAAAATTAGCTCAGGTAGAGCAAGTACGACGCAACTTTCAATCTCTGAATACCACCTACAATTTACAAAAAGAAGAAAAGCTAGCACAAGTTCATCAAGCAGAACAAAATCTCGAAGCTGCTAGGAGAATATTAAATTTACAAAGAGAAGAAAAGCTAGCACAAGTTCATCAAGCAGAACAAAATCTCGAAGCTGCTAGGAGAATATTAAATTTACAAAGGGAAGAAAAATTAGCTCAAGTTAATCAAGTAAAACAGCAGTTAGATGATAGTAATACTGCTTATAAATTATCAGAAATTCGCTGGCAAAAATCTCTCAGAGAAGTTGAACGTTATCGTAATCTTTGGGAGGAGGGTGCAGTTACAGAAATTCAGGTAGTTGAAAAGGAGGATATAGCAGAAGAAAGACAAAGAATATGGGAGCAAAGTCAAGCAGATCGGGAACAAGCAAAACTAAGAATAGAAGAGCAAGAGGGTAGTTACGACCGGGTTATTCATCAAGCAGAAGCAGATATTGAGCAAGCTGAGTTACGTTTAGCAGAGCAAAAAGGTAGTTATGAAAGAATTATTAATCAAGCAGACGCTGATATTAAACAAGCTGAATTACGTTTAACAGAACAAAAGAGTAGTTATGAAAGAACAATTAATCAAGCAAAAGCAGATATTGAGCAAGCTGAGTTACGTTTAACAGAACAAGAAAATAGTTCTCAAACTATTACTCATTCTGGGGAGATTGCAATTTCAAAAATTAAAGAGCAGCTCAAGAATATGGATAGTCAAATTATTAGTATTCAAGCTGAAATTGCTCAGACAAAGAAAGATATTGATTCTTTAAATTTTGAGTTGGATCAACGAGTAGTTAGGGCGCAACAGGGAGGCATTATTTTTAATTTGCCGATTGAAGGAGTGGGAGATGTTGTGCAACAAGGGGAGATGATTGTGGAAGTATCACCACAAGGTAAAAATCTTTTTTTGAAGGCAGAAATGGCAACTTCAGAAAGTGGTTCTTTAAAGAAAGGAATGGAGGTGAAAATGAAATTTGATGCTTATCCTTTTCAGGATTATGGTGTAGTAGAGGGAACTTTAAAAAACATTTCTCCTACTTCAAAAATGCAGGAAACTGCTGAGGGGAATATAGCAATTTATGAGTTAGAAATTGAGTTGGATGAGACTTGTATTCCTACTGGTAATGAGTGTATTGCTTTGCGTCCTGGAGATACAGCAACGGCAGAGGTTGTTGTGCGTCAGCGTCGTCTAATTGATTTTATTCTTGACCCATTCAAGAAGTTACAAAAAGGAGGTTTAGATTTGTAGAAATAATGAATAATATCATGTCCGGTTGAATAGTTATAAATAAATGAGGGAGGAGTCAGGAGACAGGAGTCAGGAGTCAGGAGGGAAGAGAGCAGAAAGAAAGCATAAAAAGAAGAAAGTTTTTTGATCACGCTCTTATCCGGACATGATATAATTGACAATTACAGCGGGTTCCACCTTGGTGAGCTACACCTCGAAGCGAGCAAGATGCTCGCGACTTAGAACATTTAATTTTTCATATCATGTCCGGTAACATCAGTATTGTATAGAAAAGGAAGAAGTAGGGGCGATTCGTGTAGGGGCGATTTCCGTGCCGGAATGCTCCTCAGATCGCGAATCGCCCCTACGACTCAGAGATACGATAACTAATTATCCGGACATTAGAGTTGTCGCTAAATAGAGGGAAAAAATCGCTCCAACCTAGACAGAGCAATAATTTCAAGGTCTTTTTAGTCACCAATAGCTACAATCCTTATATAACAAGGTTTTTGGGGGTTTTTGAAGTTATAAAGCGACAAGTCTATTATATTACGCATAATTAAAAGGGAAAATCGCTCACCCCCTAAGAAATGAATTTCTTGGCTAATAGCAAAAGTCATCTAAAGATGACTCTTGATACGTAAGCATTGAGCCGTCAGCTATAGCAGATTTCAACCTAGTGAGGTACACCTGCGCGAGCAAGATGCTCGCACTGATAAAATTTAATTATCAATATCTGTACCTCACGCTTCTTGGGAAATGCTATATTAGCTATCAGCTATTAATTTTGAGTCCGCATAAAAGCAACCTTTAAAATTGAAAAATAATAAAAAGTTACTGTTATGATTCCCTGGACAAAACCTTAGAAGTAATGAATAATTACTAATTGCTGATTGCTGATAGCTGATTGCTTACCTTGATACTTATTTGTTTTGATTAATTAATAGGAGAAAAACCATGTCACAATCTATCACTATTACTGCTGAAGATATTCTCAACCAAGTCAAGCTATCTTTAAAAACCTCTGAGCTTACAGAAGGAATTATTACTCGCAAGATTATTATGGATGCGGCTCAGGAAGCAGGTATAAAAGTAGAGACTGAAGAACTTCAGAAAGCAGCAGATACTATGAGGTTTGTCAATAAACTTCATAGCTCCCAAGAAACTTTTGCTTGGTTGGAAAAAAATTGTTTGTCTGTAGATGATTTAGAAGAAGCTGTCTATATAAGTATTGTTTCTGAAAAATTGGTTACTCATCTGTTTGCAGATAAGGTTGAGCCATATTTTTATGAAAATCAATTGAATTATGCTGGTTTGGTGATGTATGAGGTGGTTTTGGATGATGAAGATTTAGCGATGGAATTATTCTATGCGATTCAGGAAGGAGAAACGAGTTTCTATGATGTTGCCCATCAATATATTGAGGATAAAGAGTTACGTCGTCAGGGGGGATATCGAGGAGTATTGTCTCGTAAGGATTTGAAACCAGAGATTTCTGCTGCTGTTTTTGCGGCTAAACCTCCTCAAATGATTAAACCTATTGTGAGTTCTAAGGGAGTGCATTTGATTTTTGTGGAGGAGATTATTTCAGCAGAGTTAGATAATAACTTGCGCCTTCAGATTTATTCAGAGTTGTTTGGTGAGTGGGTTAAGAAGCAAGTTGAGTCAGTTGAAGTTGTGACGAGTCTAGAATCAAATAGTAAAGCTATTTCCCCATAGCTTTAATGGGTTGGGGGTGGCGATCGCGATCGATATTATCGCCTCCCAACACCCCTACTTCCAACTCCTGAGTCAAACCAAAGTCAACAGCAAAATATCACTCAGTCGAACATTAATTTTGTGACTGGGTGATATTTTTTTATAGAAGCTCGAACCGTATCTCTGCAAAGGTGAGGGTTTTTAGGCAAGTCCTCAGTCCTCAGGAGATTGAGAAATAAGATAGGGGAAAAAGAGTAGAAAAATACCCCCCTCTCCCCACACTTCCCACCCTCTCCGTCTATATTCTCAATAGAACCCCTTCAGGGGTTCTATAGTGTAGGTTAGGCTGAGTGCAATTCCTGAGGTCAAAGAAGCAAAGATGCAACATGACCCATTAAGCAAAAGCTTAACAAGGACATAGACAATCCAAGATTTGACCTAAAATCTTGCCAGGGTACCAGCAACAAGAACCACCACCTAATGTATTCGCCATTTCTCCCTCAGTCAAATCATTGAGGTAGCTTTCAGAATCTAAGAATAAGTCAGCACCAGCAGGATTTAAGTCAGAGATGTTAATCTTAGCCATTTTTCAGTTACTCCTTAATAAAATTAGTAAATCAATTTTGTTGATTTGGAATCAGACTTGCTTTTGTCTGTTTCCATTTATATTATTGCCTGACTTTTCTTATGTTGCAAGGGTTTGAACAACTTAAAACTGCATCTAACTAACACAATTATGTCTCGAATTTTCGATAAATAATCATCTATATTCAGTAAAAATTAACTAAAAACCAGTTAATTCAATTTCAACAGATAATTATTGAAGAAATAACTAATACAATTATGTCTTTTTTGATTTGATGATGGTATTGAACCAGAATAAAAGTCACAAAAAAACAGCCCCATACATAATTTAATGAGGCCGAACTGAAAAATTATTATTTGAATTATGACTTCTAAGGGAGTGAATTTAATTTTTGTGGAGGACGTTATTCCAGCAGAGTTAGATAATAATGTAGAATCAAATAGTCAAGCTATTTCCCCATAGCTTGAATGGGTTGGGGGAGGCGATCGCGATCGATATTACCTCTCCCCAACACCGCTACTTCCAACTCCTGAGTCAAAGGGGGGTCAACTGCAAAATATCACCCAGTCGAGCATTACCTTTTCGACTAGATGATATTTTTTTCTGTGCCGCTTAACCCAACCTACAGAGACTAGAGACGTATATCCAGAATCACAGTAGAGCTTAATTTTTCTTCAAGTAGGCAGCGTAGCTTGCTTTCGCCTATGTATACCTGCTTGATTCGCTATCCCGCCCTGTGTTATCAAGACTGGGATAACTAAGATTTAGTTTTGTGACACTAATGATTTATTTGCAAAAGAACACGGAGCAGCACAAGAACACGGAGCACAAGCCTCCTAAGGTATTCATCATTTCTCCGTCAGTCAAATCATTGAGGTAGCTTTCAGAATCTAAGAATAAGTCAGCACCAGCAGGACGTAAGTCAGAGATATTAATGTTAGCCATTTTTTAGTTGCTCCTTAAGTAAAATTAGTAAATCAATTTTGTTGATTTGGAATCAGACTTGCTTTTGTCTCTTTCCATTTATATTATTGCCTGAGTTTTCTTATGTTGCAAGGGTTTGAACAACTTAAAACTGCATCTAACTAACACAATTATGTCTCGAATTTTCGATAAATAATCATCTATATTCAGTAAAAATTAACTAAAAACCAGTTAATTCAATTTCAACAGATAATTATTCAAGAAATAACTCGCACAATTATGTCTTTTTTGATTTTCCTCTAGTATCGAACTGCAATAAAAGTCACAAAAAAACAGCTCCATTAAATTATGGGGCTGAGTCGCTTTCACTTTTTATGTTAATATAGTTCAAATCTCACTAATGAAAAGAAACGGGTTGAAATGAGATTAAAAGTAAGTGAATATGGTCTAGTAATTCCTAATATTTAATAACAAACTTGTAATCCCATTTTCCATCACCATCAACGTCTACCTTTAGCTTAATTTTTGTTCCTCCATAGATCAACATGAGTTCGTTGATATTCAAGTCATCTAGGTAGCTGGGAGAATGCAAATCGTGAATTTTTATGTTAGCCATTTTTCAGTTAACCCTTAAGTAAAATTAGTAAATCAACTTTGTTGATATTGTTTCTCCATAATTTCTACTTAAGAGCTGACTTTCCGCATTCTAATATATTAATATAATTTTAGCGACTCAAAGATTAAAGGAGGTGATAGTCATTATGGCCAATAGAAGATTGACTTTTCGACTGTACCCGACAAAAGTACAGAAAGAAAAACTATTTTTAGCCAGAAAGCTACACCAACTTTTGTATAACGCTTGTGTCGCTCATAGACGTTTTGAGTGGAGAAAAACGCAAAGAAGTGTAGATTACTTTACTCAACAAAACGCACTGCCTGGTTTTAGGCAGCAGTGGCCAGATTATCAGCAACTCAATCTGACTGCGCTACAGGCAACAGTCAAGCGTGTTGACTTAGCTTATAACGCTTTTTTCAAAGGAATTAGGAAACGCCCAAAGTTTAAGTCAATTAGAAATTACTCCGGTTGGACTTACCCAGATGGTCGGCAAGGTTTTAAAGTGCAGATTGAATGTAGCCAAAAATATACAGTCAACTGTGGATGGGTGACACTTAATGACTTGGGTATGAGACTCAGGATGCGGGGTAGGTTTAAGTATTGGGGAAAACCTACTACTTGTACTATTGTTTATCGTCCTCATAAAGATGAGTGGTATGCTTCATTTAGTATCAAGACCTCGGAACCTGAACCATTATTTGGTAGTAAGTCTCCACTGGATTATGAATCAATGGTGGCTTTTGATTTAGGATGTGAAACAGCATTGACCTGCTATGACGGGTATGGGTTCGACTCAATCAGTAATCCTAGATTTGACAGGGAGTTTGCTCCAAAAATTCAGCAAGCTTCACGTCAACTCAAAAGAAAGCAGCGACCAATTAAAGGTAAGCAAAAAGCATCAAGTAGATGGAAAAAAGCGAAGAGAAAAATCTCTAAACTCAAGGCCAAACAGTCAGCCGTAAGACAAGATTGGCAGCACAAAGTCACAACAGAAATTGCTAGTTGTTATGACATCGTTGTGACCGAAAAATTAAATGTTAGAGGTATGACTCGCAAGGCCAAAAAAGGTAAACGCAAAAAGCAGAAAGCAGGTTTAAACCGTGCCTTATTAGACGTGGGTTTCGGAGCGTTAAACCAAATGGCACTATATAAAATCCTAGCTAAAGGTGGTTTGCACATAACCATAGATACCAAAAAAGTCAAACCATCTCAACGTTGCCCTAGCTGTGGAACTGTTCATAGGGAATGGGTGCAATTGAGTAATCGTTACCATGTTTGTGATGATTGTGGTTTTGAGATACCAAGAGACCAAGGCTCGGCCATGGTGATGTGGAATGTTGCTGCAGATAGGCAACCGGGGTTAGGAACTGGCCTCGTTAATCGTCGATGCTCTAGCTCTACTGATTCGACCCGTAAGCATACTGGCTCGATGAGGCAACTGGGGCAAATGAAGCGATCAAAATCTCAAAGTGCGGACTTTGTTGACGGGGACTTAGAAACCCAGTCCGTCTACACGGCGGGGTAGTTCATATACCAATAAACTCCAACCATTAAGTTCTCAGATTTTCGATAAATTCTGAGCAAGTAGCGAACGCTGATTTTGCCAACTATTGTTGGATTTATCTATTGGACAATAGTAAGAATTGGACTCGACAGTCAAAAAAGAGCGATCGCCTTCGACTACAAATACCAACAAGGTTAATATTGACGAGTTATCAAAATAATATGGGTCTAAAACCCCGCCTTAAATAAAAGGCGAAATGTTTTTGGAGAGTTACTTAAATCCCCTACTTCCCCTCCTGGCTCCCCTCCTGGGAGGGGCGGGGGTGGGTTGGGTTAGGGGTGGGTTAACTTCTGAATTCTGACTTCGTTATTGTTGGGTTGCGCTCGCGCTTAACCCAACCTACGGAGACTATAATTTCCTATAAATATCTTGAGAATTAGCATTCAAATAAGGACGCTGTAAATCAATCCCTAATAAAGAAAATTGCTCCAAAATCGCCTTAATTTTTCCCTCGGTCGAATTATCCCCCTGTTGCCAAGCTGTCAATAATCCATTTGCTATAATCTGACACCTATTCATACCAAAACTTTCCTGAGTAGCAAATTTCTTGTCTGGTTCTTCAGCTAATCCCAAACCCGGTGCCAACTCCATTGTAAATAAAGGTATTTCTGATTGAAAATAGGATTTATTCTCTCCATAAACATCCGACAAAACTTGCCTCACTAAATCATAATCACCCTTATCAAAATAAAGCACCCCAGAATCGTAGCGATCGTAATCAGCAGGATTATACAAGACTTTAAAACTGAAAGGAACAGCAATCTGATTTAATTTCTCTGTCAAACTACCCATAACTGCTACTGCACCTTCAGGAGTAACATTAAAATAAACTCGCACTGTTCCAGATTGACTTTCTGACTCTAGCTTACTCTGAGTACCCAAATTGCCAACCGCCATATAGAAACCATTTTGCACCAAATTCTTAGGCATCAGAATCGCTACCGAATCCCCCACAACAGCAGCTTTGTGAGATTCTTGAAGATGCTTTTCTCGTTCAATGTGCAGTCGCAAACCATTCTTAGTAACAGCTAAAGTACCATCGGTTTCCTCTCTCAAAACCGACCAACCAGAATCAAAATACCCCTCCCCCCTATTACTTTCATCTAACTGAAGATAAAATTCCATTTCTACCCCAAGAAAAGTATTATTCTCCAAATCTAATGGGCGACTATTTTCCTCACTATCCAATGCTAGGGAAGTTTGCATCGAACCATTGTAATAGATACCATAGAGAAAACTACGCAATTGTAGACTCAGATATTTATCCCGCATTTGTGTTGGTAAAGCTTGAAAACGAGCAACTACCTCAGCAGGCAAATCTAAAGGTTTGTACTCAGGATGACGAATACAAAAATCAGAGGAAATTTCTACCCTCTCAACAATGTCTGATAAAACTTCTGTTAATCGTCCAGTTACTCCAGTAGGGAAGTGATGGGATGGAAACTCAAGTAATTGCATAATTTTTAAACCTCGTTTTTTTAAGGAAGAAGGAAGAAGGAAGAAGGAAGAAGGAAAGAAGGAAGGAAGGAAGGAAGGAAGGAAGGAAGGAAGGAAGAAGTATGATTGTAGTGGATTGATACTTATGCAATGGTGCGTTACGACGGATTGCTGAATCCTTTTCATACTCTAAATTTAAGCTGTATCACACACTCTACTGACTCTGATACTTATGCAATGGTGCGTTACGACGTATTGCTGAATCCTTTTCATACTCTGAGTTTAAGCAGTCTAACTGAGCGTACTGAATTCTGAATTATGACTCCTGAATACTTCTTCAATAGCAACACCAAAAATTGTAGACATTGATGAGTCTGGGCGACATAATAATGCTTTGGCAACCTGAAGCATAGCAATACCGGTATTATTAAAAGTCTTTTGATATTGAACCATTGACAAAATTCCTGTCATCAAACCCCAACCCGCAAACTGTACTACTCGCCTCAAAAAATCTGGACGATATTCCACAATTTCTGGGAAAGTGTCAAAATAAGCTAGAGCTAAAGCAGCAATAGAAGGTTGAAGTAATTCTAGAGGTGTAGTGGCAAGTTTGAGAGATTCTTCAATGGAGAGAGAATTACTAATAACCAAACTACCCAACCACATTTGCAGATAGCTGCCGATCGCTGTTCCCAAATCAAAAGCAGGGTCTCCCCAACTAGACCTCTCCCAATCAATCAACCGCACAATATTCCCACTAGAATTTTCCCACTCTTGAGCAACGAGAATATTATTTAGTTTCAGGTCATTGTGAGTCAGACAAGTGGGAGATAAAGTCTCGCGAAGTTGAGCGATCGCTTGCCCTAAACTGTCATATCGTTGATAAAGGGTAAAAAATCTCAACCCATCTACAGGAGCGATACCAAAAATTTCTGGCCCTATCCTTTCAAGACTCTGCACCAAAAGTGGTGATACTTCAGGTTTAGCACGAACAACTTCACTAGCAAAGAACTCCCGATAATTTTTCTGATTCCAAGTATCGCGGTGAACCGTCGCCAAATAACTACCGATTTCAGCAGCAACTTTTGTAGGGAAGTTGTTTTCCTTGGAATAGAAATCACTTAAATCCCGATAACTATCCAGGTAAGTAGAGACCATAATAGATTTCTCGGCGTCGTAATGTAACAACTCTGGTAGAAAGAGACGCCAATGGTCAAGTTCGGGAAATGTCCGTAAAAATTTTTGGATTCGCCATTCCCCAAACAATTCACCTGCAGTTTCTCCTTGAGAATTATATTGTTCTTGTTTAACAAGTAGTTTTCGACCATCTGGCAAAGTCACTAATAAATTAAAATTTTTAGCAGTAATTCGCTCAATATTACTCTGAGATGTCTGCGAGGGATATTGCTCCGCTTCCTGTAGCGAATCGCATAAACCATTTTCTACTAAATAGTCATAGACATTTTGAGAGTTTAAAACAAATTTCATTTAAACTAACCTCTCATTAAGTTATAAATTATCAGTCAGTATCTAACTACTTAATACTGTCAAAATTTGAGTAAACTGACAAGAATTTTACTCAAATAAAACAGATATAACTAACACAATTATGTCTTTAACTTCGAGTGAGGGCAAATGGCATTCTCCCCTAAATATGGCGTTTTAAAGGTTAATTTCGTCAGTCCTGACTATATTCCTATTTGGGTGCATCTCAATGCGTGAATAAAGCCAAAAAATTATCGCTTTTAGGGAACACCGGAGCTGGGAACAGGGAACAGGGAATATATATATAGTAAAAAAAGTATTTTTGCAAATATGAGATTCACCCTCCTATTTTTTATAAAATCGCTAGTATTTTGAGATAAAAAAAAGACATAACTGCTAAAATTATGTCTTTTTGAGCGATCGGCCATATTCTGACATAACTTCTACAATTATGTCTTTTTTTTAGCTATTGCTGATGTTGAAAATAATTGACAAGTTACTATCCAGAAAACAAACTATCTAATTCACAATAATCAGGTTAATTTGTATTAATAACTCCACCATTTATTAATACCACTCTATCATGTTGAGACCGTGATAAAAGTTCGCTAAAATTTCTACCTTTAAAGAGAATTAAAATACTAATATCTACCTAATTATAATACTGTAGTGGACTGTTTCACCTAAAATAGTGCATTAGATTTGCCATTGTAGCTAGAGCAGGACTTACGCAAAGACACTGTGTATAGAGTCCAGTAACTATTGGACAATAGTTATGAGTACTATATATAGCGTATCTGCGTAAGTCCTATAGAGGAAGTTATCTCTTAAAAATTTCCTATTGCAACATTTAAGATGAAACAGTCCAGTAGGTTGGGTTGACGTTCGCGTAAGCGTTGCGGAGCAAAGGAAACCCAACAAAGATAGGTATCTGTCTCAAGTTTGTAGTAGACTGACACGCCTAAAAATGTAGGTTGGGTTGAACGGCAGTGAAACCCAACAAAACCTTACTAATGTTGGGTTTATCCTAACGGATAAGCTCCGCTAACGTCCCTCAACCCAACCTACACTTATTGCACCATTTTAGCTGTGTCAGTCCAGTAGTAGACTGAGACTTATTCAATGGTGCATTAGATTCAATTCAAAAGTCAAAAGTCATGCATTCAAAAGTAAGAATTTCAAGTTAAAAGCTAATGCACAGTTTTAGCTGTGGAGCGTCTACTACTAGGACTATTTGTGTTGGGTTTCCTACGTCAACCCAACCTACATCTGTCAAAATTCAATTGTTTAGCAGTGGGAGCATCTTGCTCCCGTAAATTTTCCTCCTATTACTCCCGTAAATTTTCCTCCTATTCAAATAAACTATCTAATTCACAATAATCGGGTAAAGTTGTATCAATAATTTGACCATTTCTCAAAACAACTCTGTCATGTTGAGGTCGTGATAAAAGTTCGCTAAAATTCCTACCTTTAAACAGAATTAAATCCGCAGGTAATCCAATTCCAATTCTGCCAATATTAGGTAAACCAATTAAATCCGCAGGAGTCTTAGTAACAGCACAAGGCCAATCCCCATAAGGCATATCTAAATGAGCAATTCTCACTGACATATTAAACACTTCCAAAACATCATGGTCGCCAAATCCAAAAAAAGGGTCGCGACAATTATCACTCGCCACAGCAACAGAAATTCCCTCTTTTTTCAACTCATGTAATAAAGTAACTCCCCGCCATCTCGGAGTATGATTATTTTGCCTATTCTGGAGATAAAGATTACACATTGGCAGACTAACAATACTAATACCAGCTTCCTTAACTAACTTGAGAGTTGCTGTTACTTGTTCCAGAGTTTGTACCGCCAAACTACAACAATGTCCGCAAATAATTTTGCCAGAAAATTGATGACTAATTGCCTTCTCAGCAACTTTGTATAAAACTCTAGAATTAGGGTCTCCATTTTCATCCGTATGTAAGTCTAAATCTAATTGACGTTCTTTCGCCAGACTAAATAACCTCTCCAATTGATTATCCAAGTCTGAATTCATGTATAAAACTGCTCCTAATATTCCACCAATATCAAGAGTTTTATCAGCTAATTTTTCTCCAGCTTCAATAAGATAATAATCCCCACTAACCAAAGAAACAGGTTGTAATATTAATCTACCTTCCCACTCTTTTTGTAATGTTTGAAATACCTCCAAACCAATATTTACCTGTTCACCAAAACAGACAAGATGAGTCCGAATAGCTTTTGTACCATGAGCATAACTGCATTTCAAACCAAATTCCATCCGACGATAAATATCTTCAGCATTCCAATATTTTTCCGCATCCCTAGCACCCGCATCCAAAGCACCATTAAAACTACCATCTGAGTTAGGCGATCGCATCCAGATATGACCTTTATCTAGATGGGTGTGCATATCCACAAAACACGGCCAAACCTGGCCACCTTTGAGGTCTATAGTAGGAATATTCTCAGTTTCCGGAGAGGGCAAATGTGTTAAGGAGTAGACGACTTGTATAATAACTCCTTCATTAATTTCGATATCCACCAGTGATAAACCCTCCCTAGTTTGACTAGGTATGTCAAAATCAGTTTCTAGAAGACATACAGGTATGTGAGCATTTTTTAGCCAATAGTGAGAAATATCATAAATTACAGAAAATTGTTGATTATTCATAATATCTAAATAATATAGCGCTAGGGATATAGGGAACAGGGAATAGCAAACTGTAAAAGGGTTTTAGGATTGAAAAATGTCCGCGCCCAATTCTTGTAGTGCTATATTTGATTTGTGCCAAATTAATTTAATCAGGACTTACGCAAAATAGGTAATTATACACCATTTGTAGGGGTTAACGGCTGTTAACCCCTACCAAGAGAGGTGGTTATGCGTAAGTCCTGTTAATACTGCACTTTGAGCTGGAAGTTGTAAATATGAGCACTCATTGCTATATAGCGAGGGCAAATACCATTCGCCCCTACAGATGATGGTTTAAAAGTCAATTTGCGTAAGTCCTGTACTTAAAACTTTTGACTTTTGACTTTTGACTTTTGACTTTTGAAAACTTTTGACTTTTAACTTGAGCGATAACTGCTGTCTCCATGGCAAAATTAATGTTGAGAACAAGATCAGCAAAAGGATTAATCTACAATGATGAGTGAATCTAGATTACAAACTGCATTAGAAAATGGCCAAGCTCTAAAAATTATTAGTGGTTTGACTAATTTTGATACAAACAGAGTAGCAGCAACTGTCAAAGCTGCCACCCTCGGTGGTGCAACCTACGTTGATATTGCTGCCGATCCTAATTTAGTGAGAATGGCGCGCAGTTTAACTAACTTGCCCATCTGTGTTTCTGCCATCGAACCCACTAGATTTTTACCAGCAGTAGAAGCAGGAGCTAATTTGATTGAAATTGGTAACTACGATCCTTTCTACGCCAAAGGTATACGCTTTGAAGCGGAGGAAGTATTGCAGTTAACTCAACAAACTCGCGACCTGTTACCTAATATTACTCTTTCTGTAACTGTTCCCCATACTTTAGAACTAGACCGACAAGTACAACTAGCTACTGAGTTAGTAAAAGCTGGTGCTGATATTATTCAAACTGAGGGTGGTACCAGTGCTAAACCTGTTCATCCTGGAACATTAGGGTTAATTGAAAAAGCGGCTCCTACTCTAGCAGCAGCTTATGAAATTTCTCGTGCTGTATCTGTACCTGTATTGTGTGCTTCCGGTATTTCTAATGTAACTGCTCCACTAGCTGTTGCTGCAGGTGCGGCAGGAGTTGGTGTGGGTTCTGCTATTAACCGCCTCAATGATGAAGTGGCGATGATAGCTGCGGTTCGTAGTTTGGTGGAAGCTTTGGCAAGTGTTCGTTATGTCAAAGTAGATGCAATGTCTGTTTAATTAGTTTTACCTAGTAGCTTGTCTAGCTTGAAAATGTGGGTAAATTTTAGAAAATATAGACCTCTCCCCCCTTTCCAAGAGGGGTTGGGGGGATCGTAGCGTTGGGTTTTACTCACAATTTTAGTTTAGACGAGCTACTAGAGAGTTTTCAGGTCAATGAACCACATTAAAAAATGATAACCCTGTAGGGATGTTGCATGCAACGTCCCTACTCAAATGAAAGCGCTATATGTCTGTAGAGTTTCGACTTAGTTAACAATTTGCGCAATTTATCGACATAATACGATAGTTCTCACAGGCAAGTAGTAACGAGGGTGACGCTTTGTATCTTCTGCACTAATCCCTGCTTCAGCATTTCTGGGGTG
>NZ_JAAHGB010000041.1:0-61873 GCF_010672695.1 Okeania sp. SIO1H4
TTGAAGAAGGAGACAGGAGACAGGAGACAGGAGACAGGAGGAAAATTACATGGGGATTCTAACCCCAAGTAATTTTGAACACCGTGTAGACGGTGGGGTATTAAACCCACAAAGAAAATGATAAAATAAACTTTACTGACAGGAGACTAAATAGTGGCACGATTGGTTAAATTTCAGTTAGATGATGATGAACAGTCCTTTGTCTACATGGAAGTGGACGAAAAACTACCAGTAGGTAGCGATGAAGATAAAGATTTAATTGGAATTGGGGATGAGGTCGCTCAACAAGCTAAACAAACACTAGGAAAGGCTTTTTCTAGTATTAAGCCTGTGGCCAACGCAATTATTAAAAAGGTCTAGGATTTAAACAAACCTGCGGATGCTGTAGAGGTTAAATTTGGGGTAAAAATGAGTGGCGAACTGGGAGCTATTATTGCATCAGGAAGCGCAGAGGTTAACTATGAAATTACTCTGAAATGGAACAACACGGTGAGTAAAGCTGACTAGGGAAGCTCTCTATTGGATAAGGTTCTATGGGTTTAGAATTAGCTGTTGTTCGGGTTTTTAAGCTTGGAGGTGGTGTCGCTGGTTCTGGGTTTTTGGTTTCTACTGAGTATATTTTAACTTGTGCCCATGTAGTGGCTTACTGTTTAGCTTCTACTTCAGAAACTGCCAAAAAAATTATGAGGCAGAAAGAAATACCTCACCAAATTATTGAAGTTAATTTTCCTATTTTTACCAAAGGTAAGATAGGTCAAAAACTTCAGACAAAAGTGGCTTTTTGGCAGCCTCGAAATAATGATGAAAATGTACAAGATATTGCAGTATTAAAAGTAGTAAATCCCGGTCTACTTCCTCGAGGTGCTAAACCAATTAACCTAATTAAAATCGGAAATCAAAGTCTTTGGAACAATAAGTTTAGAGCATTAGGTTTCCCAAAAGAAGGGAGTGATGGGGAATGGGCTAAAGGAGAATTGAGAGAACGAGTAGGCCAAGGTCTTATCCAACTTGAGGGCACTACAGAGACAGGACTTCGTTTGGAGGGAGGGTTTAGTGGAACTGCTATCTGGGACGAAAGACTTCAGGGTGTTGTCGGTATGGCAGTAAAAGCAGACCAGGAACGTCCTGAAGCTAAGGTAGCCTTTATGATCCCGACGGACTTGCTGCTGGAAGTGGGGGATTTGGCCAATGTTTGTCAGGTTGATGGCAGGATACAACAGGCGATCGCTATCCTCGAGAATTATTTTCTAAGTGATGAGATACGTTATGCTTACTACCAATCTTTGCCAGAAAATTCTATTCCTCTGAGTTCTGGGAAATCTCTACACGAGTTTCCCGAATCTTTGAGGGAGATGATTCAAAATTTGGATAACTGGATGAAGGAGAATTATTCTTTACTGGAGAGATTTATTTGTTTTTTACTACTGCATCTCCAGGATTTAGAAACTCTTCCTAAACTTTGCCAGGAACTAGAAAAATGGTTAGAAAGTTACTTGCAAAATCATCAAAATTTGATGGGTGCTTTAAGAAAAGAGAAGGCGATCAAAAATCAGCAACCATTTCAAGTGGGAGAACAAGAAACTTGTTTATTAGTAGGGGCAATTGAAAAGAGTAGTACGTTTTTAGTGAAGGCATGGCTAATTGAAGATGCACGAAATTATACGCCCGAAAATGCTCAAGGTTGTCATTCTTTAATTGACGAAGAAGATATCCTGATCAATGAGAAAGGGACTATAATTAGTCAAAAAACTACCTCGGAGTCAAAAAAAGCTAAAAATTTAACTGAATTACTACAGTTATTTTGGGCTGATGTTCCGTCCCGTTGTAATTCTAACCTGAAAAAAATTTCAATGTTTCTGCCTTACAAGTTAATTGACCGAGATATCAAGCCAGTAGATCAATATTTGAGTGATGAGAATGTACCTGAGGATTACCAAAATCTATTGGGGACAGAATGTGAAGTAACCGTGAGGTTTTCCGAACGCCTTAAGTTATCACAAAAATCTAATCCTTATGTAGGTAAGTTTGAGGAAAAGTGGCGATCGCTAGCCAGCATACAGGGCGAACAAGCAGCTAATATTTTTCATCCTTCAGGCATTAGCAATGTTAAGAGGTTTTTCAAACAAATTCATCCTAATAACGTGCTTGCAGTAAGATTAACAGAAATGCTGCAAGCAGAGAAACGAGAATCAATTATGGAAGCCTTTTACTACGCCGGAATTCCTGTGGCACTGTGGATGAGGTCAGAAGCAGAAAATCTTGATTGTTGCGAGGCGCTCAAAGGTGTATGTCAAACTTGTAACTGTTGGTCAAAGTTACCTGAAGCTATAAAAGCCAAACGTTATGAAGCTTGGGAAGCAGAGGTTGACACGCATATTGGCAATCACTTATCATTACTCTGGGATGATCCTAATCTTGTACCACCTGTTCAACAACTGAGGATGCCTTAATCAGTTATCAGTTATCAGTAATAAATTTACAGTTAATTATTCTGAACAAAACTATAACAATTCCCACAGTTATTAGGTACATTGACGATCCCCCTAAATCCCCCTTAAAAAGGAGGACTTTGAAGTTCCATAATCTTTTCTACTAAAAATGAGTGATTGGGAAATTTTTAAACAAAACATAGAACCTCACGATGGCATCGAAAATTTGCCACCGCCTCCCAGTTGGCGACCCTTTGGTCAAAAGAGGAAACCTGGTGAAAGTCGCCTGAAACGACGGGGTGAAACTTTTCAGGTGCGTCCTGATGAGGTAAAAATGATTAACGCTGCATTATACTTGAGGCGACCGCTACTAATCACGGGAAAACCAGGAACGGGTAAATCTTCCCTCGCTTATGCTGTAGCTCGACAACTGAAACTGGGAGAAGTGCTTTACTGGCCAATTACTACCCGCACTACCTTGAAAGAGGGACTATACAGTTATGATGCTATCGGTCGGTTGCAGGAAGCTAAACAACAGGAAAACCAAAATAATCAAACTCTTTCCCCAGAGCAACGTCGAGAACAAATTCAACAGATTGAAAAATATATAACTCTTGGGTCTTTAGGGACAAGTTTGCTGCCCTCAAAATATCCTCGCGTTCTCCTGATAGATGAGATTGATAAAAGCGACATTGACCTACCCAACAACCTACTGGCTATTCTAGAAGAAGGGTCTTTTGAAATTCCGGAATTGGTGAGAATTAAGAAAGAGGTAGACAAGGTAACGGTGCGTACTGCTTACACTGACGCAACTGAGGAAAAGACAGCCTCTGAGATGGAGGCGGAGGTTGAGAATGGGCGGATAACTTGCACCGCTTTCCCTTTTGTGGTAATGACCAGTAACGGAGAGAGAGATTTTCCTGCACCTTTTTTACGGCGGTGTTTGCGCTTAAGGATGAAATCTCCCACAAAAGAGGAATTGACCAAAATTGTTACTGCTCATTTTAATAATGATACTGCTGAACAGGAAAAAATCCAAAAGCTGATTGAAGATTTTATTGACCGACGAGAGGAGGGAACCCTGGCAACTGACCAGTTACTCAATGCAATTTTCATGGTAACAGAGGGTCGCATTCCTGCTACAGAGGATAAATTAGTGCAGCAACTTTTCCAAGATTTAGGAAGAGTTGACGATGAGGATTAAGGGATGAGTGATTCTAGTTTTCATCGTACCATTGAACGTTTGATAGACCGACTCGATCAAACCGGAATGTTAAAACGTCTGGAACTCAGCAATGAAGATATTGCCGATAGTATCTGGTTAGCTTTACAAATGGGTACGGTAGAGACTCAACAAAAGCAGGAGCAAAAACCAGAACCCGAACAACTTCTGCCGATCGAATTTGAGGAAGGCGAACCCCAAGAATCTGTAACTGACAGAGAACCCATTGTTTCAGTAATCACTGAAGAATCAAGTTTTCAAACTCCCGAACAACCTCCAGTCAAAGGTTTATCTTTTCAAGCTCCAGCAGCAGCAGCTCTCCTGAATGTACTGGAATTAGGCCGTGCGCTGCGCCCTCTGATGCGGAAAGTTCCCTCTATCACAGGAAAAGCACTAGATGAAGAAGCAACCGTGAATTTAATTGCCGAGCAGGATGTGTGGTTGCCTGTGACTAAACCAGAACCTGAACGCTGGCTTGATTTAGAATTGGTGGTAGAAGAGTCTAGTTCGGCTTTTATTTGGAGAGAGACTGTTAATGAGCTACAACAAATCTTTGAAACTCAAGGAGCATTTAGAAATGTGCGAGTCTGGAGTTTGCTCAGTTCAAATAGCAAATTAAAATTAGTCCGGCGAGATAGCAGTGGAAAACCCAGGCAACGTGAACATAGTCACCGTGAATTGATTCATCCTAACCAACGGGGGGTAGTTATTTTCGTGAGTGACTGTACCTCTGCGGTTTGGCAAAATGCCACCATTCACAAATGGTTAAAAGTGTGGTCAGAGAAAAGCCCTACTACAGTGCTACAATTGTTCCCCGAATATCTTTGGGATAGTACCCAACTGGGAGCGGGAAGAAAATTATTTGGTACTACTATTACACCAGGAGTTGCTAACCCCCGTCTGATGTTGGAAAATCTACCCGCTTGGATACCTATAGACTGGAAAAATGCTTTGGTTTTACCAGTTATTCTGCCGGAACATGAACTGTTGAAAAGTTGGTGTCGGGTAGTGTCGGGAGCAAGTAATGCACGAGTACCTACATTTTTATTTGATTTAAAATTTGTCGAGGAACAATATTACGATCAACCTGAGCAACCCGAATCTATAACGGAACTTTCAACCACAACTAGGGTGAGGCAATTTCTGGCAACAACTTCTATTACTGCTCAACGACTGGCAGGAATGATGGCAGCAGCTCCCGTAAATTTATCTGTGGTTAACTTGATTCGCAAAAATCTATTACCAGAAGCTAACCCAGTTCATGTGGCAGAAGTTTATATGGGAGGTTTGCTTGCTGCAACTGACTCTAATGGTCAAGAACAAATCTATGAATTTTTTCCCGGTGTCCGGCAAGAGTTGAATCAGGCAATGGGACGCAATGAAACTACAGCCGTTCTGGATGCTATTTCTCGTTACATAGCTGAAAAAATTGACCGACCTATTCGTAGTTTTCGGGCGTTGTTGGCGTTATTGCCTCAATATGAGGAGGAAGACCGGGAGAAAGTTTTACCTTTTGCCCAAGTTGCTGTTGAAGTATTGGAAAATCTAGGGGGAGAATATGCCGAATTTGCCCGTGAAGTTGCCCAGAATATTTCCGGTGTTTCAGGTTCAACAATGGGGGAAACTGGAGAAGTGACACCAGAACCTCAAATTGAAATTGATACCTTTGACGTTGCCTTGATTGAGGTTGAGAAAACTGTAACGTTTGAGTTTGATGTGGCAACGTTGGAAAAAAGACGTTCAGGATGGTTGAAATTATTGGGAAATAGATGGGTAATCAAAAAACAACGCCGACGAGTTACTGGTATTGTTGAAAACTTGGGCGATGGAATTAAACTTGAACTGGTGGAAATTCCCGCAGGAAAGTTTATCATGGGTTCAAATGAATTCCGACGCGCTACATTTGCAAGTCCTCAACATGAAGTGAATGTTTCAGCTTTTCTCATGGGTCGCTATCCCATTACTCAAGCTCAATGGAAAGCCATTGTTAATAATGTGCCGAAAATTGAACGTGACCTTGACTCTAACCCCTCATATTTTAAAGGAAATAATCGACCTGTGGAAACAGTGTCTTGGTACGATGCAGTAGAATTTTGTGCCAGACTGTCCAAATATACGGGGAGAAACTATCGGCTTCCCAGTGAAGCTGAATGGGAATATGCTTGTCGTGGGGGAACAACTACGCCTTTTCATTTTGGAGAAACCATTACTACAGGTTTAGCAAATTATGACGGCAATTACAGTTATGGTCAAGGGGCAAAAGGTAAGTATAGACAAGAAACAACTCCTGTAGGTAGTTTTGAAGTGGCCAATGCTTTTGGCTTATACGATATGCACGGTAATGTTTATGAATGGTGCGAAGATGATTGGCATGAGAATTATAAGGGGGCACCCAATGATGGTAGTGCATGGCGATCGGGTAATCAAAGAACTACAAAACTCCTTCGTGGCGGCTGCTGGCGCTTCAAGCCTTTGTGGTGTTGCTCTACGTCCCGCCACTTCCATTCTCCCGCTGTCTCAAGCTACTATATTGGTTTTCGTGTATTGCGTGTCTCTTGAATAGCCCCTCTTTCACCCTCTTGAGTCCTGTCTTTGGCCAGAGAAAAGAGCGATCGCTCTTTCCCAAACTATGGTCTCCCTCTTTTCAGGGTTAGGGGGGATCGAAGCCCAAGGTAAAGTCAACAGAAAAAAATCCCTGCTGTTGATCGGAAATTTGAAGTAGGGGAGTGATCGATTGAGAGGTAGTAGTGGGAGTGGTTGAGTTGGGATTTGTTGTGGGTTTCTCAAAGCCTGTGTCGATCCCCCCTAACCCCCCTTAGAAAGGGGGGACAAGAGTAATACCAAATCCGCCTTAGAAAGGGGGAAAAAAGTAAGTTGCCTTAACAGTTATCAGTTGTCTATTAAAAGAGTGATGCTATATCTGCAACCCTGCGGGTTCTGCTCCTGACCAAAATCCGGACGCATTCCGGTTCCCCCCTTGAAAAGGGGGGGACAAGAGTAAGTTGTCTCCCTTAGAAAGGGGGGAACAAGAGTAAGTTGTCTTAAGAGTTATCAGTTGTTGATTAAAAGAGCGATGTTATATCTGCAACCCTGCGCGATCTTGTAGCGGCGCTAGCACTATTGCTCCTGACCAAAATCCCGACACATTCCGGTCCCCCCCTTTTCAAGGGGGGTTAGGGGGGATCGCAAGGAGTGTTATGAGGAATCAATCTCTCAGCTCATCAATCAAACCCTCCAACTGCCAACAAACCCCCTCAAATTCTTGCAAAACATCAACATTAGTAAACCTAACCACCCGCAACCCATAACCCTCCAAAACAGAAGTCCTCTCAGCATCATAAGCTTTTCCCTCTTCCGTAAAGTGGCTATCCCCATCAACTTCAATTACTAACCCAAGAGCAGCACAATAGAAATCAACAATAAAGTTATTAATAGGTCGCTGTCTCAACACGCGCAGGGGAAAAGTTCTGAGGAAATCTTGCCATAGTTTTTTTTCTGCCGGAGTGGGGTTTTTACGGAGTTGTTTGGCGATGGGGACGAGTTGGCGGTTGTAGGGGAGGTGGAAGTTGGAGTCGTTAAGTTTTGGCATGGTAGGTGTTTGTAGTTGGTTTGTTTGAGTTACCTGGCTTTTAGATCCCCCCTAACCCCCCTTAAAAAGGGGGGGACTTAAAAGCCCTTAAAAAGGGGGGGATTGGAGTAGTAAGATTAGGGAGTAATTATAGTTAAAGGATTTCACGGTTTTTCGATTAGCTCAATGTAAGGGTTTCAACAAACAATAGTAGGATAGGTTCTAAAATAGATAGGGCTAGAGCAATACTACTAGCCCTGATTATAATTATTCAACTGGACATGATATAATTCAAATTAATGGTAAGGATAACTATTCGTAAGAAGAGGCAACAGGCTGAATACTATATCGAAGACCTGGGCAATAATGTTGAGCTGGCTATGGTGAAGATTCCAGAAGGCAAGTTCCTTATGGGTTCCCCTGAAGATGAATTAGAGCGATGGAGTAGGGAAAGCCCCCAACATGAAGTTACAGTGCCGGAATTTTACATGGGACGTTATCCTATTACTCAGGGTCAGTGGAAAACGGTTGTTGAAACTACTGAAAAGATTGAACGTGACCTTGATTCTGACCCTTCAAGATTTAAAGATGACTATGAAAACTATAAGCGTTGGAGTCGCCCAGTTGAGAAAGTTTCATGGCTAGACGCTAAAGAGTTTTGTGCTAGGTTAAGCCAGAACACAGGGAGAGAATATCGCCTACCCAGTGAAGCAGAATGGGAATATGCTTGTCGTGCAAGAACGACTACACCTTTTCATTTTGGAGAAACCATTACTACAAATTTAGCTAACTACTGTGGAATAGATAGAGAGATTAATCAAAATACTGACAGTGGTTCCTATGGCAGAGGTCCAAAGGGAGAACATAGAGAACAAACCACTCCAGTGGGTTACTTCAAAGTTGCTAATCTCTTTGGCTTATACGATATGCACGGCAATGTTTTTGAATGGTGTGAAGATTATTGGCAGGATAATTATCAGGACGCACCCAATGATGGTCGTGCATGGCTATCAGGTAATCAAAATACTACAAAAGTCCTTCGTGGTGGCTCCTGGTACGACCTTCCGAGGAGGTGTCGCTCTGCGTACCGCAGCTACTATCTTCCCAGTGTCACGCTTGACCTTATTGGTTTTCGTGTATTGCGTGTACCTCACGTTTGATCAATTGCTGAAACCTATTGCTGGATATAAAAGATAGGCTAAATCGACTTATTTCAACCATTAAACCAGGGCAAGATTTTTAGGAAATTGCTGAAAGTTAATTTATAGAACGGAGAGGGGGGGATTCGAACCCCCGTATAAGTCACCCCATAACAGCATTTCCAGTGCTGCGCCTTAAACCACTCGGCCACCTCTCCAAAAAGCAAAAGTATTAAATTTTATATTTGCTCACAATTATACTATTGTAGCAGAATTATTCTAAATTTTGCAAGTCTTTCTGGCAAAAAAATTTTATATTGGATATTGGGCCTAAATAACATAAGATAAATATTAAATCATGTTTTAGTTTATTAATTAAAACTTAATTTCTAAATCGCCAGCAATAACTATAAATTATAGTCTCAAATTATTATGGCCCGTAATCACCAAATTCGCATACACGATCGCCAAAAAGATACATATCATACAGTCCAGGTTCCTGAAGACCGCTACATCCTCCACAGTGCTGAAAACCAAGGAGTAGATTTACCATTCTCCTGTCGTAATGGTGCTTGTACTACTTGTGCAGTGAGAGTTATATCTGGCCAACTCTATCAACCAGAAGCAATGGGACTATCATTAGAACTTCAAAAACAGGGTTATGCTCTTCTGTGTGTCAGCTATGCTCGTTCTGACCTACTTGTAGAGACACAAGATGAAGATGAAGTATACGAACTCCAATTTGGCCGCTATTTTGGCAAAGGAAAGGTAAGAGCGGGATTGCCATTGGATGAAGATTAGAATCATTTTTCTAGTTATAGCCTGGATACTTTTCGCTGGCTGCCAAAACTCAAATCCCCCCTCGGGCAAAATAATCAGAGTAGAAAGGGTTGTTAGTGGACAAACCATCGAGATAACTGACCGTTCTGCTGCTGTACCTATACTAGAACCCATTCGCTTGATTGGTATTCAGGCACCAGATGTCAGACAAAAACCTTGGGGACAAGAAGCTAGAACCCAACTAGAAAAGTTAACCTTGGGGCAAGAAGTTTTATTAGAGTTTGATGTCCAGAAAAAAGATAAATTTGATCGCCAACTAGCTTATATTTGGCTGAATGGGAAATTAATTAATGAATATATGGCAGAAGAAGGTTTGGCCTTGGCAGAGCCATATTTTCCTAACAATAAGTATACAGAACGTCTTGCTAATGCCCAAGAAAAAGCTAGACTGATGGGGCGAGGTATCTGGAATCCAGAACGTCCAATGCGTCAAACTCCAGCACAATTTCGTCGTGAAAATCTTAAACAGTAGAATTAATAAAGTCAAAAGTCAAAAGTCAGAAGTTATTGTTGTTATGGAGATGAGTTAGCAACCCTCCAAAAATATTTCGCTAATCAAGGTGGGGTTTCCTGTTAATTATGTAAGTTAATTATTTTTATGAGTGCAGAACAATTACAAGTTTTCTTAGATATTGCCACTGAAGCTGCTCTTGCTGGTGGTGCAGAGTTGATGTCTTATTGGGGCAATCTTCAAGATATTCAAGAAAAGGGCAGTCCAGTAAATTTGGTAACTGAAGCTGACAAAGCTGCTGAAAAGGCGATCATCAAGGTTTTACAGCGACATTTGCCAAACCATGGCATTCTAGCTGAAGAGTCGGGAGAGTTGGGAGATACAACAAGTAGATATCTATGGGCAATAGACCCTTTGGATGGTACTACTAATTTTGCTCACCAATATCCTTTTTCAGCATCCTCGGTAGGATTATTAATTGATGGGGTACCACAGGTGGGGGTGGTATTTAATCCGATTTTAGATGAACTTTTTCGTGCAGCTAAAGGTTTGGGGGCAACTTGTAACCGCAAACCAGTTAGTGTGTCTCAGACTACTACGTTAGAAAGAAGTTTGACGATAACGGGTTTTGCTTACGACCGACGGGAGACTACTGATAATAACTACAAAGAATTTTGTCAAATATGTTATCTAGCTCAAGGTGTACGACGTTCTGGTTGTGCTTCTATGGATCTATGTTCTATTGCTTGTGGTCGTGCAGATGGTTACTGGGAAAGAGGTTTGTCTCCTTGGGATATTGCTGCAGGTATAGTGGTGTTGCAAGAAGCAGGGGGTAAAGTTACAGCTTATAATGGTAGTCCTTTTGATATGAGTTCGGGTAAAATTTTAGCGACTAATGGCAAAATTCACGATTTAATGAGCAAAGCGTTGATTGAAACTCCGCCTCTATCTCATTGGTCTACAATAGACATCTCTAGAAAAGAGGCAACAGGCAACAGGCAACAGGCAACAGGGAGAAATAATTGATAATTTATTGATAATAATTAATTTTATTTTTGATTTTTGGAGATGTCTATTAGATATCTCCGAGAAAGAATAGACTTTTTGCAGAAGTAGGCAATAGGCAATAGGGAATAGGGAAGAAAATTTCTGAAAAAAGACACAAAAAATGATCTATATGTCTAATTTCCGGAGATGTCTAATTAGAGGTAAAAAGGATTAAGTTTAGATTCAATGTCATTTTGTTAAGGAAAAGTTGTTATTATGTCTTTTACATTTAAACAAGGATTATTCCAATTTGATTTCACAGACCATCACGCAATTTTAGGGGTTTCTCTAGATGCAGAATTTGGTGAGATTCGTAAACGGTATATGCGAGTGGCGCGTCGTTTACATCCTGATACTTCACCCTTTGAAAGTGAAACTGATAAAGAATTTGCTAATCAGTTGTTATCTAAGTTGGTGAGTCCTGCTTATAATAAATTTTCTAAGGAAGGCGATCGCGCTGAACTTTTTGTTGTTCTCAAAAATCTCAGTAATACTGTTTCTCAACAGCGCAGTCAAATTCAGTTGACTACTGATGCAGCAAAAAAAATTGCTAAGGCGGGAGATTATCAAAACATATATAAGGAAACTCTCAAGGAATTAAGCGATCGCGAATATGAATCTATTGACAAAACTTTAGATATCATTGGAGAAATTAGTGAACTGAATTTAGCTTATTTACTGCGCAAAAGTGGTTCTGGAGTTGTTAAACCCTCACCTCCACCTACACCGAAACCTCCTAGTGATTCTGCCAAACCCACAACTATAAAACCCTCAACTAAAAATCCTTTGGTAGAGCAAGCTTGTAATAGGGCTAAAATATTAATATCTAATAAAAATTATGTGAAGGCAATTTCAGAGTTAAAAGGAGCTTTGAAATTTGAGCAAAATGATAGTCTTTGTCATGCTTTATTAGGTTTTTGTTACTTCCAGCAAAAGCAAGGCACAATGGCGAAAATTGAAGTCAAAAAAGCTCTTTCATTAAATCCTCAAGAGCCAAAAGCATTAGAAGTAAAAAAATTATTAGAACAAGCGGCAACTGGCAATAATAAACCAAGTAAAAAAACAGGTAAAAAAGGAACTAAATCTGATAAAGGCGGTGGTTTATTTGGGGGTATTTTTGGTGGAAAGAAAAAGTAAGGAAGTAAGCAAACAGCGACCAGCTAGCCTCCTATGGTCGAAACTGCGTTATCAGCTATCAGCTTCCGAATAATCCTTTTAATAATTAATAGCCAGTAGTGCGTTAATTATTTATATTTTTCCCGATAAATTGTGGTCTAAAGCCTCCCTTTTTAAGGAGATAAAAAGCGGTCGAGAGATGGCGAAGTTTCCTCACCATATCTAATCGACCAAGAGAAGAATAAATTTTCCTTTGACTCAATCCTATCCGCTTTCAAGGAGAGGTAATTGTTAATTATTAATTATTAATTATTAGTTGTTGAATACTCCCCTACTCTAAAGATGAGGTAAAAAATGGCAAAAACAGATAAAATTAATTATAGTTGTCCTAGTGGATTTCCAGAATTCCTCCCTGGTGAAAAACGATTAGAATCTTACTTAATGGATACAATTCGTCAGGTGTTTGAACGCTACGGATTTACACCTATTGAAACTCCAGCAGTTGAACGTTTAGAGGTTCTACAAGCAAAAGGAAATCAAGGAGATAATATTGTTTATGGTTTATCTCCTATTCTACCTCCAAATCGTCAAGCAGAAAAGGAAAAAGCTGGAGATACTGGCTCAGAAGAAAGGGCGTTAAAATTCGACCAAACTGTGCCTTTGGCTGCTTATATTGCTCGGCATTTGAACGATCTAAATTTCCCTTTTGCTCGTTATCAAATGGATGTTGTTTTTCGAGGGGAGCGGGCAAAAGATGGTCGTTTTCGACAGTTTAGACAATGTGATATTGATGTTGTTGGTAGAGGTAAATTAAGTTTATTATATGATGCACAAGTTCCAGCGATTATTGCTGAAATCTTTGAAGCGATTAATATTGGTGATTTTCTCATCAGAATTAATAACCGCAAAGTTTTAACTGGTTTTTTTGCATCTGTGGGAGTAGCAGCAGAGAATATTGTGTCTTGTATTCGGATTGTTGATACTGCGGAAAAAGTGGGAGAAGTAAAAGTTAAAAAAGCTTTGAAAGAAATTGGGTTATCTGAATATCAAGTAGAAAAAGTTGGGGATTTTACTAATATTAAAGGTTCTGTTGATGATGTTTTGGATAAGCTGAAAAGTATGACAGAAACTTTGGATAATTCTGAGGTTTTAACTCAGGGAATTTCTGAATTAGAAACAGTAATTTCTGGTGTCATAAATTTGGGAGTTTCAGACAAACGTTTTTGTATTGACCTATCAATAGCTAGGGGATTAGATTATTATACGGGCACAGTTTATGAAACTACTTTAATCGGACATGAAGCTTTAGGAAGTATTTGTTCTGGGGGTAGATATGAAGAGTTAGTCGGAACTTTTATTGGAGAGAAAATGCCAGGAGTTGGTATTTCTATTGGTTTAACTAGATTAATGAGTCGTTTATTAAAGGCGGGTATTCTGGAATCTTTTGCTCCTACTCCAGCAACAGTTATGGTTGTGAATATGCAAGAAGATTTAATGGCAACTTATTTAGATGTTTCCCAAAAATTGCGTCGTAGCGGGATGAATGTTATAACCAGTTTTGATAGTCGTGGAGTGGGTAAACAATTACAACAAGCTGATAAGCAAAAAATTCCTTTTTGTATAATTATTGGTTCTGAGGAAGCAGCAGCTAATATGTGTAGTTTCAAAGATTTACGAACTGGCGAACAAATGAAAGTGCCAATAGCAGGTTTAGCAGGTGTATTAAAACAAAGATTGGTTCAATAATTGATAATTGATAATTGATAATTGATAATTACCTCTCCCTTTTAGGGAGAGGATTGACACGGTAGGGAAAAAATTTATTTTTTTACCCTTGAAAGGGGAGACTTTAAACCTGAATTATTTAATTATTAATTCTTCGGTAATGTTGTAGAGTAATTAATTAGTAGTCAGATATCAGCAATTAGCTTTTTTATCTGGCTATTAATAGACATTTCCATTAAGATTTAAACCTTTTCTGAAAAGCTTGTAGAGTCCTTCGGTGGAACAGCAAGCAATTCTGTTTAAGGAGACATTGATATGACTACCAACGATTTTTTGCCATGAAAAAAATGGTATAATATTGTTTATTGTTTGTAATTGCCAGAGATTTAGTTCTCAAAATTGTTATCAAATCAGAATAGAAATTGATCGCAAGTAAGTGAAAAAATAACAGAAGTTGAATCGATATAAATACTATGTTAGAAATCAGATTAGCTCGGACTCTTGAAGAAAGAGAATAAATTTTCAAATTGCGCTATCAAATCTATGCAGAAGAACTAGGATGGTTGGAAAATTTTCCAAACTATGAACCAAACCACCAACAAAAGAAAGTAGAAGACCTATTGGACTTATCTGCTAATCTATTTATGGCTCTCGATCATCATCAATTGGTTGGTACTATTTAGATGCAATTATACTAAAGACTTAGGCTTGGAAAACTTAGATTTAGACTACTATATAAAACTCTATCAAATGGAAAAAGTAGGAGATATAAATACCTTATATACATCAATTACTGGGAGATTTATGGTTCAAAGTAATTTTAGAGGAAAAGGTATAGGGTTGAAAATAATGCAAGCATTATACAAACAACAGTTGCTAGATGGAATCAAATTTGATTTTGTAGATGCCGAATTATACTTGGTTCCTTTTTTTGAAAAACTAGGTTATCAAACTATTAGTGAAATTGATTATCAAATGTATGAAAGTAGTGTGCTGATGGTGCTAGGCCTACTTGATTTTAAACATTTAGAGAAAGTTAAATCACCTTTTCAATCTTTGTATAGAAACTTGTTATAATCTAAGAAATAATATAGTTTTTTCAATAAAATGTAAATCTATAACGTGGTTTTTTATCATAAAAAAATGCTGTATTAAGTAGCTCTTCCCTTTTATTTTTCAGAATTTAATACTGTTTTTCATCCTTTAAAATTGCTAATTGCCTATTCCTTATTCCCTTTTTAAGAGGATTTGGTTTCCGCATCTCAAATAAAAACGCTATATCTCTAATTATGTTAGAAATCAGATTAGCTCAAACTCCTGAAGAAAGAGAAAAAAATTTAAATTGTGCTATCAAATCTATGTAGAATAACTAGGATGGTTGAAAAATTGTCCAAACTATGAACCTAACCACGAACAAAAGAAAGTAGAAGACACATTAGACTTATGTGCTAATTTATTTGTAGCTTTTAATAATCATGAATTAGTTGGTACTGCTCGATGCAATTATGCTAAAGATTTAGATTCAGACTATTATATAAAGTTTTATAAGATTAGTGAAACAGTAGGAGATGCAAATGTCTTATCTACATCAATTAGTAGGAGATTTATGGTTAAAAGTTATCTTAGAGGAACGCTAATAGCTTTGAAAATAGTGCAAGCACACTATAAACAACTGTTGTTAGATGAAATCAAATTTAATTTGATAGATAATTTAGCATACTTGGTTCCCTTTTTTGAAAAATTAGGTTATCAAACTATTGGTACAATTGATTCTTCATTTTATGAAAGTAGGGTGCTGATGGTATTAGATATAGTGAATATTGAGCATTTAGAAAAAATCAAATCACCTTTGTATAGAAATTTATTAGAATCTAAGAAAGAATATCAATTCTAAATATTTCGGAAAAAAAATATAGAGACGTTAAATAAAACGCCTCTACAAAGTTTGCTGAATTGGGTGCATTTCATATTTGCAAAAATACTTTTTTTTCCTATATATTCCCTATTCCCTGTTGCCTGTTGCCTGTTGCCTAAAAGCGATAAATTTTTGGCTTTATTCTTGCATTGAGATGCTCCCGCTGAAGTAGCATGAATTGTAATTAATTTTGCTCGATTTTCTCTGGTGGAAATGTCAGAAAATTTCCCACTGCTCCAATAGTCTGATATCTATTACCACGAAACTCAGTTGTATAAACACTAAATAATATTAAATTCTGACGTTGAGTGGCATTATCCATTAATTCTTTAATCGTAGTTCTTTGACTCTTAATTAGCTTTTCACAACTTTGAACTAAATCACCTGTAAAATCACTCAAAAAATCTGGAACTTTTGACTCTTTACAAACAGATTCTCTAATCTCACTTGCCAGTTTATTAGAAGCATAATTAACATATTCACTTCTAGGAGGATTAGTAAATCCCATGACTGTCGCTGCTACTGTCAGAGCGATCGCTCCTGCTTTGCTCAGACCCCAAAATATAGGTGCTTTGCTATAACCATTCTTATTTTTATCTTGTAACATAATTATAAATACCTGATTATTTTGTATAGTTTTAGATACAGAAAACAGTAGACTAATATTTCTTACTAAGAGAAACAAATATTTGTACATATTTCATACTATTAACTACATCTAGATACAAGCTAGTTTCCGGATAAATTTAGGAAGTAGAGTATATTTTTAATTCCCCTTAATTCGATTAATTTCCTTTTGCAGTTCCTGAATTTGACGGCGCAACTCTTCAGATTCATTTTTTGGGGATTCAACTTCAACCTCAACAGCACCCTCAGCACCAGCTCTTTTGTAGTTACCAGCACGAATTTGACGATATTCTGAAGAATTTGCCCAGTTTTGTAAATACTGTAGCCTTTCTACAGGGAAAGGATGACTCAACATTACACCCTGACCACCATTATAAAGCAAGAATTTATACACTTGATTTAGGCCATCTTGGTCTAAGTCTTGATAATTATCGGACTGACGAATAAACTCTTGTAAACTACACTCATTGGCATACTTACTACTTACCCCAGCCAACTTCATCATAGTTTCCATGACTAAATTTAGGTCATCCATCACTAACAAAGCCGCCCGGTCTGCTGATAACTCAGCTTTGCGTCGCCACTCATAGAAAGCATAAATCAATCCACTACTAACTACATTACCCAAACCAAATGTTACTTCCCCAATCATAGAAGCTATACCCATTGCCCAAATTGCCATCTGGTTTAAAGTTGGGTGGCCACATTTAATATGTCCTAATTCGTGAGCTAGTACAGTCTTTAATTCTTTCTCATTTAATAAGTCTAAAAGACCAGTATTTAGGATAATTAAAGGTTGTTCTTTGCCTAGAGAATAGCTATTTACTTGAGGATTTTGAGATACAAATAAAGTAGGTTCGGGGAGTATATCTAAATCTCTAACGCATCCCCGAAATATCTGATAGATACTAGCATATTGACGAGGCCCAACTTGAATACTATTTCCCATTAAATAAACATATTGTGGGCGTTCGTAAACAAATTCTACAAATTTGCTGGCAATCAAGTCAAACCCAGGCACGCTGCGTAAAGCATTTTCTGCTTCCCGGTCCAAGGGATGGCGAAAAGCTTCACTAGAAATTCCAGTATAGGTAGGCATGATAAAATTTTTGGCGTTGCTGAATTAGTGTATGATATTAATTTTAATACTTTAGGAGTCAGGATTCAGCAGAGGAGTAGGGGAGTAGGGGAGTAAGGGAGTGTGAGAAGTGTGGAGAGTTCAAAATTTTCTACCTTAATACTGTGACAATTTCCCACAAACAAACAGCACCAAGCCTGCTGAAGTTATTGTCAGTTGAGCTGCTCTGAGCGAATAAATATTTTTTAGTGATGATATTCTATCTTTGAAAGCAAACTAGATGAAAATTTGTTTGCTAGATTGCCTTGCAGTGGCTGGATTGGATTGAGTATCTATGAATTGCACAGAATCAAAAGTATTAATCCACAGATGAGCGCCACAACCTGCTGGTTTATAAGGTCGATAGACGATTTGGCAAGGACCTGAAATATATAACTCATAACCATAATAGTTATGACCGCTGTGCTTGAGTGACACTACAGGTTCCAATTCTGTTGGAGGCTTACCTTTATTACTTTTAATTATGTTTTGATTGACATGAATCATTTTTGGTGTAGTAGATTCTTGCTTGCGCCACATACCTTTCGGACCGCGCCGAGCCGGAATTATTACAGGCATTCCACTTTCTGATACTGGTATTTCCCAGAATCTACCTTTTTTCTCAGCTCCTTTAACTCTTCCTTGAGCAAGTAAAACTAATAAACGTTGACGAGATATACCTAATAAAAAAGATGCTTCTCTAGTACCCATGATTTTTTTCCTTAACTGTTGGACAATAGTTAAATGTCCAAAAATAGAACAACATTAAATTAAGTTATCTAAATATTTTTTTTGCTAATTTTAGCTATGTTAGTGTTAATTATTATTATGTTTACTTCTCCCCCACTTCCCTACTTCCCCTCCTGGGAGCAGTAGGGGTGGGTCTCCTGCTCAAGAAAGCGTAGAAAAGTTTTTGAGAAATGGTCTAATTTATTAGACATCTGGTAAAAATCAAGAATAAAATCAATTATTATCCATAAATTATCAATTGCTCCTCCCTGTTCCCTCTTTATCTTGAATGTAAACATTACAATCAATATACATGAATTTACCTTCTTTTCTCTGGCTATGGAAAATAGCAGCTTGGTCTATGGGTCTTTCCCTATTTGCCTATTCATTATTAGCAGTAACAGGCGGTTGGATGTTTTTTGCCCGCCATAACAAACAAAAACGCCCCCAATGGTTACGAGGTTTTCATTATATTATTGGTGGTACAATGGTATTTCTAGTAATTTTGTTACTGGCAATTGGTTTGGTGGGAACTATTGGTTATTATGGTAACTTGGGTCATTCTGCTCATTTACCTGCTGGTTTAACTGTTGTAGCTTTGGTTTTAGTTTCCGCGTGGAGTGCGACTCAGATTGATCCTAAACAACCTTGGGCGCGATCGCTCCATATCACGACTAATATTATTTTGTTGTTTAGTTTCGCAACAGTATCTTTGACTGGTTGGAGTGTCGTGCAGAAATATTTGCCTTGAAGCAAAGAATTAAGGTAGGCATTATAACATACGAAACTCGATCTTAAAAAAATTGGTAAATCCACTGATGCAGAGCTAACCAGAAAAAGTTTATGTTGAAATCAAACACACATTTTTCTTGACCCAAACATTAGTGGGTTTCTAGCAATGAGCAAAAATTTACCTGAAAGTCTTCCATATATATCCATAGGCGCAACAACTGGCGCAACCTTTTCTACCACAGTCGGCAATATTGGATTAATAGGTAGTTTTGGAGGTATCAGCATCGGCGCAACTCCTATTATCGGTGCAGGTGCAGTTGTCGGTGCAGCAACTTATGGAGCGGTCAAAGCTATCACAGAATCAGACCCCACTGCTATTGGTTTTATTGGTATGGGTAGTTATGGAGGAGTTACTCTTTCTTCTACTATTGGTGGTATAGGTTTGGGAGTTGGGGGGACTGCTTTTGGTGTTGGTATGGGAGCAATGGCAACTTTTGGTGGAGTAGTTGGTCTTGGTCTTTATGGATTTTTTCAAGCGATTAACTCATCCCCACAAAACCGAATAGTTGATTCTTTTGCTATTTTTGAGCAGATGGAGGGGAAATTTTTAGATCGAGTTTCGTGGCAAGAAGCTTATAATCAAACCATGGTTGAATTGGATTTTGTCTTGACTGAAACTGTGGCAAAGCAAAAATTTACTGATTTGGAAATAGAGGCAGAGTTGACACAACTGAAGAAAAATATAGGTTGCCAAAATAAATCAAGTTTTTCTACCTCACCCACAGAAACTTCGGAGCTACAACCGCAGCAAAAATTAATTTGGAAATGTACAAAAGTTATCAAAGCACATACCGCCTCAATTAATGCTGTGACTGTTAGTGGAGATGGTCAAACTTTTGCCACAGCAAGTAGCGATCGCTCAGTCAGCTTATGGAATATCAAAACTGGTAAACGTCTCTACACTTTTTTCGGATATTCACAGGAAGTACAAACTGTCGCTCTTAATATCAAGACTCCCATACTCGTTAGCGGAGACTTCGACGGAAAAATCACCACATATAATATAGAGACAAAACAACATTGTCACACTTTTTTTGCTCCCAACTCTCCTACCAGTCATGGAGACTCAGTTTTTGCAGTTGCTATTAGCAGCGATGGAAAAAATGTGGTTAGTGGGAGTGCCGATCAAACTATTCGGTTGTGGCAACTAGAAACAGGAAAACTCAAACGTATTTTTAATGGTCATCAGGATAAGGTTTGGGCAGTTGCTTTAAGTAGCGATGGTAAAACTATGGCTAGTGGAAGTGCTGACAGAAGTATTCGTTTGTGGAATATCAATAGCTATCAACCACCTCGTATTCTTCAACAGCATTCTGGTTGGGTAACGTCTTTAGCTTTTCACCCGAATTGATTGATTTTTTTATTATATTTTCTGTCTTTTTTCCTTCCCTACACCATTTGTAATATTTTTTTTCAAAATCATATAAAACCTCAATTAAAATAACGTGACTTACGGTTAATCAAATATAAAAAGATATAAATCCAAAATGTTAGACTAGGTAACAACCAAGGTAATAAAATTGCTGCTGAAATATAAATTTGTAGACTCGCCAGTGCATAAATTAAAGTTAATAAAAACAATAACAGAATAATTTCTTGTTTTTGAGTATTAGTACTATTCCCTAATACTAATACTGTTCCTTTTCCTAACAAAGCAGCTAATACAATTAACCATAAATTAGGAATAGGTATAACTAATCTTTGATTGAGCAAATGATGAACCATATAAGCATGAATTTCCCCTCCAGTAAATACTGTACTGGGGTTTGCAGGATGTTGAGAGCGCCAGAAACCAACAGCAGCAGGTAAAGGAAAATTGTCTCCTCCTGGAGCAACTAATCCTGCATCTTTATATCTAGCAGCAATAATTACTATTGATGGACGTTTATCTAGTGTAATTAGTGGTAATAATGGGGAATCATTACTCTCCAAAAGTTGCCAAGCAGGTAAACGTTGAAAAACTGCTTCTGGGGGAACAGAAAAATCTATAATTGGATGCATCCACATTTGCCCTAATTTATAGGAAAATTTAGTTAAAGGTTGTAAGCGAGATGAATTGGAAAATAAATCCAAAAATCCATATTCACCTGTGGTCTGATTAATATGATTTTTCACTTGAGATACCCAACTCTCTGAAGAATTAATCTGAGGTTGAAGCAACTCCCCAGATTGTTCAAAGTTTAACCGGTGAGCAACTGCTAACCAATAAGCAAAGGGCAATGGTCTCTTGCTAGAATATTGCCTTGGTAGCAGTGTAAAATGGGTAACGTAACTGTCATAACCGACAACAAAAGTATCTCCCTGTAGTTGCCAATTTGGAGATGCTAACTCTGGCAAGGGTTCAAACCAACTACCAGCTAGATTACGAGATGTCGCTAAAACAAACCAAGTATTTTGTTTTTTTATGGATGAGCGCAGAGTACGAGCTAGTTGTCGGTCGTTTTTTGGTTGATGGCGATCTAATAGATAATCAACACCAATGATTTTGGCGTTTATAGATGTTAGTCGATCGATGATTTTGGCTATATAGCTACGATCCATAGGTCTAGGATCGGATATTTTGGCTTTTTTGATGGACTCTTCGTCGATTTCAACTAATAGCACGGGAGGCGAATTTTTGCTATCAGGTTGATTGGTAAATTGCCGATACATAGCTTGCACTAATACTCGCTTTTCAATTAAAAAGCTTTGAGTTGATAATTGCCAACTGCATAAAATTAATGAACCGAGCGCCATCGCTTCTTGTTTGCTAGGTAACCACCGTTTGCATTTGTCTTTAATTCTAGATGGTTGAAGACAAAATAGTGGAGCATCCGGGTGGCAAAACAAAGACGGTATTAAATATGTACTAGGATAGGTGAGATTTTTCTCTAACTTTAAAAATTGACACGCTGATAATAATGATTCGTGAACATCTTTGTATTCGGCTAAACTTTGTAGAAAGCGCACTAAAAATTCTTGGGCGACTTGGTTATGAATAGGTTCTCGCATGACGGCAACTTGACTTAAACCCAAGTCTATCAAGGTGTTAGCGATGCTTAAACCACTACAGGAATTGAAGATGGCAAATTGTAAACCTCTCTGTTTGGCTATAGTTAAGGATTGAGCAATTTCGATCATGGATAGAGATATCCCTGGAGCGATCGCTAGTTCCCCTCCTGTATTCAGATTTTCATTACTGTGTCCTGCGAAAAATAAGATATCCCACCCACGTTCGTCTTTTATTGCTTTGACAATTTTGTCTTTTAGCTGTGCTTGACGCTCATGAGGTTGCCAACCCACAAACTCTACTTCTGCTATTGGGGATAATGATTTTACTGCTTCTCTATCTACCTGGAAATTTAAACCTGTATCATCTCCCAGTATTGCTAATACCCTAGCTTTACCTCGACAGGGTTTGGATTGATAATTGACTGGTGTATCGTGGATATTAATAGGTTGGCGGACTATTCTAATTTTACTGGATGCAGCAAATTCTGTAATTTCCCATACTTCCCAGGGTAAACGACATAATTCTTGGCAGTTACAAGTTAAAAATATGTCAATAGTAGGTACATGAGTGTTGTGCTGTGATGGTAGGAAATTTTCTGTTTTTTGTTTGGCTGCTTGAGCAATAATTGCTCTAATTTCAAACAGTTCTTCGTGTCTTAACCAACGATGAAATTCACACAGAAGTTTTGCTTCTGCTTGGACCAATTTTTGTTCCCAATCAACTTGTCTGATTATTGTTCCTGTACTTACTACCCTTCCTCGTAAAGCTCTATGATAAAAACTTAGATATTTTGTTTGCCAATCTTGATAAAATATGGTAAGGTTTTCAGGATAAGGAATAGTTATACTTAATTGTTGTCCTCTACCCCAGGCAAGTTCAAATAAGCAGACTTTTTCAACTTGTTGAATCTTCAGGTAGAATCTATAAGCAGTCTGAGTCATTTTTCTTTGATTTTGATCGCATACCTCTTTACTTTAGCAATTATCAATTAATTACAGAGAACTTAGAGATATATAAGGACAACTCTATTAAGCTATAAAAACAGCGATCGCTATATCTTTTCTTCCGTAAAATAAGCGATCGCCAAAGTTTTAAATAGAAAGTTGAAAGGGAAAACGCACGATGCAAGAGAATATTAAAACATCCGAACCTGTATTCACAGTGTTATACCTTCTTTTTATACTAATTTTCCCTCAATAATTCTATAACACTAGTTAGGGCTTGCTGATTAAATCTAAAAGCACTGACAGGTAAAGGTTTTAGCTTTTTTACACCGAAAAAAAGTGCAACTTTTTAAGCTTGAGCGACTAAAAAGTTAGGATAAAAGGCAGAATAATTGTAGAAAAATCAAGGGATAAAATATCCGACTCCCTCCTCTAAATTCCCTATTCCTCCTGGCTTGGTCTTCCTGAGGACTGACTCCTACCCCATACCAAAAGACTTATTCAGCAAACCCTAAGTTAGCGAAATATAGCAATTTGTAGAACACCTAGAAGACTTATTTGTAATATCTTACTTACATAACAAACAACTATTGCTCTGAAGATTCAAGATATTGATAAGTTTTTTTGGATACATCGCGAATCAAGTCTACGGCAGTTTGTTCGTCATCTAGGCGTTTCACCAATACAGCCAATAGATAGCGCTTGCCATTGAGCAAATCAATCATACCCACATCTGCTAATACGGACTTCAGGTTACCTGTTTTGTGAGCAATAATAGTACCTCTACCTATGCCCCGAGGTAACAATGAATCATTTTTAGTCCTTTCCATAATTCTAAACAGGCGATCGCGAGACTTTAGAGATACCAACCCACCTTGATTTACCTGTGAAATTAAATTTATCAAATCCTTGGGAGTTGTTGTATTAGTGCCAGAGAGGTCTGGTAAGGAGTCATTAATAGTAGTATTCTTCAAACCCCAACTCTGAAACAACTGATTCAAAACTTCAGATCCACCAAGTGTTTCAATCAACATATTGGTTGCGGTATTATCACTAATCACGATCATTTTTGTCGCTGTTTGCAAAGCCGTATATTTAGTACCAGGTCTGCGAAACTGCATATCTCCCGAACCCTCAGCTACATGAGATTCCTCCATTGTCAACATATCATCTAGTTTGATGCGGCCTTGGTCCACAGCTTGAAAAAAAGCTACTAATATTGGCACCTTAATGGTACTAGCTGCTGCAATAGCGACATTTCCATTAATATCTAGATAAGCACCAGTATCAACATCAATCAGGAATATTCCTGGGGTGAGTTTTGGATATTCTGCGATGACTGTATCTAGCTCTGTTTTCAAAGCTGTAATTTCTCTAGTTTGTTGTACTGCTAAAGGTACAATGGAGGGAGATTTCCATTCTTGATTTGGTTCTATATCTGCTGCTTGAGAAAGGACACTAGAACTACTTCCAGGTTTCAACATTGATAGCAATGTTCCACTAATTACCGCTATTCCCATACCCAAAATTAACATCCGAGTTGTGTACAACACTACCGAAGAAGACACAGAGCGTTTACGACTTGTGAGTGGGGACTTTTTTTGGAGTGGTGGCTGAGAAATAAAAGATTGGGCTTTTTCTAGCCGTTTTTGGGGTCGAGTAGATGTTTTGGGTTGTTGTTCTGCGATGGATCTTAATCTAGCCAGTTCATCTCTTCGACTACGTTTAGCTCTGTGAGATTGAAATCTAGGAACTTCTGTTTTTAAGGTTCTAGGGGGAACAACTTTCTTTCTTGGGGGGACAGACCTAAGATAAGGTTCCTCAGAAGGTGGTAGAGGAAATTTAGCTACGTTACGCTTTCTTTTGAGGGGTAGCTGCGGTTGTACGGGATGATTTTGTTGTCTACTACTAGATTGCTTCGATTGAGAATCTGGCCTAGTAGGGGATGATACTACTGAAAGAATTGATGGACTAGGAAATCTCTGAACCACTCCAAATACCTTAATTTATAACTATAATTTTGTTTATCTAACAGAAGTAAATCAAAATCAACAAAAATTGACTATTTCTGCATGAAAATTTATTGGACTTTCAGTTTTCAAGAGGTATATTAATTTATTCCATTTCACAAAAGTCAAAAGTCATATAACTAATATATCAAGGGAAAAAACTTAAGACCAAGAGAAAATATAGATAATTATTTGATTTCTCACGGGTTGTGACATTATTAATATTATTAATATTGAGTTAGATTGGTTAGAACTAGAAAACTAACTTAATCTCAGATTAACTTTGCTCGATCGCCTATAATTTAGGTAAGTTATCTATTACTTTAGCGCAAGTCGTAACTATATTTTGACTATTCTAGACAAAAAAACACTTTACAGATAAATCCAGAAGATTTTCACAAGCATCTCTAACTTGGTTCTCAGATATTTCTATTCAGCCATTTATTTATATATTGGACTTGTCGCTTTATAACTTAAAAATGTCGCTTTATAACTTAAAAAAATCCCAAAAACCTTGTTCTGTAAGGATTGTAGCTATTATTATGCAAAAATGCTTGTATTTATTGCTCTGTCTAGGTTAGAGTGATTTTTTCCCTTTATTTAGCGACAACTCTATTAAAGAATACCCAGAAAAAATAGATTAACTATCATTTTCACAATGATTAGAAAGTGCCCAATTCATTTGCCTAATCATTCCGCGTAACATGGCCACTTCTTCAGTAGAAGGATAGGCGCGATTGAATAGACGACGAATTTTTTCCATCCTGCTAGATGCTGTATGGGGATAAAGATAACCTATTTTCAGTAGCAGGGTTTCTAGATCCTGATAATATGCCTCTATTAAATCTATTGGAGCTTCTAAATTAGGGGCCGGGTTAGGTGGACTATCCTGACTTTTTTGGTCGCTCAGTGCTATAGTTTGCAAATGATATAGTTCATAACAACAGATAGCTACTGCTTGAGCCAGATTTAGTGAACGATAGGTATTATCTGATGGAATACGGACAAATCTTTGGGCATAGTTTAATTCTACATTAGTTAAGCCTCTGTCTTCTCTGCCAAATATTAAGGCTGCTGGATATCCTAATAGCCAAGGTAGGGAATGTCGGGGGTTTTCTAGCTTGGTGGGTAATGAACGGTCTAGGGATGTTGTGGCGATCGCTCTTTGACATCCTTTCAGTGCTTCAGGTAATGTTTGAACTATGGTGGCCGTTTCTAAAATTTCTGGGGCATGAACTGCCATTTTCCTGGCTTCTAGTCCATGGGGGTCGCATTGAGGATTAACTAAGACTAGGTGATGGAAACCCATATTTTTCATAATCCGGGCTACAGAACCAACATTCAGTGGTCCGGCAGGTTCTACTAATACTATTCTTATTTGTGTTGATTGTTGTTTAAGCATTAAGGGAAGAGGGAAGAGGGAAAATCTGGCGTTATCTGAGTTTGACAGCGCAATTCATTATATGTATTTGGTTTTTACTCTGATTTTTTAGTTGAATAAAAAGTCATGTATATGGGCAAACGCAACCCAATATATAATTCTATTCTCAGATTATCACGATTTTTTGTGACATACAACCCCTAATTTTTTGAGCTTCAGAAAATGAAGTTGATGAGTAAATCAAATCCCTTCCATTTGTTCTGTGCTTCTGAAAGCGAGAGAACTCAAAGGCATATTTTCTCAACTCCAGCTTTTTGAAACCTACAAAATCTGTGACAAAAATTGGCGCGTGCGCTCCTCCTTCGGGTTTTGAAAAAATTCTTCTGGGGTCGCCTCCTCTACCAATAACCCATCAGCCATTAATACGATCCGGTCTGCCACCTCCCTGGCAAAACCTACTTCATGAGTCACAACTACCATCGTCATTCCCGAATTTGCCAAATTTCGCATTACATCCAAAACTTCTCGCACCATCTCTGGGTCTAATGCAGAAGTCGGTTCGTCAAACAACATAATTTTTGGTTGCATCGCTAAAGCGCGGGCGATCGCCACCCTTTGCTGCTGACCGCCAGAAAGTTGACCGGGAAATTTTTTTGCCTGTTCCAAAATACCCACTCTTTCCAAAAGTTGCATTGCCACTTCTTCCGCTTTGACTTTTGGCCATCGACGCACCCATATTGGCGCTAAGGTGACATTTTGCAAAACTGTGAGATGGGGAAATAAATTAAACTGCTGAAATACCATTCCCACATCTCGCCTAATTGCCTCAATATTTTTCAAGTCATGGGATAAACTGATGCCATCAATAATAATGCTACCTTTTTGATATTCTTCTAAAGCATTAAAAGTACGGATAAAGGTGGATTTACCTGAGCCACTTGGCCCCATAATTACTACTACTTCTCCACGTTTTACTGTGAGACTTACTCCACGAAGGACATGAAAATTATTGCTGTACCACTTTTGAACATCTCTAGCAACTATTGCTAAATCAGAATTTATTTGTGCTTCAGTTTGTTTGGTTTTTGTTTCTGTCATGGAAGGGAATAGGGAATAGGGAATAGGGAACAGTAGGAAAAATATTTCCCTGTCTAAAGATAATTATCAGTATAAGTCCGCGCCTTATCTGTCTATTTCTATAATACCTGTGACATCCTCCCGACGCTGACCTCTAGGAGGTGCAGTGCGGGCTTCCAACATCGCTGTTAGACATTGCTGCCCTGCGCCACTTGTCTAGACAAAAAGTCCCCGACAGCCCGACTTGACAGCCCATTTCTTGCCCCCAGAGTCCCTGGGTACTAAGTTGCTCATAACCTCGGTTACATATTTCCTGTGCTGAAGCTACGTCTCTATCAGCCTCATATTTGCATTCTGGACAGCTATGCCATCTATTAGAGAGTTCTTTTCTGACTAGACTACGGCAGTTTGGGCAAGTTTGAGAAGTACCTTTGTGGTCTACTTGAGCAACGTATACTCCCCGCTGTTTCCCAACATCAAATAAAATACTCCTAAACTGTCCAAAACCTGCATCAACAGTATGTTTACCCAAGAAACCTTTAGCCATGGTTCTAAAATCTATGTCTTCTACAAAGATAGTCTCAGCCATGTCGCATAATTTATGGGCTAATTTGAGCTGATAGTCTTTGCGTCTGAATGCAATATGATTATGCTGTTTCTCTACTTTAATCCTTGCTTTCTCATAATTAGCAGAACCCTTATTTTTCTTAGACAATCTGCGTTGTAGCACTTTCAGCCGACTATGCTCTGTCTGGAAAAATTTTCGTCCAGGTTCTACGAAACCATCACTGGTCGCTAGGTATTTATCCAGTCCTACATCTACCCCGATGAAATGCCCGTGGGGTAGGGGTTCTGGAATAGAAATATCAGATTGAATAGTAATTACAGCAAACCACCCCATTGCCTTCTTTAGTATCCTGACCTGCTTGACAATAAAATCTTCAGGTATTGGACGATGCAAGTTTATTTGGACTTTTCCTAATTTAGGGAGTTTGAGAAGCCATCCTGTAATCGGATTGACTTTAAATTGAGGAAACAACATAGACTTCATTTGTCCGTACTTTTTGAAGCGAGGAAATCCATAACCTCTGTTCTGGAAAAAGTCCCAAGCATCGTGCAATCTTCGGATAGTTGTCTGCAATACCTGAGAAGGAACAGCAGCTAGTCGCGGAAACTCTTTCTTAGCCTTGGGGAGATTGTTTTGCTGTTGCTGATATCCAGGGAATGGGTAATCAGCACTCATAATATACTCACTGTCCAAACTACACCGGTCTATTGGACATTTTCTCGAGGCAATCCAATCCTTAAGTTCTCGAAGAGCATAGTTATAAGCACTACGAGAAGTTTCGAGCCATTCATTCAATAACTCGACTTGTTTTTGGTCGGGATAAATTCGATAAGTGTAGTTGAGTACGAGCATAGTTTGAACGATACCACAAAGCGCAATTGCTGTAAATGCTGATTTGAAGGGATCGATAGATAACTTTTGACTACTTTTGTTTTTGTTAATGATCGGTATTTAATTTTTTTTCTAACTGCCGACTTCCAATTGACATGGCATAACAAATAATCCAAAAAAGTATGCCGTTAAATAAATAAACTTCTGCATAATCTCCTAAAAATTGTGGTTGAGCTAAGATTGAGCGACTCATGCGTAATAATTCTGATAATCCGACGATTGATAATAAAGTTGTATCCTGAAATAGACTAATAAACTGACCTACAATTGAGGGAATAGCAACTTTTAATGCTTGGGGTAATACAATTAATCCTAATGCTAATGGAGTATTAAAACCTAATGCTTTTGCTGCTTCTGTTTGACCTCTTGGTACGGACTGTAAACCTCCTCTAATATTTTCTGCTAGGTAAGCTGAACTAAATAAAGTTAATCCTAATATTGCTCGTAAAATCCGGTCTGGTCGCATTCCATCTGGTAGAAATAGGGGAATCATAATTTGCCCCATAAATAAGATTGATATTAAAGGTAATCCTCGGATAATTTCAATATAACCAATAGAAAATATTTTGATTACTGGTAATTTACTTTGTCTGCCTAAAGCTAATAAAATTCCTAGAGGAAAAGATAGAAAAATGCTAACTATAGCCATTAATATAGTTAACATTAAACCTCCCCAGTCGTTTGTAGATACAGATTTTAAACCTAATCCTCCTCCGATTAACCAGATAATTAAGAGAAAGGCTATAAACCAAATAAAAGATATGTATTTACCTATATTTGGAATTTTTTTGCCTAAAATTTTTCCTACCCATGCAGTACTAATAACTAAAATAACTATTCCTATTAGTAAGAGTTTGAATGGGGTTGTTACTGGAATTAATAATAAAATGGCAGGTATGACAGCTAGAAAAATTAATACTGGTTGGGAAAATAATGTGGCTGAGTTTCTGGCAATAATTCCCCAAGAGAAACCAGATAAACTAGAAATTATGCTAACTATTAACCAGATGCGCCAATATTGGTCTTTAGGATATCTACCTACCATTAATAATGGCAAATTAACTTTGATTACTTCCCATTCTGCTTGAGTTGTTGCCCAAGAGATAAAACCTGTTATTCCCTTGGTAATAATGCTGAGTAAGATAATAGTTAATAAGGTGTTATACCAGGTACTAAAAAAATTTTGTCTGAGCCATTCTATAGGATTATTTTCCTGAAATGGAGGTGCTGATGATTTATTAGTATTAATTGTTTTCATATAATTAGGGTTTACCGAATAATTAATAATTAATAATTAAGAGTTGATAGTTGATAGTTGATAGTTGATAGTTAATAATTATTAATTCAACAATTCACGCCTTGAAGCAGCCCCTTGGATAGGGGACAAAATAAGTGCTTATGCAAAATTAATTACACATTAGTTCTTATGCAAAATTAATTACACATTTTATTATATATCTCCAATCTTATCCAGAAGTTATCAATTATTTCTCCCTGTTCCCTGTTCCCTGTTCCCTGTTCCCTGTTCCCTCTCTCAACTAGGAAATTGATTTTGCACGACTACTTAAAAAAATCATTTTAGTCAATCCTATCCGTTTTAAGAAGAAGTAATTATTAATTATTAATTGTTAATTGTTAATTGCTGAACTATCTAATCTCAAAGCATTGACTGATATTGGCTAAAGTCTTTTTAGGGTTGAAAAAACTGCCTGGTTTTCAGTCCAAAACCCTCAAGGGGAGCGGAGGAGTTAGGGAGATGGGAGGATTTTTCGCTGGTGGTGAATTGCCATTATTTTTGTGACGTAAGGAGAGTTCATTAATTGATAATGGATAATTGATAATTACAAGAAGGTTAAAACCGTTACGGAATTGAAAATAAGGAAATATTATTTCTTCTCTTGGTCGATTGGATATGGTTAGGAAACCCATCCATCCCACCCTTCGGGAAGCTCCGAATATCGACCGCTTTTTTGCCTTTGAAAGGGGAGGCTTTAAAGCAAAATTATTTAATTAATAATTATTAATTATTCGGTAATTATTAATTAGGGCTTGCTGATTTAATATTAAAGCATTGACTGATATTGGTTGTAGCATTTTTTTGTCTAAAAAAGTATGAGCTTTTCGGTGGAAAGAGCTGCATAAAGCTATTGTTTCGGGATGATTATGACAGAAAAATTAAGGGAAAACTTTTCCGACTACCTCATTTATAATTCCTATTTTTCCTGATTTATGACTCCTGACTTCTACCCCTAGCACTCATACTTGATTCAGCAAACCCTAATTAATAATTATTCATTATTCATTATTCATTGTTTTGTTATCTTTCTTTGAGTTGAACGCTTTTATTTAAGGAATTCATAGACAATGAAATTATCAAATTTATCAAAAGATAAACTGCCATAATTAGAATAAATACTTCTACTGGACGACCTGTTTGATTATAAGTAGTATTAGCAACGGAATATAAATCTGGATAACCAATAGCTATTGCTAAACTAGAGTTTTTTGCTAAGTTCATATATTGACTATTTAATGGTGGAATCATTACCCTTAATGCTTGGGGAAAAATTACCAACCGCATGACTAAACTAGATTTTAATCCTAAAGATTTTGCTGCTTCCCATTGTCCTTTTGGTACTGCTTGAATGCCGGAACGAACAATTTCAGCAATAAATGCACCTGTATAAAATACTAATCCTACCAGTAAAGCTGACAGTTCTAATGTTAAATTTAATCCCCCTTCTGTTGCGCCTGTTTCTGTTGCTATTGGTGGTTGCCAACCTAGAGCAAATATAATAATTAATAATTCGATAATTCCAATACTAATTACAGCGATAAGTTGAGGTTGACCAGAGGTAGCTTTTTCCGTCATTAACTTATTTCGCCACTGCCAAATAAATATAACAGCGATCGCTCCTAAGACCAAAACTATTAACCATAACCAAACATTCTGAGTATTTTCCGGCCAAGGAATAGATATTCCTCGTTTACTCATAAATATTGGTCCTGGTAATTCTAATTTTTCTTCTGGTTTGGGAAGAGTGAAAAAAACTGCAAAATACCAGAAAAATAACTGTAATAGTAGAGGGGTATTTCTGACAACTTCTACATAAACCCGATTCAAATTTCGTAGTAACCAGTTTTCGGAAAAGCTAGTAATTCCTGCTAATATTCCGACTATTGTTGTGAAGAAAATTCCCAAAATCATTACCCGCAGAGAATTAATCAGACCTGCTAATAATACTTGATTATAGGGGTCTTTTGCTTTGTAGGGAATGAGACTTTCACTAATACTAAATCCAGCTTCGTTTCCTAGAAAACTAAATCCAAATTTTGTACCTTGTTGTACTAAATTACGGTTAAGATTGCTAATCATTATAGCTACAACCGCAACAAAAATTACTATAGCGATAACTTGTAAGGCAATACGCCAAAATCTTTCATCTCGCCATAGTGGAATTTTTTGATTTTCCTGGTCAATCATTTTTATACCAAATTCAAGAAAGATTGTTACAGTAAAATATAGATGCTGAACGGAATTGAAAAATCTTCACTGTTTATTTCTTATACCTACCACCTACCACCTAACACCTAATACCTTGAATAGCCAATGTAGCAATATTTTTTGAAAATGGCATTATTGTTTAAAATTTAAAATTTTTAGCGAAAGGGAGGTGAATAAAGTAAACCTCCATTAGTCCACAAATTATTTTGACCGCGAGGCAGTTTAAATGGAGAATTTTTTCCTAGGTTTCGGTCATAAATTTCACCATAGTTGCCTACTTGTTTAATTACACGATAGACAAAATCATTACTTAAACCTAGACCTTCACCTATATTTCCTTCTACTCCTAAAAAACGTCTTATTGTTGGGTCATCAGAATTTTTATTCTCGTCTACATTTGCTTGAGTAATACCTAATTCTTCAGCTTCTATCAAAGCATAAATTACCCATTTAATTACATCAAACCAAGCTGAATCATTATTCTTTGTTGCTGGACTTAAAGGTTCTTTTGAAAGGTTAGTATTTAAAATAATATGTTGTTCGGAATTAGGTAAAGTGCTACGACGACCCAATAACTGAGATTTATCGGAAGTTATCCCATCACAACGTCCTTCTTCTGCATAAGCAGCATAAGCTGAGTCTGCTTGTTGAAATGTTAATGTCTCAGCTTGAATATTTCGTTTAAGGAGATTATCTGATAAAATAAGTTCTCTGGTCGTACCTGCTTCAACACAAATTGATTTACCTTCGAGGTCCTTTAAAGATTTAATTCCACTATCAGCACGAACCATCATTCCTTGACCATCATAAAATGTTGTGGGGGCAAATTCTAGACCTACGGTGGTATCTCGACTTACTGTCCAAGCTGTGTTTCGAGAAAGCATATCTACTTCTCCACCATTGAGAGCTGTGAAACGCTCAGTTGAATCTAGGTTACGATACTCTATAGCATTTTGGTCATTAAATAAAGCTGCTGCTACTGCCTTGCAAATATCCACATCTATTCCGGAATAGTTGCCATTTTTGTCTACAAAACTAAATCCGGGTATGTATCCTTCTACACCACAATGTAGTTTGCCACGTTCTTTCACAACATCTAAACGACTTTTTCCTGGTGGGGTTGGTTCAGATTGGGAATTTTCACAAGATGTCAAGTATGTGGAAAATAGCAAAATTGTCAATAGCAAATATACCCATTTTTGCATAATTTCTTTTCACTCTCCTGCTAAGAACTTTTCATTTACCGAATAATTAAGGTTTAAAGCCTCTCCTTTAACTTTTGAGGGGGTTTGGGGGAGCTATAAGTCCCGCGCTATATTCGCGGATAATTAGCGCCGGGATACATCGACTCCCCCAAGCTAATTTTATCCGGTCAAACCCGGTAAAATTAGCAGTTACTACAATCTGTTTTTTGTGGTAAGATTCTTTTCATGCTAAATCTAAACTACACCTATCGCATTTACCCCGATCAAAAACAAGTCGAGTTGCTCAATGAATGGCTCGAAACTTGTCGAGTAACTTACAACTACGCGCTCAGGGAACTGAAAGACTGGATTGCTTCTAGAAAGTGTCCAGTAGATAGGTGTAGCTTGGAGTCAGAGTACATAATGAGCGCCGATTATCCATTCCCTGGGTATCAGCAACAGCAAAACAAACTCCCCAAAGCTAAAAAAGAGTTTCCTCGTTTAGCAGCAGTCCCCTCTCAGGTTCTGCAAACAACCATCAGGAGATTGCAGGATGCTTGGGACTTTTTCCAGAATAGAGGTTACGGATTTCCTAGGTACAAAAAGTATGGACAAATGAAGTCGATACTTTTCCCTCAGTTTTCCACCAACCCAATTACAGGGTGGCAAATCAAGTTACCCAAGTTAGGGAGAGTCCAAATCAACTTGCATCGACCAATCCCTGACGGGTTTGTTGTCAAACAAGTCAGAATTCTCAAAAAAGCGATGGGGTGGTTTGCTGTTATTGCCATTCAATCTGATATTTCTATACCAGAACCAGAGCCTCATGGTCATTTCGTGGGAATAGATATCGGACTGAACAGTTATCTGGCAACCAGTGACGGCTTTACAGAACCAGGACGCAAATTCTTTGCAACAGAGCATCGTCGGCTGAAAGTGCTACAACGCAGATTGTCGAAGAAGAAAAAACGTTCTGCTAACTATGAAACAGCCAGGATTAAAGTAGAAAAGCAGCACAATCATATCGGTTTCAAGCGCAAAGACTATCAGTTCAAGTTAGCTCACAAATTGTGTGACATGGCCGGAACAATCTTCGTTGAGGATATTGATTTCCGAGTTATGGCAAAAGGATTTCTTGGCAAACACACGATTGATGCGGCTTTTGGGCAGTTTCGGAGTATTCTTTCTTATGTGGGAAAAAAGCGAGGGGTATATGTCGCCGAAGTAGACCACAAGGGGACATCTCAAACCTGCCCAAACTGCCGAATTGAAGTGAGGAAAGAACTGTCTGATAGATGGCATAGCTGCCCAGAATGTAAGTATGAGGTCGATCGCGACATAGCCTCAGCTCAGGAAATCTGTAACCGAGGCTACGAAGCACTTAGTACCCAGGGACTCTGGGGGAAAGAAATTGGCTGTCAAGTCGGGCTGTCGGGGGCTTTTTACCTAGACAAGTGGCGTAGGGCAGCAATATCTAACAGTGATGTTGGAAGCCCGCGCTTTATCTATTGATTCAGCGCCGGGAGGATGTCACCGGAATGGAGGAGAATAAAGTAATCCACCATTTGTCCATAAATTATTTTGACCGCGAGGTAACTTAAATTGAGATTGTGCTCCTAAATTACGGTCATAAACTTCACCATAGTTGCCTACTTGCTTAATAACTCTATAAGCAAAATCATTACTCAAACCCAAACCTTCACCTAGGTCTCCCTCTACTCCTAAAAAGCGTTTGACTGTGGGGTCATCAGAATTTTTCTTTTCATCTACATTTGCTTGGGTAATACCTAACTCTTCTGCTTCTATCAAAGCGTAAGTTACCCACTTAACCACGTCAAACCAAGCTGAATCATTATTTTTCGTCACAGGACCTAAAGGTTCCTTGGACATAGTAACATCTAGGATAGTATGAGTATCTGGATTAGGTAGAGTACTACGACGACCCAATAACTGAGATTTATCAGAAGTCATCCCATCACAACGTCCTTCTGCATAAGCAGCATAAGCAGGGTCTGCTTGTTGAAATGTTAATGTCTCTGCTTCAATGTTTCGTTTACGGAGATTGTCTGTTAAATTTAGTTCTGTGGTTGTACCTGCTTCAACACAAATTGATTTGCCTTCCAAACCCTCCAAAGAATTAATCCCACTATCAGTACGGACCATCATCCCTTGACCATCATAAAATGTTGTGGGGGCAAACTCTAGACCAACGGTGGTATCCCGACTTACTGTCCAAGTTGTGTTTCGAGAAAGCATATCTACTTCTCCACCATTCAAAGCTGTGAAACGTTCAGTTGAATCTAGGTTACGATATTCTACAGCATTTGGATCGTTAAATAAAGCTGCTGCAACTGCCTTACAAATATCCACATCTATTCCTGAGTAGTTGCCATTTTGGTCTACAAAGCTAAATCCTGGTATAGCTCCTTCTACCCCACAGTTTAATTTACCACGCTCTTTGACTATATCTAGACGACTGGTGGTTTGTTGACTTTCTTCTTCGCAGGCTGTTAATGGTAGTACCATTAACACAGTTGCTATTAGTAGAGATAAGCATTTTTGCATAGTTTATTAAGATTTTTTTAATCTGGGAAAAATAACCTATTCAAAACTACCATAACGTTTAACTTAGCGATCGCTTCTGGAGGATTTCAAGTAAATACTTTCCACATTTAGCAGGGAACAGGGAACAGGGAATAGGCAATAGGCAAAAGTTGGAAAAACATTTTCTAATCTAAGATTTGTCATTAGTTTATGTCTTAACCAATTCTTTCTTAGCTATATTTATTTAAATAGTTTCTACTTATATTTGACATTATTTGAATATATAGGACTATATTTCTGTAGAACTTTTACTATACCGATGGTGAAGGTTCGCTACCCAAACGTTCTTCAGCTAAATCTCTAATTAAAGACAGCCGAGACTGGATATATTCGTTAATTAAATCTGCTTCCCTGCCATTTAGGGAATTTCTAGTTTTCAACTGTTTGATTAACCACTGAACTAGGGTAGCATCATCTAGGGATATTAAGGTTGTAGCTTGGGAGTTCTCGATTAAAGACCAAAGCTGACGCAACATTGTGGGAGTCATAGAACCTCCATATAAGTATAAATAATCATCTTTTTGGCAGATTGGTACAGGCTAGTTAGTAACCAGGACGTAACCCAAAGCATATATATTCCCAATCTTATGCTTTCTTAACTATTCTTTTATATTTAGTTAATAGTAACTGAAATCTACTAATATCAGAAGCAGTTAAACACAATAAGTTACAATTATTACCAATATCTTTACAAACCGATGTTGTTCTTTACTTATTTTTGATGGGACTCAAAAGGTTTCATGGGTATTTTATCGGAACGAAAATTAAAGTTAAAGCAGTTTCCAAGTTGATTAAGTACATATATTGATGGTTTTAGGGAGTAGGGAGTAGAGGAGATGGGGAGGGAGGATAGGGAACAAACAAAAAAAATATTTACCCCGTCAGTGCTACCACATTAATCACCTAATCTGTTGCAGGTTGATGTACATATTTGTGAGGTAAATGATACTTTCTTTTGTATAAAAAACAGTATTCTTCTATACAAATATCTAATAGACATAGGAGTGGAAATTATACATATTAGAGATATCCAGAAAATAAATCTTTTAATTAGAGCAGACTAAGGATACGAAAAATTCACCCTAAAAAATCTTTTTTCGTGCCTTCGCGCGTAAAAACATCTTACCTGTTGCCTGTTGCCTTTCGGAGCTGTTGCCTACTCCTGCAAAAAATCTATATCTTTTTCGGAGATGTCTATTGATCATTTTTTGTGTCTTTTTTCAGAAATTTTCTTCCCTATTACCTCTGTTGGTCAGCATTCCCTTGCGTCTGTCGCCGAGGCGGGGTCTGACCACTTGTGGCTAGCCTTTTCCAGAGGAGCTAAAACTAACGTCGTCGCGGGGTCGCACCGCTGTTCCCTGTTACCTGTTCCCTACTTGTGCAAAAAGTCTATTCTTTTTCCCAGATGTCTAATATACAAATATCTAAGAATTAATTTGTTGATCAACTTTTTGTATTCTGTCCAATTCAAGGTCTGATAGATAATCTACACACCAGTTGGCCAAACGCTGGAGCATATGAAAAGGATAAGTATGAGCGACACCAACTACAGACATTCCTGCGAGTTTAGCTGCTTCAATTCCGGCAAAAGTATCTTCTATTGCTAAACATTCTGAAGGCTGTAGATTCATGTCTGGATATTGTTGATTTAGAATATTTACTGCCAACAAATAAGCATCGGGTTTTGGCTTACTAGCTTCTACATCATCTCCAGCAATAATTGTCTTAAAAAAATCAATTAAATTAGCTTTATTTAAGACTAATTCTACTTCGGATCGAAGAGCGCCACTAACTACAGCCATTTTCAGATTAGCTTGAGCGACCTGAGAAATAAAATCTATCGTATCTGAATAAATTGGTAACTCTTCAAGACTTTCTAATTGTTGTTGATAAGCTAGAGCTTTACGTTTAATTAACTGGTCTAAATACCCTTCATTAATATATCTACCTCTTTCCGTAAGTATTCCTTCTAAACAAGCACGATCGCTTCTTCCTAAACAGAATTGGTTGTATTCTCCTGGTCTAAGTAGCAAATTTTCATCAATTAATACTTGTTCTATTAATTTTTCATGGAGAAATTCATCATTAATAATTACACCATTAAAATCGAACAAAATAGCTTTGATAGTCATAAATTATAGCCATTTATATTTCAACTAATTATAATCAAAAAAAAATTCAGAACTCATATTTTTAGTGGTCTAAAATTATAGTAATTTAAAATAAGAATGAAACAGTTTTTATACTGAAAGTCTTTCAAGGCAAGAAACCCTATCTCAATCTAAATTTAAATGACTATATAATACTAAATAAGGTGGCAAAAACCAACTTTTCAATATTGATAAATATTTTTATATCAAGCAGTTACGGTATAAAAATAAGACATTTATGAAAACCGGATTTAGTATCAATAAGAAAAAAAGTATCTCAGGTTATAAGTTGACCCAATAACCTCTGGTTGTATAAATAGCTGTTTTAGCATTAAGGTCATTTCAGTTATCAGTTTAAGAAGAGGATTGACTAAAAAAGAATATTAATTATTTTCCTCCTTAATTTAAAGAGAGACTTCAAACCTGAAATTATCAATTATTCAGTGAGGCGATCGCTTTATGCCTCCCAACATAATACTATTGCGGAATAGTTCCATAGCTTCTTGGTAAATTAAAAAGTTGCTGACCAATGGCGCTAGAAATTTTTCGTATTTTGTATTTTTCTTAACGGCCATCAAATTTTTCCTGTCTTAATTTCCTAAATGTCAGTATAAGGTGAGTTTTTCTTGCTTGCACTATGGAGCAAAAAATTAGGAAATTTTCTTCTGTAGAGCTTTTCTAGCAATTTTTGTCACATAAACGGTTACAGCAACTGTAGCTATTAGACCTATTCCATAAAGAATCCATTCTGCTGTGGTACGCGTCCCTCCTTCTGTGCCCAAAGTTGCCAAACTGCCAGCTAGGGAACCAAGATATACATACATTACTGTTCCTGGCATCATCCCAATCCAAGAAGCGAAAAAATAGTCTCGTAAAGATACTTGAGTTACGCCAAAAGCATAGTTTAGTAGGTTAAAAGGAAAAATAGGAGATAAGCGAGTTAGTCCAACAATTTTCCATCCTTCATCAGCTACTGCTTCATCAATGGCCTTAAAGTTTTCATTTCCTTCTATCTGTTTAGAAACCCAACCTCGTGCTAGATAACGACCAACTAAGAAGGCACAAGTTGCACCTATAGTTGAAGCAACAGAAACGTAGATGGAACCGAAAATAGGGCCAAATAACAGACCTGCACCTAGAGTTAGTAGTGAGCCTGGAAGGAAGAAAACTGTGGCCAGAATATAAATAATGATAAAAGCTATGGGACCCCAAGGGCCAAGAGTTTTTATCCAATCTAGGGCATTTATCAAGAGTTGTTGAGCGTTAAATTTATGAGCAATAACTAGGAGAGTTGCGACTACAAAAACGATTAAGAGTGGTTTGAGTAGTTTGTTTGATTTTGACTTTTTTTCTGTTTCTTGTTCTAGGTTATTCATCTATTAGTATATACGACATTTACAATAATCTTAGTATTAATGTATATGATACTCGTATATAGAGGTAAAAACCTTTATTTTCATCGTAGTCTTATCAGATTTTTATCTAATTTTCATGTAACATTGATTCTGACTATGGGGTATTTTGGGATAATTTTTTTGACGATTTCTTAGATATCTCTGATACTCATTTTTGACTGAGTTGCTTTATCAATAGAGATGTTTGGTAAACATTTAAAATTGAATGATTCCTAGAAAGAGGATTTAATTCAAGTTTAGATGTTATGCCTACTTTTCTAACAAATATAGCAATTAGAAATCATTTGTAAAAAATCTAAGGATATATAAAAACTCTGAAACTTTTACCTCTATTCCCAGCTCCGGTGTTCCCTAAATTAAAAGATATTTTTACCCGCAACTGAAATAGGATTGCTACATTTTTATAGTCATTCTAAAATAGTTATTTTTCTCCATACCTTATTTGTTAAGTAGTGTAGGTGATATGACTAATTCGAGTCTTCAAATTAACTTGCTAATTAGTTGAAGTTAATGGCTCTGTAGCTACATCATTTAAACCTACTGAATTAAGTAGATTTTGCCATTCTGATTTAAGTTTGTTATCGTTCGGATTCAAACTAATTTTTTCTGCTAAGGCATCCAGTTTTTCGTGCCATATACCTGCGTCCGAATAAATTAACCAGCGGTCTCTCTCTGATTTTTGCTGTATTTCTGTTGTCAAATTTGGATTGGGATTAACTCTTTTAATTGAGCTTTGAACAATAGTTCCAGAACCACTTCCTTCGCAGCTCAAAGAGAATGTCCATTGATAATTTTCTCCTACTTTTAATTCTGGTTGATTGTTGGGAATTTTAATACGTATAATGCCCTGACTATTTGACACTGGTAGTAGCTTTTCATAAACTATTTTTTGACTAGAGTCTTTCAAGATAAATTCTCCAGCTATAGCTGTATTTTCTGGCACATACATATAAATTGTTGGATGTGAGGCTAAGGTTACTAGGGTTAATTCTTGTTTTTGATTTATCTTGGGAATTAGAGGAGTTAGAGGTTTTTGACCTTCATCTATACAATTATTTGCTCCTCGCGATCCTCCACCATAAGTACCTGTTGAACCACCTTCGACTCTAGGAACAATATTTGCTAAGGTATTTTGAGAAATACCTAGAGTAGTATTTGCTTTCCTATTAGTTGAACTAGCAGAATGAGTAGAGTTTGCTGATGTACTGTTGGGAAAAGAAGTAGTAAATAATCCTAAAACTAATGTCAAAATCATAGTTTTGAGAGTAATAGAAAAACGGAAATTTTGTAGATACATATTCTAAATTCCTTTTTTGGGTAACTGTTTTAATTACTTATTACTATTATAGTTTATCCATTTATGAATTGTGTAACTAGCTAGTTGAAGAAGGAATAAAGCAGGAAGAAGAAGGTAAGAAAGATTGTACAATCAGCTTTTTAAGCTGATTTTAAGTGGTTATACCGATTCCCATGCATTAATGCTATACTCGCTATACTTAGGTAAAGTTCAGTTATTAAGTAATTAACACAGGCCGAATCACCTTTTTACTAATTTGAGTCAAATTAATGTTAATTATTCTTATGTTTACTTCTCTGTAAGGATGTTGCATACAACGTCCTGTACGGATGTTAACGACCGCACATACTTCCCAGGTGCCCCTACTCCCCTACTCCCCAGCTAAAGAAAATGTAGAAAAGTTTTTGAGAAATGGTATTAGTTATTTCCACCATCCTGCACTAATGTGTGAAAAAATAGTTTAATATTTTTTTGTGGTTGTAGAAAAATAGCAACATTGATGAGGAGTCAAAATTGAAAATTATTTGTTGTTTATGGTTAATTTAAAAATAGTTTTTCCCAGTAACTAAATATACATTTACTGGTATTTTTTTTCCTTTTAAATTTAAATTACCCCAAGCTTCTACTGAAAATTTTCTATCTAAATATTCCAAAGTTTCTTGAGCAATCAAAACTCGACAAATTCCTGGATGACGTTCTTTATCAAAACTTTCTAAGCGAGAAGCAATATTAACACCATCGCCAATTACTCCATATTCTAAGCGATTTTTTCCACCTAAACTACCAACTGTAACAGTTCCTGTATAAATCCCTATACGCATTTTTAATTCAGAAGAATTTTGTTGTTGCCATTTTTGATTTAATTGTGATAGATGTTGACCCATTGCTAAAGCACAATTAACTGCATTTTGGGCATCTATAGCAATCTCTTCAACACTGGTACGAGGTACTGGTATTCCAAATACTGCCATAACTCCATCTCCAGTAAATTTGTTGACTATTCCGTGATGATTTATGACAATATCTGTCATGGCACTCAGATATTCATTCAACCAATTCATTAAAGCTTCTGAAGTTTTTTTTTCAGAGATAGTGCTAAAGTTTTTTAGGTCAGTAAATAAAATTGTTGCTGTAACTGTTTTTGGAGGCAAAATTCCACTATTAATCAGATATGAACGTTCTTGCCAAAGAGCTTGAGCAATCTCTGGAGAAGTTTGTTGACCTAATAATTTCATCACCATATTTTGTTGTTGCCATGATGCCTGAATTTTGTAGACTATTACTACCCCAGTTGTCATGATTATTCCTAATATTGGTGCTGCTACAGGTATCCATCCCATCTTGATAAAAATGCCATAACTAATAGCTATTAAAGCTCCTAAAGCTAGAACATTAATTAGCAACAAAATAAAAGGTCGTCTGATATGCCAAGCAATACTACCACTGACTATTGACCAACTGAAAATCCATAGTATTTCCGTTGATTCATCCCAGTACCAAAATAGCTTTTGATCGTCAAGAACTGCACTAATAATTTGACTAGTAGCTTGGGCATGAATCTCTACACCTGACATCTTTGACTTTAATAAGTTTAACTGAGCAAAACTGTAAGGAGTAAAAAAAAAGTCTTTGCTACTAGAAGCTGTATTACCAATTATGACAATTTTGTTTTTAACTAATTCAGGGTCAAAGTTACCTAATAAAACATCTTTGATTGTAATTTTTGGAGCTATAGATTGAGAATTACGATAATTAATTAAAATTGGATATCCCTGAGCGTCTATTTGTTGATATCCTCCAGAGTTAGGTTGTAATTTTTTAAATATTGCGTCACCTAATTGATATTCGTTATTTTCAGTTATCTGAGGGGATATTTTGTATTCTTGGAGATAAGCGAGAGCTAAATGTAAGCCAAACGCCACCATTGTTTCTTGATCATTATTAATAAATAATGAATAGCGACGCACTACACCATCTGGGTCTAGAGGAATATTATTAAAGCCAATTCTTTCCTTTGGAATACTAGGAGGTGGCGGTGTTGTACTCACAAATTGATTGCCAATAAAAGTAATACCAAAAACATTCGGTTTCTGTAGTTGTTCTACTAATTGTGTATAACCGGGATATTTAGGGAAATCTCGGTATAAATCTACACCTATTACTGAGGGTTGATGCTCTTGTAGAGAGGCTAAAACATCTGCTAAATTTTTGTCGGATATTGGCCACTGTCTTAAATACTGTATATCTTCTTCAGTAAGCTCTACTACTAATAATCTGGGGTCAGAGATTTCATCAGGCCCCAGACGCACCATCCCATCAAATACAAATAGCTCTAGTCGCTGTAATACTCCTAAGTACCTGAAAAATAATAAACTCAGAATTGCTCCACCAGAAACTAAAATTGCTGATATTGGTATTCCGTAAGAATGGACTTTTTTATCTATCCACTTAACAAAATGTATAGGATGCATAATTTTGATGGCCATTCATCCTGAATCTAATTAGGATGAAGCAAGTATTCTCCACACTCTTGGTCAACTTAAACAGAAAAAAGCATGGGAATTACTCAACTTCACCTAATTGCACTTACTCATGTCTTCCGCCATCTGGCATAATTGCACCGCTGAGGAGCGCCCCTTCTATACTAGCTCCTTCGAGGTTTGCTCCCCCTAAATTTGCTCCTTCTAGATTTGCTCCTGCTAAATTTGCACCTTCCAAATAAGCTCCTCCTAAGTTAGCTCCTGATAGATAAGCTCCTTCTAAATTTGCACCTTCCAAGTAAGCTCCACCTAAGTTAGCTCCTCCCAGATAAGCTCCTCCTAAGTAAGCTCCTCCCAGGTTAGCTCCTCCCAGGTTAGCTCCTCCTAACTTTGCTCCTGCGAGGTTAGCTACTGGTAATTTTGCTTCTCCAAGATTAGCTCCTCCTAAATTTACACCTCCAAGTCTGGCTCCTTCTAGGTAACAGTTTGGACATTCGCGAGTTTCGAGCAACAGTCTAATGTTTCGTTCTATTTGTTGGTTAGTCATTATTTGGAATAATAAAATATAGTCTAGATATCTATTTTATAAACTATAGTGCTATAGAGTGGATTAAATATTTTTACGACTGCTTATTAAGATATGATGTTAGTTAAATTATGAGATTAGTTAAAGCACCTATCTGTTGAGGATTAATTTAGAGGGTATTATTTTATATGTATTATCTATAATGTTGATTTTTATAAAAACTGGAGTCATATTATATCAGCTTAGATATTTGTAGTACTAAATTTGATTTACTTAAGATTGTTGATGAAAGGAGGAAGTAGAGCAAAATCATCAATTTTTTTTCATGTATGATACTTAGTATGAATCATGGGAAACAAGGAAAAAAGAGAAGACAAAATGAGGATTGGATAGAATTTTTTGGATTTTTAATTAAGCGGTGATGATATTAGTATTACCCTGATTTTCAGATTTGCTGCCAAATTTTACTGAAAAATTTGTGGGTATGCGCCTCCCCTTTTAAGGGAAAAAAAAGAGAATATTTCTTATGCCAAGCATCCTGATTGTAGAGGTACTGATAACTGTTAACTGATAACTGAAATAATCAGGCATTTCAGTTAATCATTATTGACACAAAGGTGAGCTGGTAAGGGGCTAATTTTTTGATATTCTGATAGGTACTTTTCTAAACTTTCAAGTTGAGATAAATTAAGACTGTAATATATCCAACGACCATCCTGGCGACTTTTAACTAAAGCAGCTTCTTTGAGATTTTTGAGATGAAAAGATAGTTTGGACTGAGAAACTTGAAGGCGATCGCATATATCACACACACATAGTTCTTGTGTACGCAACAGTTCTAATATTTTAATTCGTAATGGGTCAGAAAGTGCCTGAAAGCTTGCTGCCATAGAAGTAGGGGATAAGTTTAGTGATGTTTCTAGCATTATTCTTGTGATAATTTGCTGGCTTTGTATATAAGTTAGTAATATATAGTATTGCTAATTTAGATATTATCATAGATTTGGGAATTCAGGAAATTAAACATCTCTAAATTAATCCTTTAGTAGTAGCTTGGGGATTAATTTAAACTATATTTTTTACTTGCTCTAAATTATATTAATGACCCACTGCAACTAGAGCCACAACCTGCTGTACAACCGTAACAATAATTTTCTGTCTGCACTTGTTCAATTATGTCTAAACTATTAGCTTCTAATAACTTAGCTACTGTGATTTTTTCAATTTTGTTAGTTTGAGCTGGGATCTTTTCCATCTGATTAAAGTCACAGTCATAGACATTACCTAAATAATCAATTGATAATTCATTTCGACACATTAAATTTTCTACAGTCTCAGAATTAAAATTTGACTCCAAAAAATCTAGATAAGGCTGATATATTTTTCTATTTTGCAGATATAGCTTAGTTCTACCTATGGGTAAATTGGTAATTGTAAGAAGTTGGTTAAAGTAGATGTTAAAATTCTCTTCTAAATATTTTTTATAATCTTCCTCTAGATTTTTTTGATTAGGAGGAAGGGTAAATTTATTTTTCTTTGGAACGGGAGGATTATAAACTAAATCTAAGATAAGATGTCGATCTTTTCCATATCCTAATTTGTTTAACCATTGCAATGCTTTAATTGATTCACTATAAACGCCATAACCGCGCATTTTATCGACATTATCTTCTAAATAACAAGGCAATGATGCCACAATTCTCAGTTGATTGTCAGCACAATATTCTGGAATATCTGCAAATCCTTTAACAAAATAAATTGTTAAATTAGAACGAACAATCACTTCTTTTTTATTTGTTCTAGCAGCTTTAACTAATTGTTTAAAACCATAATTCATTTCCGGTGCACCGCCAGTCAAGTCAACTGTTTGAATTTGAGGAAATCTATTAATTAGTTCAATTAATTGTTCACAAATTTCTGGGGAAAGTTCTTCTGTTCGTTTCGGACTCGCTTCAACATGACAATGGGTACAGGCAAGATTACAACGTTTGCCAAGGTTAATTTGTAAAACAGTAATTTTTTTCTTAGTTAAGGTTTTATCAAGTTTGGTTTTGAAAGGTGTAAAAGCTGTCTGAATCATTGTTATTATTTAATAATAAGGAGTTTAAAAAATTGTGATCTATTTTTTTTACAGATAAGTATTGATTGAAGTAAATTTGATATTTACATTTTTATGATTTTTTTCATCATTATATTTTGATTAATGATATTAATTTTAATAATTAATTACCACTTTTCTAAAATGGCTAGGCATCTATTTTTTCAATAACTTTTGTACTCCTTTACTATAGTTTAAATCAAGTTTTTCATTAACAATTGTATTTACCGCTTCCTCGCACTAATTAACTTTGACTAAAGTAGGTTATGAGGTCAGTGCTACAGATAGCTATTCTATTTTTTTTGTAGATGTTTGTTTAAGAATTTTTACCAGTACAGAGATTTTTACTAGGGTCAGAGTTTTGGGCGATCGCTCCACTTGTATTATACCAATTTGAAAAAAGAATGTTACGAATAATAAGTGCGATAAAAATATTTTACAGTAAATGTTCCTTTGACAAAAAAGATAATTTACACTCTAAAAATGGTATTAAAGCCATTCATTATGACTCCTGACTCCTGACTTCCCCTCCTGGGAGGGGCGCGCGGGTGGGTTGACTCCTAATAAATAGCCTAGCTATTTGTAGCAAACATTTATCAAATTGGTATTAGTATTTGATTCAATAGTTGGTTTAGAGTTAGGAAAACAATCATTAGTTATTCCTACACTCAAATATAACAGTAATAGCAAATGTCATAAAATAGTGATGTTTGATAAAATTCAATTTATAGATTTTTTAATTTAATTATTAATTACAGACATTTATAATTAAATCTAGATAAACTGAGTCTAACCTGAGAAATAATTAAGAAATAGGCGAGGATATATAAGTATCTGTGGTTTAAGTTAGAGAGTCAGGAGTCGGCATAAAAGCAAATTATTTAATAGTTTGGCAGGTAATTTTGTCAATAATTTAAGGTTTAAAACTTCTCTTTTACTTTGTCACTAGCTGTCGCCCTACAATATAAAAAAATTCTTTTAGTAAATCTTGTTCTTTTCAAAATAAATAATTAATCATTATTTATTTTTGAATATTAGCACCTTTTTTTAATTTTGCATGACTGCCCTGATAATCCTAAAATTTATACAATTTTATCCGCCAATTTTTTGGAGAGTGAGAGTAAGTTTTTTAATATTCAATCTGGGATAGATAAAAAATAAAAATGTCATTGTTTTATCCAGATTTTTAACATTTGCTTTAATACTAAATTCAGAAAATGTAGTTGCGTCTCTCTTGGTGGATTGGATATGGGGAGGAGACCATTCCCTACAGGACGCTGACGCGTTAACGTAGTTGTGCGCTATCAAAGCTATCCTACCCCTCGGGAAGCTCCACTTTTTCCTAGGCCATGCTCCGCAAAGATGTCGCGCAGCGTTAACGCAGTTGTGCGCCAGCAAAACAACCGCTTAATCTATATTTTTGGCCTTAAGTCTAAAATTTTCTCACTCGCAGATATTGTAAATATTGAAATAGGTAGTTTATCGGATTGGAGAAGTTATTTTTAAGCATGATTTTCAGCTTTTTTTTTGTAGCATTCTTTTTTCAAATTGGTATAAGACCTCTACGCTTATTTAAAGAAATTAGTGGTGCGCCTTTGTGACAGGTATGAAACCCGCATTCTTCAAATGTTAACACAGTTCCTCCGTAGGAGGCTAACTGAGTCAAAATCTCAAAAATTATTTTATGGAAAGGATAGTTGTTGTGATTAGCAGGATTTTGTTTTGATCGAGTATAAGATTAAATTTAATCCTTGTATTTACTATGATTAAAAATTAGGAAGAAGGATGAAAGCTAGAAATAAGTTAATTAAAATTATCAGCAAATCTTTGCGGCCTGAAGATGATTATATATAGCTGTCCTAAATAGATTTTGAACAAATTTTAGTTATCTAAATACTGAGGATTAATTCTCTTGATCTATAGCTAATGTTCATATTCTATCTAGGATAGCTATAGCAGTGCTGAAAATCAAAAAAAAATCTTTTCTATTCCTTCTTTATTCCTCCTTTCCTAAAAAATGCTGCACTAACAAACCTAGTTATTTTAAAGAGTGGAAAAAATATTAATCCCCTAAGCTTCGTTCCACATAACCTTAACTTTATCTGGCATAAAATTAGCTATTTCTTGAATTCTTTCTGGAGAAAGTTCTTCCTTTATCGCAGAAAAAACAGCTTTAATTACAGTTTCCGGTGCTATTCCTTTAGGAACACCTGATTCTTGATTCACTCGGAAAATAAAAGTATCACCATCAAATGTAAGTGGTGGTCGAATTTTACTCAGAAAAGCAACAAGTGGATTATTATCTTTCCAAAGTTCTGCTATTTCATCTGGGTCTGGTTTTTCACTACCAGAATTTAAATCTGAAGCTACCTGATTAGATGCTTCTGTTGTCATTAAATCTCGCATTGTACGAAAGACAATAACACTAATATCTCTGGCATCATAAATATCTGGTAATCCTGCTTGAGTTTGAACTTTCTGAAGAAAAGGCACAAATTTTTCATCTACAGGAACTTGTTGAGAATCTGTCATAATTAAATCCCTAAATATTATTAGATTATTAGATATTATCACATAGGTAAATACAAAAAAATAACTACTCAGGTAGTTTTTATCTACTCACTAATATGTTTGCCATCTAGATAGATAATAATTGAGATAGAATTGAGATAGAGCAGTCGCTTTTTAGTTTCCTAGATTTATTGGTTGTTGACTGGGGGGAGTTGTAAATCCAGTTTTATCAAGAATATAAACAACTCCAACCGATAAAATTGCTCCTACGATTAATCCAATTGCTATTAATACTAAAATAAACCGCTCCAGCATTACCTTAGTTTCAGGATTATAAGATTCTATAACTTCCATTTCGTCATTTTGGTCGTTTTTATTTTCTTCTGACTCAACTGAATAATTATCTAAAGGTTGAAAATTTGAATTAGGCATTTTATTCATTCATGGGTAATGGATAATTGGTAATAGCTCAAACACCCTCAAAATTTATGAAATGGTAGGTTTGTAGAACTGGATATAGTTATGGTATCTTATCATAACTGATTAGAAGAAGTAAGAAGGAAGAGATAAAAAGGAAAAAGGAAAAATCTTACTTTGTCTGAATTTTCAGCTTTTGATAAGCCTTAACCTTTCTTTCGACTGCTATGTATCAAAAGTTTTGGCAGTTCAAAAGTGGTTAAATATCAAGAATATTAGAACTATTCCCAACGTGGTAATTTCAGTTATCAGTTAACAGTTATCAGTTATCAGTATCTCTGCAATCAGGAGGCTTTAAATAAGAAATATTCTCTTTTTTTTATTCCCTTAAAAGGGGAGGCGCATACCCACAATTTCTCGGTAAATATGTAGCAATATTCTAAAATTGGGGCGGGCATTGCATCAGAATAATACCATTTTTAACGCATTATTGTTAAATATCCTTGAGAGTAGGGAGTAGGGCGAAAAGAAATAAGATATTTTGCTTTAATACCGATAATCGCATGCAAACATTACTGAAGCATTATTATCACTTAATAACTGAATTCGCATATAAACTATAGCATTATTTTTGGGAATTGGTATAATGTATTAAATTTCATATAGAGATTAAATGATTTTCCAATTTTTTTTTTAAAGGATAAAGTCTTCCTAAAAAGATGGGAAATTCACTGACGAAGAGTATGATTAAAGCGTTCAATATAAGGGTGCATCTCAATTTTGAATAAAGCCAAAAATTTATCGCTTTTAGGCAACAGGCAACAGGCAACAGGCAACAGGGAATATATAGGAAAAAGTATTTTTGCAAATATGAGATGCACCCCAATATAACTTGTTGTACCTATTTATTTTTCTACTGTTTTATGTCTGATTGATAGAAAAACTTGATTATAAACTGACCAAAAATATGTACAGAACTAATTTGGCATCTATATCGATCGACTTTATATTATGAGAACCTCAATTCTGCCAAATTAAACAATGATTTTTAGAGAGCGATCGCTCGCCATAAATATTTCTTTTACCCGGTGGTATGCCTAAACTATAAAAATTTAAAAAAAATCAAAAATTAAGTATTTTAAAATTGAATAATTTTTATGACCGCTACATATCTACCACTTCCCCTAAAAGCTGAAAACTCAGACAACGCCAGATTTTTGCTTCTTCCTTCTGTTATACAAAAAAATACAGTAGAAATTAGTCTCTCGTTTCTACTGTATTTAAAGTCAAAGCATTGATATTAGATCCGCCTAATTAGTGATGAAAAAAATCATCTTCTCACTTCAACGGCAAATCTATCCCTGCTCTGCTACTCAATGATTTATAAGTATTAAACCAGACATGATATTAGAATTATCCCAGTCTGTAATTTAAGACTATTTTTGATTTAATTCAACCACAATCTGAAGGACTACAACAATCCGTATTATCATTAACACTTGTAATTCGATAATCTAAACCTTTAGTTTCCTTCGGATGCCTATTTTTAGAACGTCGGCAATCAAATTGTTGTGCTGAATTTAATGGAATATCTGTATAAGGTTCAACAGGCAAAAAATCTTGATAATAAGGACCATTTTGGTCTGTATAAATTTTGAAAGTTTTATCACAAACAGCCATTCTTTGACCTCTGTACAAAGTATGACCATCATCATCAACCACCTGTTTCCAATGACCTTTGTAAATTACAGCCTGATTCCTTTCTAAACATTCTCCTTCTTTTCCTTTAAAAGCACGAACTGTCACAGAATTAAATTCAATTCCATCTATTACTTGCCATGGTTTTTCTTGACGTTTGAGAATTTCAACTCCATAAAAACCAGCCTCTTCAAACATTTTTAGAAAAACATCTTCTCGAAATGCTCCAGCAATACAACCACTCCATAATTCCGGGTCATTAATAATGTCTGGAGTGGGGTCTTCATCACAGACAATATCAGAAATAATTGCTCTACCACCTCGCTTTAAAACTCTATAAATTTCACTAAATAGTTTTTCTTTATCTTGGGGGCGAACTAAATTCAACACACAATTAGAAATTACTACATCAACACTATTATCTCGAATTAAAGGTTGTTCTTTGCGGAGAGCATTACATTCTGATTCAAAAGCTGCTAGAGCATCAATAGAAGTAATAGGATTTGCAGTAAGCCACTGTTCAACTATGTCTAAATCAAGGGCTAAATCCTGAATTTTTCCTTTGACAAATTTAGTATTTTTGTATCCAATTTTAGTAGCTATTTCATTTTGATATTTTCGAGCTAATCCTAACATATCATCATTAAAATCTACTCCTATTACTTGCCCTTCAGCACCAACTTTTTGAGCAAGAATATAGCAATTTTTTCCAGCGCCCGAACCTAAATCTACAACTGTTTCTCCAGGAGAAATATAACGAGTAGGGTCTCCACAACCATAATCTTTTTGAATAATTTCTTGAGGTAAAATATCTAGATAATTTTCCTCATATTCAGTCGGACAACATAGATCTGGTTGTACTTGTTGAGCGCCTGCTTGATAACGCGTTAAAACTGCATTTTCAATATTATAGTTAGCAGTCAATTTTTCATTTGTGGTTGTATCGGTCATAAATAAATCTTGTTCAAAATTTTCCCAATTCATTATATCTACCAAATAATCAAGCTGAAGATGACACACATTAAGTAAATTTTCACAAAGTATGATTTATATATTGTGAAAATTTATCTAGTTATATATTTTTATTTAAAACACTTTTAAATGAGTATTTGCTGAGAAAAAGTAAAGAATAAGAGAATAAATAGGGTTTGCTGAATAAGTTTTTTGGTATGAGGTAGGAGTCAACCCACCCCTAACCCCTCCCAGGAGGGGAAGTCAGGAGGAATGGGGAATTTAGAGGAGGGAGTCGGATATTTTATCCCTTGATTTTTCTACAATTATTCTCCCTTTTATCCTAACTTTTTAGTCGCTCAAGCTTAAAAAGTTGCACTTTTTTTCGCTCTTTAATAGAATTGGGCTAAAGAAGGCTGGCAACAGAGGGCAAAATAGAGCAGGCAATTTCTATCTTCAAACAAGCCCAAAAATGGTCGCCGGAAATTGACCTTGACCCCGATACAGAAACAAAAGAAACAGACCCAGAAGTTGTGGCGAAAAGGTTAGCTGCTCCTGGTAAAGTAGAACAGGGAAAAAAATTAGTAATAGAGGGCAAAATAAATGAGGCAATTTCTCTCTTTAAAGAAGCACAAGAATTCTTACCAGAAATTGACCTTGACCCCGATACAGAAACAAAAGAAACAGACCCAGCAGTTGTGGCGAAAAGGTTAGCTGCTACTGGTAAAGTAGAATAGGGAAAAAAATTAGTAATAGAGGGAAAAATAGAACAGGCAATTAGCCTTTACAATGAAGCACAAAAATTAGATTCAGACTTAGAAATAGGTGCTCAGGATTGGAATTCAATCTGTTGGTTTGGTAGCTTATATAATCAGGCTCAAGATGTGATGTTCGCTTGTGAAAAAGCAGTTGAATTGAGTCCTAATGATGGTGGAATTCTGGATAGTCGCGGTTTAGCGAGGGTATTAACAGGGGATTATCAGGGAGCGATTTCTGATTTTCAAGTATTCGTAGATTTGGTGGAAGATGGGGAGGAAAAAGCAAAACGTCAAAGTTGGATTTCGGCGTTGAAAAAGGGTGAAAATCCGATTACTTCTGAGGTATTGGAGAATTTGAAATAGAAGTCAGAATTCGGTAGGGACTTGAGAGTCAAGTAGGGTGTGTTAGACGGCATTAATTACTCGCTATCATAAGGTATTTAACAATCCGTTGTAACGCACCATTTTTAATTAACCGGGTATCATAATCATGCTGCTTTACATTTCATTAACGCACCCTACTAGACTGATATCATGTCCGCTGGGGCGCGTTTGTGTAAACCCAAGGGTGAATATCTACAGGGAATTTAAGTTTTTTTTATTGCCCTTAAGTATTCCTGCCTGTTCCCTGTTCCCAGTTAAGTGTTCCCTATTTTTGCTATACAATACTGATGCTACCGGACATGATATGAAATATCAAGAGCGATCGCTCTGTGTTAAAAAAGAGAGAAATATCTAGCAAAAAACTTTAGTCAAGCATCCTACAAGATTGCGATCGCACCATTGTTTCAAAAAGATAATTCACGTTTGCTATTCACACAATCTTGAAGGTATAAATCAATTAATTGTTGATCATAAATTCCTTTTTCTTGTGCTTTTTTCTCAAAATATTCTATTACTTCAATCCCTAAAGATAAACTTATTTGTTGCTTTAGTTTTTTAGCATAAGGATTAGGACGACTTTTCATTTTAGTTAGGTCATATTCTGGTTTCATAGTTTTATCCTTCATATAGTTTACTTTCATTTTTAGTTGCTTTGCGGGCAGAAATAATTCTGATTACAGATTCTTGTTCTCGATCACAATGAACTATCAATAATATTCGCATTTTTGAGCTGATACCAAGCAACAAAAATCTATCCTCAAAATCAGAGTGTTGTTCATCCCAAAATTGAATAGCATTATCATCATAAAACACTGATTTTTCCTCTTCAAATGATACACCATGCTTTTTTTGATTAATCAGATTATTTTCCTTATCCCACTCAAATCGCAATTGACTCATCTTTATATTTTAAAACAAACTGTTTGATTAATTTAGAGTATTTTAAATAAATATTTGTTTGTATCTAAAAAAATTATCCTCACCCATAACGCTCCTGAAAAAGTTATTGCTTCACTTCACGAATCAGCTCTAAAACTTGTTCTTGAGTTTCGATACCAGCTTCTTTAAAATCAGCTTGCATTTTCCTACGAACTTCTTCTAACTCAATTGATTGATTTTCATCAGAAACAATAATCACCACTTCAACCTCCTGATCATTCGGCAAATTTTGATGAGGTTCAGTTAGAATTAATTATCCATTTTTAACTATAGCTTTAGTTTGAATAAACTCCATATTTAATTTCCTAGCATTCCTCATTTGATTGACTAAATTTATCTGAATTTATTTGATCATTGTTTTCTACTTGGACTAATGTAGTTGTGATAAAATTCAGGTAATAATAGTCACCAAAGGTAGAATTTTTTATGAGTGAGACAAAAATAAAAATAGACCTACCACCACCTTTTCCCGATCATACTCAATTACCAGATGAAGACGGCACCTTTGTGAAAAACTTCCAGGAGCATCCCCAAAGTATCCTTTTAATACCAATTTCATAAAATATTGCAAAGCGTGAGGACACAGGGAACAGGGAACACGGGAGCTGGGAACAGAGAAAGAAAAACATAAATATTAGAGTTGTTGGGAATTAAGCTAAAAAAATGGCTAAAACCCTTATTGGTCAAAGTTTATAGCGTTTTTCACTCCTAGAATCATGAAAACCTTATAGAATAAGCTTTTGAGCATTGTTCAATTGTTATTTCCCAACAACTCTATTAAAGAGGAAAAAAGGTGGAAATTTTAGAATTTATGGAATTTATAATTTTTTCTTTTAAGAAGAAATCACAAATTAAGATGTAACTGCCTTTGCGTGAATTTGGTATAACTGATTCCATCGCACCAATTTTACAACAACAACACCCAGATGGAAATTATGCCATCGGGCAAGATAGTGGTATCTATTGGCGAGAAACAGAACCCCCCGAAAAAGGTGCAGAAGCACCAAATTGGTTTTACATTCCCGATGTACCACCACTATTAAACGGTGCAATTCGTTGTTCCTATTGTCTGTGGCGAGAATATATGGCACCTTTAATTGCTCTAGAATTTGCTATTGGAGACGGAACAGAAGAATTAGACAAAACACCTTTGTCAGTTTCCGAAGATGGTCAAACAACAAAACCACGAAAATTTTGGGTCTACGAGCAGATTATCAAAATAGATTACTACGGAATATATCTCATCAAAACTGGCAGTTTAGAAATGTATCATTTAGAGGATAAGTCTTATCGCTAGATGTCTCCTAATGAGCGCGGTCACTATTTCATTGAACCCCTGGGAATAGAATTAGAAAAATTGGAAGGTTCCTATCAAAATCAAAGTTTATCATGGTTGCGTTGGTGGGACTCTGAAGGTAATTTGTTGTTAACAGGAACAGAAAGAGCAGAAGTAGAAAAAGCGCGTGGCGATCGCTTTGCCAACCAAACTGAACAAGAACGCCAACGTGCAGAACAAGAACGCCAAGCACGAAGAAATGCTATTCCTCAATTATTAGCAACGGGAATGAGTGTGGAACAAGTAGCACAAATTCTGAGTTTAACTGTTGAGGAAGTGAGGAAAATTTCTAATAGACATCTCCTCCAAAAGAGGGAACAGGGAACAGGGAACAGGCAACCCACCCCTCGCCCCTCCCCCTCCCAGGAGGGGAATAATTGATAATTTATGGATAATAATTGATTTTATTTTTGATTATTGGAGATGTCTAATAGTTAGGTAATACAGCAGATTTCAAGTATATGAAGTACAGATATTAACAATTAAATCTTCCCAGTGCGGGCATCTTGCCCGTTATGAGTGTACCTCACCCTTGGTGCAATCTGCTGTATTATCTAGTCTATAGAACCCATTTGAGGTCTATATAATTATGGTAGTCAAGTCTTTTCGCGCATCAATGAGTGAGGAACAATCATCAGCAAGGAGTGTTGAATTTTTTATATTATTTCTCCCCACATCTACCCTCTTACCTCTTACCTTCCCCTCCTGGGAGGGGTTAGGGGTGGGTTGTCTCCTGTATTCCCCTCCTGGGAGGGGTTGGGGGTGGGTTGTCTCCTGTCTCCTAGCTCAAAAAACGCGCATATTTATGAAGATACGATCGGGGGTTCTATAAATTTTCTCAAGTTCCATTTGATTTCAACCACTCTTGATAACGCTGTTCATTACCGCCAAAAGATTCAACTGAAACTTGACCTTCTCGTTCATAAACTAAAGATTTATATTCCTCAATAGTCATTGGTTTTTTCTCACAATATGCAATAATAACTTCACGGAATAATGGCATATTTTGCAGGTCTGGTTCATAACGTTCTACATGAGAAACTATCCAGTCCGTAGGAATTGCCCTAGAAGAACGAAGAGTAGCACCAGAACCAGTAGAATAGAGTCGCCGACCAATTTCTTGTTCATACTGTCTTTTTTCTACCGGTTGCCAATCATAACTAGCACGAATAAGACGAGTTGTTTCATCTTTTTCAATTAACCCTCCTGAATGTCGAACCCATTGCTCCCCTTGTTTTACCATGTAAATAATGAGAGTTGCTTGATCGTCTAATAATTGTTCAATATTTTCAGTCATTGTCTTTCTCTTTGTGGTCTGCAAATGATGTTTCTCCCTCAAAAATACATTCTGTATCAAGAATAGATTTACTATCGTCTTTCCTAGTTTCTAATAATTTCCATTGATTTCTTTCTGCCATATTTTCACAATCTTCTTCTGAAACTGCCCAATGGCTAGATGTGTTGTTTTTATCACTATTATTCGGCTCTGACATTTGCTAAGATTAGAGTGTATATTTTGTTTGTTACTTGGGCTGAAGCTATGACTTCAAAGCCCAAGTTTTTTTGTACTAAGTCCCTAGTTAACTTCCAGGGATGCTTCATATTTTTATATTAAACGATGTATACGTCTGTATATAGCTTTTTTTGATAAATATTACTGATGTATACGTCAGAATAGAAGATTGAAGAAGGAGACAGGAGACAGGAGACAGGAGACAGGAGGAAAATTACATGGGGATTCTCACCCCAAGTAATTTTGAACACCGTGTAGACGGTGGGGTATTAAACCCACAAAGAAAATGATAAAAAAATATGACCGATGTATACATAGTATTATAGTATAATAGATGGAAAAATCATTAGCAAAAAATTATGTCCAAGTTAGTCAGAAATAAAAAAGGCCAAATAATGACCGTATTAGGTGAAGGTGAAAAGCCAAAAGCTGACAAACCTTTATCTGTAAGAGTTCCACAGGATATTGATCAGTATGTGCGATCGCTCCCTAATAGAAGTCAGTGGTTAGAGGAAGCTATAACAGAAAAGGCGAGAAAAGAAATGCACGAATATAGTAGGGAATAGTTTAACAATTAATAATTAATAGTGGGAAAAACATTTCTCCAGATAATATTTTTCCTTATTCCTAAATTATTCCCGCAAAACATAACCCACTCCTCGCACAGTTTGAATTAACCTTTTTTCTTCATTAGATTCTAACTTCAAACGTAAGTAACGAATATAAACTTCAATAATATTTGAATCGCCCATAAAATCGTAACCCCAGACAGTTTCTAAAATTCTATCTCTTGTCAAAACTTGTCGAGGATGAGCCATTAAATATTCCAATAAATCAAATTCTTTTGCTGTTAATTCAATTGCCCTATTATCCCGATAAACCTCCCTTGTACTTCGATTTAAACTCAGGTCTTCAAACATTAATAAATCGGGATTAGGTTCTTGAGTACGTCTAAGATGTGCCCTAACCCTAGCTAATAATTCTTCTACACTAAAAGGCTTTAATACATAATCATCTGCCCCTGCATCTAAACCAGCTACGCGATCGCTCACATCATCCTTAGCTGTTAATAGAATAATTGGTACTTTATCACCAGTAGTTCGCAAACGACGACATAATTCTAACCCCGATAAACCAGGTAACATCCAGTCAAGAATTATCAAATCTGGCTTAATTTCTCGTGCCATTGTTATGCCAGCGAATCCATCATTAGCCACCGTTACTTGATAACCTTCATATTTAAGTTCTAGCTCAATAAATTGAGCTAGTTTTGCCTCATCTTCAACTACCAGAATGTTAGATGACATTTGTTTTTTAATCTAAACACTGCTATTTATTCTATAGTAGGGAACAGGGAATAGGGAATAGGGAATAGGCAACAGGCAACAGGCAACAGTCAGAAAAACATTTCCCTGTCTTAGGGTTCATTATCAACATAAGTCCTCAGCAACTCATTTCTTGCTATACTATTATTTTAGATAGTTAAGAAAGAAGAATTTACCAAATAATTAAGGTTTAAAACCTCTACGCATCAAAGAAAAAAAGAAATTTTTTTTTATTCAATCCTCTTATTCAAACACAAGTCCTAACAAGGAAATATTTGTAGTGCGGGCATCTTGCCCGCAATAGGTGCATCGTAATTATTAGACTTCTCCAATAATAAAAAATAAAATCAATTATCGCACAGAAATTATCAATTATTTCTCCCTACTCTGTAGGGACGTTGCATGCAACGTCCCTACGACCTACTCCCTCTTCTCTGAAGATATCTATTAATTATACAAATAAATAATTCTACTCAACTTCTTCTACCGGAATGGGAAATTTTTCTCCTTTCAAATAAGCATCAAAATGTTGCTTAAAATAAATCCAAGAAGTCACGTCATCCTTATCTAAAATAGATTTAGCTGCATTTTTAAACAATGGAACGCGAGTATTCATTTCATCCTGAATTAACTGGGGTAATTCTGCAACACTAGCCACCTTCCCACCCCAGGCACTATAAATTAGATTACCAGAGCGATCGCCCATTTTCATCCACGGCACCCAAGGACCTATTCTATCCCATGCCAACATTACCTTAGATACAGAAGTTGTGTCAGAATTTTGTAAATCTGCCGTGGGTACTGTCAACTTAAACAATTCGCTAGCTTGATAAAGAGATTGAGGACTATATTCAGCAAACTTTGGATCGTCGGCGAGGGGGTTGGGGTAGTTAGAAAACAGGTCAAACTTATAAGTAGTCAACTCCTGATCAACTAATGCAGGCATTGGTCTTTTAAACAACCCCTGTACCGGATTATTGGCCACATGAACTACAGGCAAAACTTCGTCCGTCCAGGGATTTTTCCAAGTATCCAACTTTTCCCCTGTTTCGGGGTCAAGATAAAATGTTAGTTCCCTAGAAGTAAAATCCCAACCTTCCTCCGACCTCGGAATACATCTGGCCACACTCATCCCTACTATTTGGAACAAATGCTGTTTTGGTTCCCCAGGAATAAACGCATAAACCGAACCCTGCCAAGTCAGAAAAGATTGTTGAGCGTCAGTACTAGCACGCACTTTCACCCAGTCTTTTGCTTCCAGGAGTTTTTTGGTGAGATGGACCATTCGTTTGCTGATATAATGTTTTGTCTATCATAATATAGCAATTAGCATTCAGTTATCAGCTATCAGCTTGATTTTTTTTGTTTTTTCGTCTAACTTTTCAGATGTACTTTATGTGTGAAAGAGAAAATTATAATTCAGAGTTAATTTTCATTACTAAATAGTCAATAAGCAACGATCAATTACTACAAAAATAACTTATATAGCAATCCTAAATAAGTTGTGACAAATCAAAAAGTAGATAAAAAAACTGAAACTTCTACCTGTTCCCTGTTCCCTGTTCCCTGTTCCCTGTTCCCTGTTCCCTGTTCCCTAAAAGCGGTAAGATTTTTATACACAAATAAAATAGGACTGCTATAGAAAGCTGGAGTTAATCATGGATGAATATTTTAATGACTATGAATTTGATAACTTAAATTTTTATAGAGAGAATCATGGTAAACAACTTTACTATAACTGGGGTGGAGAAGTTTGGTGGATAGAATCACCTGGAAAACCTCAAGAAAAGTTGTTTTCTATTATTGGGATGAATGCCACAAAAGTATTTATCAAACCACATCCAGAATATGGGGAAGCCGGACATAGAATTAATCGAGAAATATGTTTATTTTGCGACTCATCTACTCAAGAAGTATTAGACTATTGGCGACCTAGAGAAGAAGTAAAAGAAGTTCCTGTCGTACATATTGCTAACCGGATGGTCCAGGGTTTTGTCTCACCAAAAAAAATTGTAATCCCTCAGAATTCTGGATATGTGAAAAAAGTTATAGAAATTCCTTTAGAATATCCTCATCCTTTGGCAAAAGAAAGTAAATATCGAGATTATTGCCCTGGAGAAAAATTTAAAGGAGTAGAATATTTTACCTCTAGTGTGGCTCGACCAGGGGTAACAGAAATACCTCCTTCTGAATGGGCGAGAGATTGTCCGTGGATGCCTTGGATGAAATTAGGTTATGGTCATCCGGCTCGGTTAAGATTTGAAACTACTATTTCTAGGGTAGAATCTTTTGAAGAACTTCATCCTAATTTAGTCAAGTTGGTGAGATAAACATTGCCAATTTATGAGTTTGCTCCTGATGAAAGTGATGAACCAAATGTGACAAGTATTTTGTATTTTAAGAAGTATTTTGATGCTTATTTAAGAGGGGAAAAATTTCCAATTCCAGAAACTACTTAGGGTTTGCTGAAAAAGTCTTATGGGTAAGGGTAGGAGACAGGAGACAGGAGACAGGAGGAACGGGGAATTATAGAGGAGGTAGGAGGAAGAATAATCAAGGGATTATTCTGCGCAACTATAAGCCTAAAATGCTAATTTTTTGAACCATTACGACCATTAAGCTTGGACTTTTTTTAACTAAAAAATGCGCTCAACCTTTATATATCAATGCTTTTAGATTTAATCAGCAAACCCTACTTAAGTTATATCATGTTCCCCCGGAGGGGGAGCTACGCTAACGGTTGAATACTTATAAATAACTGTTGTGAGGAGTCAGGAGTCAACCCATACGATCGCTATTGAACCGGACATGATATAAGATATACCTGCAATTTACCTAGTAAATAAAAAGGTGCAAAAGATGACCAAAAATTTCACCAGAGATGAAATGGAAACAGTTCAGGAAATATTGCAAACTGATACCCGACCTGTGCCGCCTGTACTCAAACAAGAATCAATCAAAAATCTGGGAACTGCCGATATTCCCAGAGAAATATTCTTTTCTCCTGAATATCATAACTTAGAGGTGGAAAAGTTGTGGAAAAAAGTCTGGCAGTGGGCTTGTCGAGAAGAAAATATCCCCAATGTAGGCGATTATGTGGTGTATGATGTAGCTGACCTGTCGGTAATTGTTGTTAGGAGCAAAGCTGATAAAATTCAGGCATTCTACAATTCTTGTTTGCACCGTGGAACCCAATTATGTGTTAACGAGGGAAATACTTTAGCTTTACAATGTCCCTTTCATGGTTGGACATGGAAATTGGATGGTACTCTAGCTCATATTCCTTGTCGGTGGGATTTTGAACAAGTAGAGGATGAAGCTTTTCGGTTGCCTGAAATTAAGGTGGCAACATGGCAGGGCTAACTACAGAAGCCGAATAATTGGACAAAGTTGGACAAATATTAAGAGATATTAAAAATATCCTGATGATTTGCTATCATACACTCATTCATCTGATAATTATCAAAGACTTTTTTTCATGGCTTACCAGTTCAAATGCAATCAATCAAAACCAAATTAAAAGTTAACAATAAACAAAAGACTATACTTGCGAAACACGCTGGTGTGGCTCGTCATGCCTATAACTGGGGATTAGCTACTTGTATTGCTGAGTACGAAGAGACTAAGAAACGACCTAGTGCTATCACTTTGCATAAGCGTTTGGTGAGGGAAGTCAAAAGTGAAAATCCCTGGTATTATGAAGCATCAAAGTGCGCCCCACAACAAGCATTAAGAGATTTAGAAAGGGCTTTCAAAAACTTTTTAACTATTCCCCAACATGGATTTCCTAAGTTTAAGAAAAAAGGGAAAAAAGATAGTTTCTACTTAGAAGGAAGTATTCAGATACTGAAAGGAAACTATATCAAACTACCCAGAATAGGAATAGTAAAAACTTATGAAATTTTACCTTCTGTACCAGTCAAAAATGTGACGCTCTCAAAACGTGCAGATAATTGGTATATCAGCTTTAAATATGATTTGGAACCAGCACCATTACCGACTCCTAAACAACGAGCTGTGATTGGTGTAGATATAGGTATAAACACCCTAGCGACCTGTAGCGATGGAACAACCTACCGTTCTACTAAACTTACCCAAACTTACCCATGCATGGTTGCATAGGTTTTGGAGCTAGCTTCCTGTTTCACAGAAGACCACCGACCGCAGTCTGCAACTTATCTTCTCCACAGGCTTAAATTCGCT
>NZ_JAAHGB010000042.1:0-41675 GCF_010672695.1 Okeania sp. SIO1H4
AGAAATTTAACTTTTAAATCCAGTTTTTTTTCCAATTTTCTTGTTCGAGTGGGTCAGACTCCCCATGTTGAGGTGGAGGAACACGTAACCGATCGGGTCATTTGTTTGAGATCTTCCCATCCTCGATGCCGACTTACCTGTTTTCCGGTCAGTTCACTTAACCAATCGGCTACTTTACGACCGTTCCACAATCCACCATCTGGTGATTTTTCACAGAGAACTTGCCACAGTTGGGCTTGCTGTAAATCTGTTAATATTGCCTCCTGCCCTTGGTTGTGACGGCGCCCGTCTCCCAAACTTTTTGTGCCCCATTTGTTGTAGCGTTTGACTAACTGATAAATCCAAGTTCTACTGTAACCAGTGACATGGGCCACTTATCATGGTGTTTTTCCTGTCACCAATAACCAAATTATTTGGTAATGGGTACCTTCGGTGACATTTGTCGCCTGGCGATCATGAACCAGTAACTCTTGAGCACTTAGGTAGTTGGCGATCGCAATCCTTTTGGCCATCAACTTTGAATACCTCTACTGTAATGATTTTGGCTTTATTATAAGTTATCATCCGAACATGATATTAGTGATAGCAAAGAATATTGTGAAATTCAATGAAATACAAACCATCATGCTACAGTTATTTGACAAAAGCTGAAAGTTGAGCCTGAGAGTAATATAGCAATTTTATCTGAAATACAAGTAATTATGGGTGTTGCTGAAACGCGTGTATGATATTAATCTTAATTATTTAGGAGTCAGGAGTCAGGAGTCAGGAGGGAAGAAAGAAGAAGAAAGAGTAGTAGAAGGAGAAAGTTTTTTGTTGACACTCTTATCCGTTAGCGTAGCTCCCCCAGAAGAGGGGGAACAGGACATCATATTTATTTCTTTTTTACTTAAGTCAAAGACTCTAAGTAATCCTGCACCTGACTACGACGCTTGGGTTGGCGCAGTTTCTGTAGAGCTTTTGCTTCAATTTGACGGACTCGTTCCCGAGATAGTTTCAAAGAACGACCAATTTCTGATAAAGAGTAAGGATTACCATCTCCTAAACCATAACGCATTGAAATTACCGACTTTTCTCTTTGAGTTAAATCTTCTAGTAGTCCTTTTAATGCTTGTACTAAAGATTCTCGCATCAACATTTCTTCTGGAGAAGCATCTTCAGTTTCTAGGAGTTCTCCTAACTCAGTATCCTTATCACTACCGACTTTAGTTTCCAGAGAAATTGAACGTGGAACTTTCAGTAACACTTCTCTTACTTGAGTTGGTGTCATTTTTAGTTCTTGGGCAATGTCCTCAAGTTTTGCTATACGTCCTTTTTCTTGAGAAATTTTTCGTTGTGCTTTTTTAATTTTGTTTAACTTTTCGGTAATATGGACAGGTAAGCGAATTGTACGACTTTGAGTAGCGATCGCTCTTGTAATTCCTTGACGAATCCACCAGTAAGCATAAGTGCTGAATCGATACCCTCGTCTTGGGTCAAATTTTTCAACTGCCCTTTCTAAACCCAAAGTTCCTTCTTGGATTAAATCTAAAAGCTCTAGACCACGATTCTGGTACTTTTTTGCTACTGACACTACTAAACGCAAGTTAGCATTAATCATGTGGTCTTTGGCTTTAATACCATTACTTTGAGCTTGCTCCAGTTCTTTGACAGTTAAACCTGCTAATTCTGCCCAACGAAGTTTTCCGGCAGTCAGAGCAGGTTTTAGTTCTACTACAGGTATATCTGCTGCTTTTGCCCACCGTTCTAAAGATGGCCTATGTCCTAACTGAGCTGTCAGACGATTACGAATCTCAATCAACTGAACATAACACTGAATTACGCCTTCTTCTTCTTTAGCTGATTCATTGAGTAACTCCCATAACTCTACATAGCGCTTGACTTTTTGAGCTTCAGAGACTTCTTGATCTCTTTCTAGTAAGTCAACTCGACCAATTTCTTGGAGATACAAACGTACTAAATCAGTTGTGCTACGATTAGTGCTTTTTTGAGCATTCTCTGTTTCTCCATCTTCCATTTCTAATTCATTGGTTTCTGGTTTATCAATGATTTGCTCTATATCTTCAGAAATATTAGTCTGTAAATTATTGTCTTGCAGTTTTTCTTCAGATTCTTCAGTGTAACGATAAGTAGCTGACATAGCGATCATCTCAGTTGCTCCAAGTGACAAAAGGCTGTACTTAGTGGACAGTCTATGGATAAAATGCCTTATTCTGAGGAATATTGGCATTTGCTCTAGATTTTGTTTCCTGATGAGTATTGACAATTATAGACTGAATGAACTTAGGCAATCGCTTATATTAAATATTACGTTAAATATATTAGCGATGACCTTAAGAGTACATTTGCCTGTGTGTTTTTGCTCCAGGTAACTTTTCTAGGCTTGATTTTTAGTATACGGAGACTTCTGCTATAGAAAGGTGACTATAGTCAGAAGTTATATTAATGTTCATCACTATTACTGGTTGTTTCCGATCACTTCGGGAAGTTTCTGACTTTGGAAGTTAAATTCTTATAGATCGTTATTTTTATTTTTTGCTGGTTACACTTTACTCTTGACTCAGCTTAATTTTTATAAAGCTTGTAACTTAATTTATGTGTAGTGTACTCAATATAGTTACTAATCAATTTCTAGCTATTAAGTTAGTTCAGACACAATAATAGGTGATCGGTATCACATTTTAGCAGTGATCATTTTTGCTATCAGGGGTGATGGGTGATGTACTTTAGAAGTGATTATAGCTTTCCTGAGTAGCAAAAATGAGGCAAAATCTAAAGTCTACTCCTTACTTTTAGCCTTTGGATGATTTTTCATTAATTCTTTTACCTGTTCAGCATGATATGAGCTACGAGTCAAGGGGGAAGCAACAACTTGTAAAAAACCCAATGAATAGCCTATTTCTCTCCATCGATCAAACTGTTCTGGCTTGACAAAACTAGATACTGGTAGGTGCTTAGGACTTGGTTGCAAGTATTGTCCAATAGTTAAAATGTCACAGTCAACGCTCCGTAAGTCCTCCATTACTGTTTGGACTTCTACTTCAGTTTCTCCCAGACCTACCATAATACCAGATTTTGTGTATACTTCTGGGGCAAATTCTCGCGATCGCCTGAAGAGTTCTAATGTACGATGATAGTCACCTTGAGGGCGAACTCTACGATACAGTCGCTTAACAGTTTCGGTATTATGATTAAGTACTTCTGGCTTTGTTTGAAGAATTATTTCCAGAGCTTGCCAATTACCACATAAGTCTGGTATTAGGACTTCTATGCTTGTTTGAGGTGAAATTTCTCTAACTTGGGAAATACATTTGGCAAATTGAGTAGCGCCCCCATCTTTCAAGTCATCTCTATTAACAGAGGTAATAACTACATGATTGAGCTTTAACCTTTTAACTGCTTCTGCCAGTCGCTCTGGTTCAGTCGTATCTAAAGGCTGAGGCTTTTTCTCAAAATCTATATCGCAGTAGGGACAAGCACGGGTACAAGCAGGTCCCATAATTAGGAAAGTTGCTGTACCAGCATTAAAACACTCACCTATATTTGGACAGGAAGCCTCTTCGCAGACCGTATTGAGATTCAAGTCTCGCAAAATTTCCTTGACATTACCAACTCTTTGCCATTGAGGGGCTTTTACTCGTAACCAGTTCGGCTTAACTACCACTTCTTCCTCTGCTGTGATTTTTACCTTAAGTTTAGTTTAACAAATGTCGCATAATAGCCACAAGAGGTTTAAGTAAGTTTTTCGGTAAATTCCTGAGTTTAGGAAGTAGCGAAAGATTGACAATCAAGTTTATATAAATAGGTATAAATCATTGTATAATAATATGTAACCCCAACCTTCTAAGACCACACTACAATAACAAAAGTAAGCCTGTTTTTATTCCTAATCCTGTTCAAGTTCCTACTGTGTCAAATAAATCTACAAATATTAAAACAAAAATAATGGTGATTAGCTCCCAGATGTTAGTTTTTATGGCTCTTCTAGACTAAATATGAAAAATTACTAGCAAAAATGCCAACGACTGTAAAGTTCTTTTTCTAAAGTTGTCAAAGTTAGTTAACCCATAACCTCTCCTTTTAATTAACTTGATTTTTTGATTAATTCCTTCTACTGTTCCTTGGGTTGTCCGGTGATCAAAATATCCTAAAATCTCATCAATCCATCTTCTGATTGTTTGACAACTTTTCGGAAAATCTTTATAACATGATTGAGTCTATTCCACCATCTTCCACAAAGCTTCATTGCCTGTTATTTGACTTTCAAATATGTCTCTTTTCTTCTGTTTTTTGTGATACATAGACATTCATTTATGAGCGACTTTTTCCACTTCCTTTAACTTCTCTTTCTCTGTTTAATTCAGCTTCTATTTTTTATTTAATAAGGGATACTTAATCAAGGTTATTCCTGGTATTTTTAGCTCTCTTTGTTTTTGATTTTTAAACTTTTGTGCCTCGATTTTTTCTATTTTTATTCTGGTATCTAACTCTTCATTTATTTGTTTCATTACATGAAACCTATCCACTACTATTTGTGCATTGGGTATTCATTCTTCCACTACACTTTTATATGGCTTCCATAAATCTATGCTCACTTCTTCTATTTGGTTTAATCTCTCTGAACCCAAGCTCCGCAAGTATTCTCCTATGACTTCCTTATTTCTTTTCTCCAATAATCCTATGGGTTTTTTCAATTCTAAGTCTACTCAAACTGCTGGATAATTCTTCCCTCCTTTTAAATCAGTTATTTCATCAATACCCAACCTGTTTAACTTTGAAGGTTTTTCCTTTAATAAATCCTCTCCTAATTCTTTAAGTATGGTTTCTATTTCTGCTGGAGTCATTCTATTTCTTTTTCCAGTATTAATGACATCCGTTTCCCATGGTTCTGTCACGACTTTTTGAGCTAATCTTTTCCTATAAGTTCTTCTTTTTTTGACAAAGTTTAATTCCTAACTAAAAACTTTTTTACAGTTTTTACATCTAAATTGACGGCGATTAACAAGTAGAAAAACATCAAAGCTACTCAAGGAAATATCTCTGACTCTATATCGATGAGATTGATGGATTTTATCTGTAGTCTTTTGACAATGAGGACAAGTTGTAGTTTGGACTTTATTTTCTCATTCAATCAGTAATTCATTTTCAGTAATAAAATGATAATTAGTTGCTTTAAAGCCTTCAAATTTAATGATTTGAGTGATCAAAAAGAGAAGGGAGTTAGATGGCATATTATTAAAATTTCATTTTTGTTGCTCAAATTCAATACATTTAATAGCATTAACATCTGTCATTAGTCAATATTTAGCAAGGGTTTGAGTATACTTGACTTTAAAATTACTAAGGAAAATGTAATTTTTTTATTCTTAAATTGTCATAACTACTCTAGAAGAGCCATTTTTATTATGCTTTCTAAACCAATAAATGCTTGACCAAATAAGTGTGTTGGCAACTGAGGAAAGCTAGCAATTCCTTGAGGTAAAGGTGAAATTCCTAATATCCAACTTAGTAATGCAGTTGCTAAAATTCCCCATAATAATGATCCAGTAATCCTGCGAGCTATGAATCCAGAAGTAATAATAATTCCAGCGATGGCTACTAATGTTTCTGGTTGATTTAGATTCCCTAAAGTTGTAGTTGTAGTTTCATCATAGACAATAATTTTGGTGTTTATTAGAGCTATATAAGCAATAAATAAGCCAATACCAACTGTTGTAGCTTGTTTAATACATTCAGGAATAGCATTAACTATTTGATTGCGAATTTTACTAATAGTTAAACAAATAAAAATTAAGCCTTCTATCAACACAGCAGCCAAGGCAATTTGCCAAGAAATTCCTAACTTCAACACTACTGAAAAAGCAAAATAAGCGTTTAACCCCATGCCTGGTGCTAAGGCAAATGGATAATTACCGTATATTCCCATAATTAGAGTAGCTAATGCTGCTGATATTGCTGTAGCAATTACTAATTCTCCAAATAAATCGCCGGAGCTCTGCAAAAAAATTGCTTTAGATAATATGTCAGGATTTACTACTAAAATATATGCCATTGTCACAAAGGTAGTTATTCCTGCTACACTCTCTGTGCGAAAGTTAGTTTTGAGCTGGTTAAATTGAAAAAATTTAGCAATAATTACTAATTTATTTAACTGGCCATTTTCTGGAGTCATGTTGCTACCTAACAATTGAGAATTTGGCTAGAGAAAGTATCTTTATTTGTATCTTTTGTCAAGTAAAAAAAGTTTTTTTCTACAATTCTAAATACCGTTTCTATTAACTGAGAATACTTTAATAGATAACTGTTTCAGTCTTTTGCAAAAAGTATTATACATACACTATATTTAGCAATATTTAGCAATTTTTGATTGATTTTTGCAAAAATACATAAATATTCGCTTCATTATCATTACTTTTTCAAATTTTATCCTTCATCATAAAAAAAATTGATTTTGTTAAAACCATGCTGTATAATTATTTATATATTTCTAATTTATTTAGAATTGTTGCAGCAATTTTTTGTCGATAGATTCTAGGCATTAGTAAGCCTTCGTTAACGAAGTCAGAAGTCAGATATGGGAGCTATCAGATTGGTAAAGTCCAGAAGTTATTTTTGTAAGGGGGATTGTGATCAACCTTCTAAAAAAAATTCGCCTTAAAAGGCAGGGTTTTAGACCAAATTATTTTGATAAATCAGTAATTTTTTTTGATTTTTTTCACATTCCTTGCCATAAAAATTGTTTTTTAAAATTCATATATCAAAAAAATATTGAATTATAGGTTGTTTTAAGAAGGCTTATGCAAAATAAGATTTTTCTGTAATTTCTATCTAACACATCAGCGTTGCAGAGCAAAGGAATTTTAAACTTATAGTTATAGGGTGCATCACAGATTCTTAAGTCCTATTTGATTTTCATAGCTAAACATTTAAAATGACTAAAGAACTAAAACCTTTTTAGTGTTTCTACAAAATAGGACTAATATGTAAGTTTTTTTTCTGGCTTATACAAAATTTAAAGGTAAATTTAACATGACAAGTCAACTGGAATTACTACCCCAAAATTCAGCAAAAAAATCTACAACTTTCTCTTTAATAGCATTATTAATAGGATTATTAGCTGTATCCTTAGCCGCAATTTTTATTCGATTAAGCGAACGAGAATTAGGACCTGCTAGCACAGTATTAGATCGTTTTATTATCTCTGGTTTTGTATTGTATTTTTGGAGTAATTTCCAAGCTCAAAAAAATAAATCATCAACTAATAAAAATGAACAATATTCAACTTATACATTTAGTGATTGGACTTGGTTATTAGCTGGTGGTTTTACTTTTGCTCCTAGTTTACTTCTTTGGGCATGGTCTTTAACTCAAACTAATGTAGCGAACTCAACTATACTTCATAATATGATTCCCATCTTTACTGCTCTGGGAGGATGGATATTTTTAAGTCTTCGTTTTGACCGTAGATTTTTAATAGGAATGGCAATAACTATAGTCGGAGCAATTACCATTGGAGCAGATGATATACAAGTAGATTTAGAACATTTTACTGGCGACTTAGCAGCATTTGCATCTGCAATTTTATTTGGTGCTTACTACTTATTAATTGAAAAACTTCGCTCCAAATTTTCTGCAACAACTATCTTATTATGGACTTGTATAAGTGGTAGTTTATTTACTCTTCCTATTGCTTTATTCACGGAAGATCATATTTTACCTTTTTCTTGGGAAGGATGGTTATCAATTATTGGTTTAGCAGTAATTGCCCAAGTTTTAGGTCATGGGTTTGTTACTTATAGTCTCAAAACTTTTTCCTCTGGTTTTGTTGCTTTATGCTTTTTATTGGAACCTGTAATTACTGCTTTAATTGCTTGGGGATTATTCTCGGAACAACTTACTATAATTAGTTGGATAGGATTTTCTATAGTTTTATTAGGATTATATTTAGCTCAATCAAGTCCTTCAATTCAGAAAGCTAGTAATTGAAATAGCGGTCAGCGTTCAGCTATTAGCTATCAGCTTCTCAAGGTTTATAGTAAAGGATTAAAACTCCTATTAACACGCACCACTATATTTGAAAAATTAGTGGGGTGAGAGACCTAAACTCCTGGATTTTTAGCTGATAGCTAAATGCTGTTTGCGGAGTATTCCATAAGGAAAAGCTAATAGATAGTTAACAGATATCTGGTGAAAAATAACGTAGGGATGTTCAATGGAACGTCCCTACAAAGGTTGAAGAAAAAGTTGATTTATTTGGTGTTTGTGGAGATTTATAGTACATACATACTAATCCGTGCAAGATTTGTGAGAAAAACTGTAGGGGTTTGGTCTCCAAACCCAAGCTAAAATGGGATTTGGTAACCAAACCCCTAGAACAAAATGTTACAACCTATTTAAGATTGCTACAGCATATTCCAAGTATATGAAGTACAAATATTAATTATAAAACCTTTGTAGCACAGACATCTTGCCTATGATAGCTCTACCAAACCCTATCTGGAAATCCCCTGTAAATCAATAAATTTGTGATTTTAAATAATTAAATTAATCCCACTGTTAAATAAATCTTCAATAGTTTGTTTATCTCTAATAATGACTCCTAGTTCATCTCTATATGTTAAATTGGGGTCTGCTCTAAATGATAAAAAGTTAAAGCTGGTTACTATGGCAAATTTATCATCACAAATAATTTGTTTACGATGACTATTTTCAGTTTTGTCAAATAGGAGATTTTTGTGATTTGCCTTTAAATTCTCTAATTGTTTAATAGACTTATCATCATTTTGAGAATTTGAACCTTTAATTCCATAGATTATATAAACTTTTACTTTTCGTCTGAGGGTAGCTTCTAAATTTGATAAAAATTCTTTGTCTACTACATTTACTTTAATCGAAGGTGAAACTATCATTAATCTATTTTTTGCTTCTGTTAAAGCTTTAACTAAATATTCACGAATTTGATAAGTATGAACTACCTCTGAAATTCTAGTTTTATTTTGAACTTACTTGAGTTCTTTCTGAAGCTTTTTTTTCTTGTTTGACTGAATTATTTTTAGTTTCTACAAAATTATCAGGGTAATCAATAGAGTCAATTTTTGTAGTTAACTTTTCTACAGTTTGAATATCATCATCTTGAATATTAGGAATAACTTTGTTGACCGAATCTTGAGGTGGTTTCTCTTCTTCCATTTATTGAAAAATTGGCTCAAGTATTTTTTTCCCTTCAGCATACAATTGTTCTATAGTCTTCCGATATTCTGGTTGAATAAAACCTCTAGAAAAAATCTCATATTAAATTTCGCGATCGCTAGGATTACTTTTATACAAAACTAGCAAAACTTCATGGTATTGAGGATATATTTTTTCTATGTTATTAACTTGTACTAATTCTATGGGATTAGGATTATTGGGATCGGAATTTTGTAAAAGTTTTTCAATATCTGGGTAGTAATCAACTAAATCCTCTATATGACCTTTCCTTGGTTTTTTGATAATTTTATTTATCGCACTATTTTTATGAATTTTACTGTCAAAAATTTTCAGAGAAAAGGAGTTGGTTAATTTTCCATTTAGAGTGTCTAGATAAAAAGTCTGAGTTTCAGAAATAGGAGCTAAAATTGTTTGTTGTGCTAAAACATTCAAACCTGCTGCTGTTAACTTTAAGTTTTCTTCTTTTTTGACTAAATCTCGGGAAATTAATTCTGATAATACCTTTTCTATTTGAGAACTTTTCATACCAAGAAAACTCGAAAAACAAATAGGTAGATAAAATCAAACATAAATTTACTGTAGGGGTTTGCTAACTAAATCCCTTAACATTTATTTTTCCTACATTAGTTAATATAGACTGCAAAAAAAGTTAATTCTGACCCTAATCTTCAATTAATATAGTGTTTCTCAAACTTGTGAGGTATACCAAAAACATCCCATGTTCAGTGCGATCGCTTAAATTTAATAGCTGCTACTCCCTCGTAGGTCTGAGAAACGCTATATACTCAATTCTCTTCTTGTTAAATCAACGATACCAGTAATAGTTGCTTGCTTATCTGCCTAAGCTTTTTTCTTCTAGGGTTTTAGTGTGGAGTAAATGGATAAAGGAAAAATTTGTTCCTGTTTATTGGGACAACCAGGATTGGATACATCAGGTTCGACTCCACTACAAGCTTCAACAACCTGGACAATCTCAGGACCTTGATTTACTGAACTATAGGTTTGCTCAGGAGCTTCTGAAACTCTTTGCGCTGTATAATACACTTGAGGATCATTTGTTTCATCAGTAACGAGAATCGGACCAAGAACCCCGAGCGGTGTCCCACCAACAATATTTTGTAACGTAATAGTTAGCAATTTATCTTCTGTGAGAGCTTGTCCTTCTGCAAAGAAAAGAATACATTCAAAAGGTATATTTCCTACATTACGCAAGTAATGTTGACTCGCTGGGGATAGAGGTTTAATTGAGTAAAGTTACCCATAAACTATCCTAACCAATTTTTCATTCCACTCCTTATTTATAGCAATGAGCGCTGGTATATTTACAAATTGCAGGAGGGGCAAAATAGCTAAAAGTCTTATATTATCAGCAATTTATTCCCCCAGATGAGCTGTTGCCTGTTGCCTGTTGCCTGCGCACAGCGCTATAACTTCTGTAAATTTATGAAATTATGATAATTTTCTTGATTATCACCCAGAATACTTTCTAATAATTTTGACTCTCCATCTATCCAAATTGAAATTATTGACTTTTCTTTAACACCTAATAACAAAACAAATTTCTAGGTGGTGCTGCATTTTAATTATAGGGAATTTTTATTATTTTAGTTATGTTTCCTGATAGAAACATCTTGCTCCCTTGCTAGAAATTATTCATCTCTATTTACCATTATTTCTAAATATCTTTGAAGCGATCGCCACCCTATCATCCTAATCTAAATAACCTTTAAATTACCGTTAAATTAAGGTTTAAAGCATCTCCTTGGCTGGACTACGGCCTGTCGTCCTACAGGTATAAAAAAATAAAAAAATTTCCTTTTAAACAATCCTTATATTAAAGAAGAGGTAATTATTAATTATTAATTATTAATTGTTAACAATTTAACCTTGATTAAATTCTTCAATAATCCAATGAAAAGTTTCTATTACTTGCCGTAATGCTGCATCATCTTGTAATGTGGATAAACGTAGACTAGGCGCTCTAAATTCTTCTAAATTTTCTGGTAGAGCTAGACCGATCGAACTAAGTTTAGCTCTTAATTCCAACCATTTAGTGTTGTGATTAAATGGAGGTTGACCACTATATTTATTCGAGTAAATTTCTAGATGACCTGAAATATCAATACTAAATAACTCTAGACTCTTTTTTCCAGGTTGATTAACTATTGTAGTAAAACCACCATAAACATCTCCTGTCCCCCATTGAATTGAGGTTATGGGTTCTTGTTTTTTTGCCCATTCATGAATTTTTCTGAGTATTGCTGCCTCATCAGCACCCCATCTAGTTTGAAATTCTTGAAAGAAAGATACTTCGTCCCACCTTCTTCTTTCACGGGTTGTGCTTGATTTTTTCAGTTGTGCTTCAGTCGTTTGACCAATTACTCTTGGAACTAAAGTTCTTAAACCTTCTTGACTAACATACTGTTTAATTTCTAATGCTAAAACTTCTACTGGATCTATCTGCTCGTTCAGAAATTCTACTACTCTTCGTAATTCTGCCGGAATATTATCTGCCACAAATACTAAACGAATTTTATTTGCTTGTAAATTCGTTTTCACTTTTTGCCAAAACTTTTCTTCGTCAGCATCTAGACCCAGAAATTTTTCAAATACTTGTTCTGGATCGCGACCATGTTCCCGACAGTTGACTTCAAACTGAGCAATAATTGATTCCAGAGGCCAATAAACTCCTACATTAGCAGCATAATCAATCATTTGACCTACTACTTGTTGGCGAATTTCTTCTTCGTAAGCACCTTTAACTATTACTAACGTCGGAATTGCTTCTTGGTCAAGAAATAAATGAGATAATGCCCATTGTTGTGTGATATCTTCCTCTGTTGATATTGCTATTTCCCGTGATATTAATAACCATCTTCTGGGAGTAGCTCTGTCTATATCATCTCCTGCAATTAGGTTAGGATAAGTTTCTATAAATTCTTGTAGTTGATCTTCAGACTCATAAGCTTGTTCTGTCATTTCCACAAGTTGATCGTTGTCACGAATTAGGTAAATACCTCCGCCCATGAATATACCTCTATTTTTAAGTCAAAATTCCCAGTCAAAAGCAATATAACTTTTAATTTTTATCTATAGCGCTTTGCGCAGGCAACAGGCAACAGGCAACAGCTCATTTGGGGGAATAAAAAACCTATTTTATCAGACTTTTAGCTATTGGGTAGTTCCTGCAATTTGTAAATATACCAGCGCGTACTGCTATAAAAGTTATTCTAAGTATTGAAAATAGTACAGCTAATTTTTTTTATAGCAGTCGAAGGAAAGGTAAGAACATATCAAAAGCTGAAAACTCAGACAAAGTCAGATTTTTCCTTATGCCTTATGCCTTCTGCTATACTACTTAATTAATTTTTGTTAATAACTGTCTTGAAAATGTAAACTTTGATATTTAAAACTAATTTTGAAATTTTCAAAAAATTAATTTTAAACAATTGCTAATCTCTACATTTCTATAAATTCATTATTGATTCATTTATCACTCCTGTAAATACTTTTTCTGCTGGTCCAGTCATATAAACTTTTTGGTCTGTGGTTGACCATTCAATCTCCAAACAACCTCCAGGTAGTTCAACTGTAACTTTGTTCTCGCTTCTTTGAGTTAAAACCCCTGCCACTACTGATGCACAAGCACCCGTACCACAAGCTAATGTTGCACCCGCACCTCTTTCCCATACTCGCATTTTCACATAATTTGGGCTAATAACTTGAATAAATTCTGTATTAGTGCGTTCTGGAAATACGGAGTGATGCTCAAATTGAGGACCTACTATTTCTAGAGCTATATCAGCAACATTCTCTACAAAAGTTACACAGTGTGGGTTCCCCATATTTACACAGGTAACAGACCAAGACTTTCCTGCCACTTCTAAAGTTTGATTAACAATTTTCTCATCAGCATTACCTAGAGTTGTGGGTATTTCCGATGCCAATAGTTTTGGCTGTCCCATATCAACTTTTACTTGGCCATCAGGTTGTAATTCGATTCCGAGCAGACCTGCACCAGTATAAATTTTATATTTAGTTTTATTATCATTATCTATTTCAGCAATAAATTTAGCTAAACATCTAATCCCATTACCGCACATTTCTGACTCTGAACCATCAGAGTTAAATATCCGCATGGTATAATCTGCTTGCTCTTGTCTAGGCAGAGCAAAAATCACACCATTTGCACCAATACCAAAATTGCGATCGCACAATTTTATCGCCTGTTCTGGTGTTACTATAGGTTGCGGGAGGTGGCGATTATCTATCAAAATAAAATCGTTGCCCAGGCCATGATACTTGGTGAATGATACTGTCATGATGATGCTCCAGTAATTAAGTTGAAATTTACTTTTAAATGAAAAGATTACGTGGGAAATATATTGAATAATTATTATGTCTGATTTTGATACCAGTTTACCCAGTGTTCGCCAGATTCAAACTTATATCACAGAGAAGAAAGAAGTAGAGCTAAAACTAATTACTAACGACCTCCATGTAGGAAAAGTTTTCTGGCAAGACCCAAATTGTATTTGCCTCTTAGACCAGTATGATTTACCAATTATAATTTGGCGACAAGCTATTGTTTATCTCAAACCAAAAAACTAATCCTAATTTTTTCATCGAAGTTTTTCTACCTTATTATTTTAATTTAATCAGAAATAGACAATTCCAGAAAAGAGGGAGTAGGCAGTAGGGAGTAGGGAGCATAGATAAATCATCAAATCAATTATTTATCTACGATAATTAATTTTATTTTTTATTATTTGAGATGTCTAATAGAAAATTCCAGAATAATGATGTAACTACAAAATTTGTGGCAAAGTCACATAAGACAAATATAGCACTACCCGCAAATCAGAAGTTATAAGTCATCTCTAACGCTAGTTTGAATATTGAGGAATGTTCTAAACTTTGATTCGACTATAACTATTAGACATAGGAGTAGAAATTACACTTATAGATTATTTTTTGTGTATTTTTTCATAAATTTTCTTCCCTGTTGCCTATTCTATTGCCTACTTTTGCAAAAAGTCGATTCTTTTTCACCAGATGTCTATTGCTAAATTTCTGTAGTTTCATTCACTACTGTAGTTAACTTTTGTTTTTTAGGATATCCCTGAGTCTGCGGAATTTTCATTTGCCTTACTTGACTTAGTTAATGGAAACCACCACAGATCAACAACCGATCGCCCACTTGTAACTTCGTATTTCCTTGAGGCCATCGGATAAATTTCCCTTCTCGTCGAATTGCTTGAATTTCTACCCCATACTGACGACGTAAATTTGCTTGAGATATTTTTTTGCCCGTATAAGGACTAGACTCACCTAAGATTAACCATTGACAAGAGGTACTTTCTTTTGGCACAGCAATTTCTCCTTTTGCCAACTTATCAAAACTCTCTAATTCTGAAGGTTCCCCTACTAACAAAAGTCGATCACCAATATCTAATATTGCCTGACCTCCTGGATAGTCAATTTCTTCTCCTTGGGATCTTGTAACATCTTTTTATCACCCCCAATTATTCGTAACATTCTTTTTTTAAATGGGTATAATACCTAAAACCTACGACCTAAAACCTTCTTTAAATAGATTTCTCCTGAGATGATAGGATATTTTTAATTTGAACCTGCAAATATAATAATTTAGTCTTTAATTAATCGCAAAAATTTTAACTAAAAAAACTAATGTTTTGGTCTATCAAAATTAAACAGTTTATCCCTAGCTTAATTTTAGCTATAGTTACAACAATACTGGTAATAGCTAGCCCTGGATTCAGCCAAACTGTACAAATAACTCCTACTAACCCACAACTTGGAGATACTTTATCAGTTGTAATTCCGGAATCAATTAGAGGAGCAACTCCTACAGTTAGTATGGATGGAAAAACCTATCCTTTTTTCTCAATTGGACAAAATAAATTGAGGGCATTATTACCAACTACTCCTTTAGACCGACCAGGTACACGACAGCTTCAAATTAACACTGAAGCAGGTGTGCAGAATGTAAATGTAAATCTGCAAAGTCGCTCCTTTCCCACTCAATCTATTTGGTTGCCTCCTGGCAAAGATTCTCTCAAAGGAACAGACTTAGAATTTGACAGAGTGGGAGCATTTAAAAAACTTGTCACTCCAGAGAAATTTTGGAATGGTCCATTTATTCGACCTAACCAAGGTCCTGTAAGTACAATTTATGGGGTGCGACGGTATTATAATGGAGAGTTTGCTGAGAACTATTATCATCGTGGGGTAGATTATGCAGATTATAATGGCTCTCCCGTAGTAGCTCCTGCTGCTGGTCGTGTCGCTCTAGTGGGATTAGAATCTCAGGGTTTTGAAATTCATGGTAATACTGTTGGTATCGATCATGGTCAAGGGGTAACGAGCATTTTTATTCATTTGAGTCGTATCAATGTTAAAGAAGGTGATTTTGTCAAAGCTGGCCAGTTAATTGGTGCTGTAGGATCTACGGGGGCATCTACAGGTCCTCATCTACATTGGGGACTATATGTATCTGGTCAAGCTGTCGATCCTGTTCCTTGGCGATACGAAGGTATTGAATAAAACTTTTCTAATTAACACATCAAGACTCAGAAATTTTTTTCCACCGACTTACTTATATGTGATTTTTAAGTTTTTCTCTGAAAAGTAAGATGATAGTTGATCTTGACTTTGATTAACTTATAATTTTAATCTGATAAATATGTAGAAACCTTATTTAAAAATTATTTTCAGTAAACTTAGAATAAAACTTATGAGCATAGAAAAAATTGTTGAACAAGCTTTACAAGATGGTTATTTAACACCTTCTATGGAAGCAGAGGTAGGATTAATTTGTAACACGGCTTCTGAATTATCAATTGAGGAATATATGGCTCTTGATCGTTTAATGGGAGCTTTATTAACAGGAGAAGTTGTTGTTTTACCTCGTAAACAATTTATTAATGTTATGGAAGAACTAGTGCTGTCTGAGGCTATCGCACGAGTGACAGAGATTGAGGCCACTAGCGAAAAAACCCTTGATGTGGGAGATATTGCAGCTTATGCTTTAAATAGACTTCCTCCTTTATATGCTACTACAGAGGAGGGCGCTCAGTTTCAAAGGTCTAAAGCTAAAGATGAACTTCAAAATCTAATTTCTCAGCAGATAAATGAAGCTATTGCTCAAAATATAGATAGACAACCAATTAATTCTACACCTTTTGGTAGTTATCCTGATGTTGGTTCACAACTTAGTGAATTACTTAAATCTTATGCTCCACATTATGAACAATAATCTGATTTATAATTAAATTATCCTGACTAGATAGGTACATTAGGCTTGTTTGTTCTAAGAATAAAAAAATTATATAAACAAAAAAAATATTTATATTAGTAATTATGAAGTATTCTAAATTATTATTTGCTAGGTAAATATGTAGTTTTTTTTACATCAAAAATTGACAATTCTATATCATTATTTATTTTGTTTATGAACAAAGTGGACTAAATTTTAGAAATACCACCTATGAAATAATTAGAGTAGAGATGTTTGAAAACATCTTCTACTCAACAAATAAAATTGAAATAATAGCAAGGAGAATGTTTTGTATATCAGTACATAGTATCTTAGAAAATGAAAATACAGTCAAAATACTAAATATTCAATAATTCAATCTTTAGGTATTTATTATTAATTACTATTTTTTGAAGTATTACTAGGAGAAGTAGGTATATTTCCTTCTTCTAAGCTACGACGTTTATCTCTTTTTTTCCTCGCTGCCATCAGAGAATCTTCCATAGCATTACGAGCTTGAATTATTCTCTCTAAATTGCTACGATACATTTCGATATCTTTTAATAATTTTTCTTCTGGCAAGTTTAAAGCCTGGGAAATTTTCTTGATCGCTTCTGTACGCTGCGGTTGTTCCTTAACTAACTCTGTATCTGCTATTTCTAGTAAAGTGAATAAACCTATAGCAAATAAGCGATTATACTTAAATTTATAACCATCTGAAATAGCTCTTAAATTATCTTGCAAATGTTGAGCATCATCTCTATCTGCTGATAAGCAAATCCACGATATCATATCCTGTCCAGACATTTGGCTCGCTAAATCTTCTAATCCTTTAGCATCTGCACGGTATTTATCTGAGTCCTCTTCTTGTGCTTGAATCAGAGCATTAAAAATAGAAATTTTGTCCTGTTCAGGAGAGTATCCCTCCATAAAACGGTCAAAAGCTGTAACTATACCCAAAGCATAAAATGGATTATAGCTATAATCAGCATTGACGGAAATCAGGTGCATTTCCACTAACAGCTCTTCAACAACTCGATTGTATATGGAGTTAATTGGACGGGTGTGAGAATTATAAAAAGCTTTCTTAGTATCTGAGACAGTACGAATATTATTCACCTAGTGTTCTAATTCTATAATCCCATCCCTGTCAGATGTTGATTTCCTACTAGGCCAGCTTGAAAGCACATAGTACTGGAAAAGCAGGGTGGGTTTGACTTTATGAAATACCTACAGTAATAACTAAAATTTGACATATTCTCCGGCGGTCAGGCGCGAAGATTCTCCTGAGACCACAATTCTTGGCTTGCTGACGCAAGGCTACGTCAACAATGAGTTCACTTAAATCAGATACCTTGAGATACCTAATCCAGAGATAGTTCTCTTCCCAAGGGTTTGCTCTATTTCAATACCCTGTGGACTTATGCCCTACGGTACAGTTCAAACCTTAAAAAAAACTTTGGTTTTCTGGTACTTGTTGCTTAGAGCTTTTCCATGTACAAGCATTACTGTACAAAACTCCATAAATCTAGTTTTCAAGGTTAAGTCAGCTACTGATTTAAGTAGCTAGGCTTTTAGAGTGGTTAGATACTTTCCACTTTTTATAGAATAACACAAATTCGCCCTGAAAGTAGGAGGCTTTAAACCAAATTTTTCGGTAAAAAATAAAATTAAAATAGTTAACTTAGTTCTTACTGGTTTAATTGATCGTGACTGTATGGCACAGTTGAATATTCTATCAACTTAAGGGCCAAGTACTAATTATTTTAATCTTCTCGAAAACTACTACACAAATATTAGGCCAACTACCTTGTCTTTCCTATTAGTCCTATTAGGAATTGTGGTGACACAACCTGGTATAAACAAGGTAATTGTTTTCCATCACAAATTTGCTTGTAGCATATTGTGTATATATAGACTACATATATTTTACAACTTTGCTACAGTCAATGCTTTAAAAGTTGTCGCTTCCAACCTTTAAATTATGATAATTTAGTTAAAAATAGCACAAGTAAGGATTAAACATAAAACTATAATTAATTTTCTTTGATTTTAAAGTTGAAAATAGCCTTCAGCCTTCAAGATTACGGAATACTCTAAAACAATTGCAACTTAGAGTCTATTTTACCAAGCCTCCATAGCAATTTCAGTAGATAGTTTTTACTTACTGTTCATTTTATGTTTCACAAAATGCTAACCACTACATAGCTAGAAGCTATTTAAATTAATACTTGAGGTAATCTGTATAATTATTTTAATCAAAATTAAAAATCAATATGAACTTTTCTCCAGAGTTAATATCTTTAGCTAGATATCTTGCTGGCGAATTTGATAATTCTACCCAGGCGATCGCAGACCCCGCATGGTATGTTCAGCTTCGACTATGGCACAGACCTGTCCCTATTACTCTGTTTCCAGAACCTAGCATTGCTTTATTTGCCGAGCAAGCAAATATTCTCAAATTAGACCAACCATATCGACCTAGAGTTATGCAACTTCGACAATTATCAGATAGTCCCACATCCTCAGATAGTTCCACATCCTTACAAATTCAGTACTATTTACCAAAAGATGTGCCTTCTATTCTCGGGTCGGGGAAAAACCCAGAAATTCTTAAACAGCTTAAACCTAGCCAAATGAAGTTTTTACCTGGTTGCACTCTAGAAGTGATCAATCACAACCATGGCCAAGATAATGAATATTTTCAAGGTATTCTACCTCCTGATGCAGTTTGTGGCTTTACCTATCAAAGTCAATATTACCAAGTTGAACTAGGTTTTGAAGTTAACGCTCAAGAGTTTCTTAGTTATGACAAAGGTATAGATCCGCAAACAGGTAAAGGTACTTGGGGGGCTTTATTGGGGCAATATAAATTTATGAAAAGTCGTAGCTTTAGTTCAGAACTGATGTTATAAGTAGTGCAGTAATATTCTAATTTCTCAAAAAAGGCCACCAGTTTTTAATGATTGGCAGCCATTCAGATTATTAAGCTTAACTCTGAGTTCAACTTAAATATATATTTAACCAAATAACAAATCCATACCCACTGAATTTGCATTAATTGCAAGTAAGGTAGACCATAAGGCAAAAATAATACATTCTAAATAAGTGCAATTAAAATTCTGATTGGGGATTTTGAACTGATGCCAAGCTAGAACAAATTAATGTCTGCATTTAGTCATCAACAAAAAGTCAGTTTCTACAAAAACTATGATAACTTTTACTGACACCAATTCTAGAAGATTCAGTGGATTTACCATAAAACTTTTTGTTAAACAAAATTGTCAGCCTTTAATCCAAGGAAAATTCACCAATAGTTCTAAATAATAATGGTAAATAGGACTGAAAAACCCAACATACCCTTACTAAAATAATGACAATTTATGATGACTAATTGACAATCATCTTGTCAGCTATATACTTTTACTGTATTGTGACTGGTCTTGGTAATCCCATTTCAATCTAATTTGAATTTATTAAAGAAGTACTCTGCTGGACAGTTTGTTTAGATATAAAATTGATTAAGTTCTGCTTAAACTCAACACTGTTTAAGCTCTATTCCCTTCACGGACATCACGATAATCAAGAGCTTCTTGTTCTGTTTCAAAAATCTCAAACACAGAATCCATCATAGTTACTTCAAATACCAGTTTAGCTTCTGGATGAACACTACAAATTCGGAAACTACCCTTAACTTTGTCAGCATCTCGCATCCCTGCTACCAGAGATGTAAGTCCAGAACTATCAATAAAGTTAACCTGACCTAAATTGACCACTACATGACGACTTAGTTTGGATATACATTCCTGCAACTTGAGGCGAAACTGCCAAGCTGTTGTGATATCCAAGCGTCCAGTTGGTGCTAGGACGATTACTGTTGTGCCGTCCTGAGTTGTGTGGGTTTTTTGCTCAATATGAATCACTGACCCTTCCCTCGGGATGATATAAACTATGGTGTTTGCCCATATAACTGTAGTTTAACTCAGATAAATTAATGATTTGGTTTCCAGTTAGCCCAATCATGAGGCTTTAAAAATACTTCATATAGTTCAGCTTCTGGTGTATTGGGTTCTGGACTGTAGCCATATTCCCAACGAACCAAAGGTGGCAAAGACATCAAGATTGACTCTGTACGACCATTGGTTTGCAAACCAAAAATTGTACCTCTGTCATACACTAGATTAAATTCAACATAACGGCCACGTCGGTATAGCTGAAAGTTGCGTTCCCGATCGCCATATTCCATGGGTTGCCGTCGCTCTACTATTGTTTTATATGCTGGCAAGAATGATCTACCACAATTTTGTACAAATGTAAATAAGGATTCCCAATTACGAGATTCAGGAACTCCTAACTGCTGACTATAGATTGCTGCTGGTCCTTGACTATCTGGCCCTTTGTATAATTCCCCTTGACCATCTTGATAATCAAAGAAGATACCCCCTACACCTCGCATTTCTTGACGATGCTTTAAGTAAAAATACTCGTCACACCATCTTTTAAATACAGGATAATACTCTTTATGGCTTTTGTCACAGGCTGCTTTAATAGTTTGATGAAAGTGATTTGCGTCTTCTGCATAGGGATAGTAAGGTGTTAAATCTATACCTCCACCAAACCACCATACAGGTCCTGCTTCAAAATAGCGATAATTAAGATGCACTGTTGGTACATAAGGATTTTCAGGGTGCAGTACCATTGAAGTGCCGGTCGCATAAAAACCATGACCTTCGGCTTCTGGTCTTTGTGCTAGTATGCTTGGTGGTAGTTTATCTCCCCACACTTCTGAAAAGTTAACTCCTCCCTGTTCAAAAACCGCACCGTCTCTAATTACACGAGACCTTCCTCCACCACCACCTGGGCGTTCCCAACGGTCTTCTTTAAATTTGCCTATTCCATCTAGTTGCTCCAGTCCTTGACAAATTTCATCTTGTATATCCTGCATAAATTTACTGACTCGACCTTGGGTACTACCCAGTGATAGAGATAGAGGTGTTGTTTTTTGAGTTTCAGTGGAAGCTGTCATAGGTACAATATGTGTTTCAAATTGGCTAAAAATTATATGTATCTTTCCAGACTTTTTATCCTACCATGCTATCGATCGTCTAGTAAAATTTTCCTGTTTTTTCCAGTTTTTTTTGAGTAAATCAACCTATCTTGTCATCAGAAGATGTCAAATACTCAACTATAATTCTTAATTATTGAATTACTCTTGCCTATTGATTTACATCTAAACTATATGATTATGATATTGCAGACGATAAATTATTGATGGCTTAAAAAAGATTTTGTAGCTAGTTATTATTGATTCTTTTACTAATTACTAAATTTAATTTTTTATCTCATTGGCAATCATTTCTCTAGACGACCTAAATTACATTAATTCTTAGGTTAAGATTCATTACTTTTATTAAAATATCAAATTAATAATTAATTTAATTATTAGTAATTAAGTGAAGGATAAATTTAACATTATCTTGCAAATAACAGATATAATTTAATAAAAATTTAATTTTTGAAGGATGTTATATGTCCACTATACCTGAGACTCAATCTATTTTAGATGTTTTACGACCAGTACAAGACCCCGAACTGCAAAAGAGTTTGGTAGAACTGAATATGATTCGCAATATTAAAGTTAATGATGGACAAGTTGAGTTTACTTTAGTATTGACAACTCCAGCTTGTCCATTACGAGAATTTATTGTCGAAGACTGTCAAAAAGCTGTCAAGCAACTTCCCGGGGTGAAGGAAGTTATAGTAGATGTCACAGCAGAGACTCCTCAGCAGAAAACTATACCCGACCGCCAAGGTATTGATGGAGTGAAAAATATTATTGCTGTTTCTAGTGGTAAAGGTGGAGTGGGTAAAAGCACAGTAGCAGTGAATGTAGCTGTGGCATTAGCTCAAATGGGCGCTAAAGTGGGTTTGATTGATGCTGATATTTATGGCCCTAACGACCCAACGATGTTAGGTCTAGCAGATGCTAAAGTTATGGTACAAGCAGGACAGTCTGGAGAAGTCCTGGAACCAGCTTTTAATCATGGAGTAAAGTTGGTTTCTATGGCTTTTTTAATTGATAAAGATCAACCTGTAATTTGGCGTGGTCCGATGTTGAATGGAATTATCCGACAATTTTTGTACCAAGTGCAATGGGGTGATTTAGATTATTTATTGGTAGACTTGCCTCCTGGTACTGGTGATGCTCAATTAACATTAGCTCAAGCTGTGCCTATGTCTGGAGTGGTAATTGTGACAACTCCTCAAACAGTGGCGTTATTAGACTCTCGCAAAGGTCTAAAAATGTTTCAGCAGTTAGGGGTTTCTGTATTAGGAATAGTTGAAAATATGAGTTATTTTGTCCCTCCAGATATGCCAGAGAAAAAGTATGACATTTTTGGTTCTGGTGGTGGTAAAAGAACAGCGGAGGAATTAGGTGTACCACTACTTGGAGGTGTTCCTTTGGAAATGCCTGTCAGAGAAGGTGGAGATAGTGGAGTTCCTATTGTAGTTGGCGCTCCTAACTCTAGTTCAGCTCAAGAGTTGAAAGCGATCGCTCAAAAAATTGCTGGTAGAGTTTCTGTTGTAGCTTTGGCATAAAATAAGATTTATAGATGCCAAAAATATTACAATAGAAAAGCTTTTATTTTCCTAAAATTAAGAAAATTTTTGATAGGAGTAGAAAACAATGATTTTACCTGGTGTAGCAGTTAAAGTTAAAAATATTAGTGATACTTATTATGGATTTCAAGGACAAGTTCAACGAGTAAGTGACGGTAAAGCTGCTGTATTATTTGAAGGTGGAAATTGGGATAAGTTAGTAACATTTAGACTCTCAGAATTAGAGTTAGTAGATGCTACGGCAGGTCGCAAGAAAAAATAATTTAGCTAGTAAATAATAGATTTTTTTCATTACTGAACAATTTAGGTTGAAAGTCTTTTATTTGCAAGAATAAATCAAGAGCAAAACAAATTATATAACTTGAAGGAGAGGTAATTATTAATTGTAGAAAAACATCAAGAATGGTATGATATTTTGGATGAAATCTTAATTATTTACCACCTACAACCTTCTTCAATACTTTGGGATAAGTTAGTAACATTTAGACTCTCATAATTAGAGTTACAGCACTTTTCATATTGATGAATTACATCGCCACAATCAAAATCCTGTAGGGAAGTTCCATGGAATGTCACTACAGTGACCGAAATGAAAACCGCTGTAGTAGATGCAACGGCAGGTGGCAAGAAAAAATAATTGGTGTTAGCTTAAATGTAATGAGAATTAGACATCTACTCCACCCATAGGGAGTAGGAAGTAGGCAGCTTTGCTGTAGGGAACCCACCCCTCGCCCCTCCCCCTCCCTAGAGGGGAAAGAATTGATAATTTCTTTGGGATATAGATATTGATTTTTGATTCTTGGAGATGTCTATGAGCTGAAGGTAAAATTGAAAAACTGATGTTTTGCGCCCAAAGTTAATCTCAAAATCATTACCACTCAGCAACGCCAAATAATTTAGTTAGTAAATACTAAGTTGTTTTTCATTACTTAATAATTCAGGTTTAAAGTCTTTTATTTCCTGTGGAAATCAAGAAAAAAATTCTGTTTTCCAATTCTATAAATTTTAAGGAGAGGTAATTATTAATTGTAGAAAAACATCAAGATGAGTTTTTGGGTTAAATCTTAATCATCTACCACCTAAAACCTACAAGTTACCACCTACAACCTACCACCTTCTTATATACTTATGCGTCTTCCTTTACCCCAATTTGCTAATACAAATCGTCAGAACAATTACATAGCTGAAGTAATAGAAACAGCAACAACAGAATTTTTGGCTCAATGTTTAGAACCAGATGAGCTAGATTTTCCGATGATGCCTGCTTTTGGTACTTGGGTAAAATCGGAGGATGAACAATCAGGAAATCAGATTTATGGAGTGGTTTATTATGCAACTACCTTGCCTATTGATTCAGTACATAGGGCAAGAGCTTTGGGAATGTCTTTAACTCAATTACGAGAAGAACAACCACAAATTTTTGCTATGTTGAAGACAGAATTTAGGGTAGCAATAGTAGGTTTTAAGTCTCAAGAAGAATTAAATGGTTCTACAGCAGAAAATGGCAGAATTTACCAATATCTTCCACCCCGTCCACCTCAAATTCATCAAGCAGTTTATTTATGTGAACCAGAAGAAATAGTTAGGTTTAGTGAAAAATTAGATTTTTTGCGGACTTTATTACAGTTATTTAATGCTCCTGTTGATGCTTTAGTAGCTGCTACTATTAGAGAAATTTATCAACTGAGAAAAGCCGACCGTAATTGGTTAGTTCAGGCAGGTAGAAATATGAGTGTTTTGTTGAGAGATGATTATGACCGCTTAAAAATAATATTAGGGCAAATACATCCTTAATAGCTGATTTATCCAGTAAATAATTAAGAGGCTGGATGATTGGCAAGATAAGGTTTTTTTCAGCAATTAAAAATTAACAATTCCCTCTTATTAAAAGGGAGAGGATTAACGCCATTGGAAGAAAATATTTTTTCCCTATGATAGGAGCTTGGAAAAATGAATAATTAATAATTATTAATTATTCAAGCAGTTATATTTAGGGGAATTCTAACTTAATTAAAGGCGAGGTTAAATCAGGGTTTGAGCTAAGTTGACGAATCAAATTTATAACTCAAAAATGATGATTAAACGAAAAGTATTTTACATATCTTTGTTTCTACTGTATCTAGTATTAGCAATTATAATAGTTCCTATGATTGTTCCCTTAAAGGAGGAATTTCAACTCAATTTTGATGAAGGACTTCAATTAATGAGGGCTTCACTTTATATGCAAGGCTACTCACCGCAGACAGAAATTTGGAGCGATCAGCCTTTCTTTTTCCCAGCCCTGCTTTCATTATGGTTTAGTATAGTTGGAAAATCTGTTTTTTCAGCACGCCTTTTGACTGTAACTTTTTCAGCATTACTAATATGGTTTTTCTTTGAAACTATTCGTATTTCTTTAGGAATGTTCCCCGCTCTTATTGGAGCAATATCATTGGCTGCTTCATCAGGGTTTATCAGATTTAGTAGTGCTGTTATGATCGGAATTCCTTCATTATCTTTAGCCGTAATTTCTATCTACTTTTTATTTATTTACAAAAAGAGTCAGCAAAAATATTTATTGATTATTTCCGGTGTTCTTTTTGCATTGTCTTTAAAAATTAAATTTTTTACAGTTTTTTTAATCCCAATTATTTTACTTGTTCTATTTGATGTCAATAAAATTAATGTTGAATCAAATCAGAAGCCAAGAAGTAAATTGATGTACCCTTTACTACTTTGGATAATAAGTTTAGTTGTTATTTTCTTGATTGTTTCATTATTATTTAATGAGTTAAGCTATGAACAGCTTTTTGGTACTCATTTTGGAGAAGAAATTCAAGCTGCATTTACCATGAAAAATGGTTTTGAAAAGCTAAGTAAAGTCATCATCAATAAAGATTACGATCTATTTTCTTTAGCTATTTTCGGTATATTAGTAGTTTTTGTGAGGCATAGATGGGAAGGTATATTTCCAGTTGCATGGCTAGGAACAGGAACATTGCTTCTTTTAAATCATAGACCAGTATGGCCACATCATTATTGTCTCATTGCTATTCCTATGGCTTGGTTGGCCGCTTATGCATCTGTTCCATTCTTTGACCTTTTTCAGCAACGAGAATTTAGATTAGGAAATTATTTTTGGGCAAGTATTTCATTGATTTTAATGATATTTGCATTATTAACATTAAAACCTAAAGTTTCAAAAGATATTCCTAGTCTTCAAAAAAACTATGAACCACAATTTGCAGTTATAAATCGTCTAATAGAGCATAAAGATTCAACAAAATGGCTATTTACAGATGTTCCAATTTATGGTTTTTATGCAGATTTACTTGTTCCTCCAGAAATTGCGGTGTTCTCTACTAAGCGCATAAAGACAGGCCAACTGACTCAAGATGAAGTATATGAATTACTTGTAAAATATCGCCCTGAACAAATTTTAATCGGTAGATTTAAGGGTTTTATATATACATCTAGTGATGTTGACTCATATATAAACAAATTCTATTCAAAAAGCAATGATATTTCTGCTGTCGATCACTATATTTTAAAGTCTTTAAAATAAGCTTTTTAATTTGCCAAGCAACCATTAATTTTTTTTCAGATTGGAATGTTAGTAGTATTGGTAGGGATATATATGACATCAAATTCGGTGGAATTGGACATAAAAAAATATCCAATTGTCATTTCAGTTATCAGTTATTAGTTACCGAATAGTTACCGAAAAATTCTGGTCTAAAGCCTCTCCTTTAAAGGAGAAACAAGAAAAAATTTTCATGATTAGTCAATCCTATCCGTTTCCAAAGAGAGGTAATTATTAATTATTAATTATTAATTATTAATTGTTGAACAGTACCTCTACAATAAGGAGGCTTGAAATATAGAATATTCTCTTTTTTTATCCCCTTGAAAAGGGAGACTTGAAGTAAGCATTCAGCATTCAGCATTCAGCATTCAGCTTTATTACCTTTAAAGGAGAAAAAAGCAATTTTATCAAAGCTTCAGAGTACGAATATCTGGCTGAGAATGTAGTAGAAATTAAATGAATGCTTGCTTCATTCATTAGACATCTCCAATAATAAAAAATCAAATCAATTATCGCAAAGCAATTATCAATCTACTCCCTACTTCCTACTCCCTATGCATGGAGGAGATGTCTATTAAAAAGCTGATAGCTGACCGCTAATAACTGAATGCTTACGACTTGAGACTAAAGTTTTTCGGTCATAACTACGCTCATCAAAGTGATTATCTCTACTTCTGACTCCTGACTCCTAAAGACTTAACCATTCCATAACCGTTTAACGGGATTTGATATGATACACTAGAAAAGTTGTCTAAAATCGCACATCTGGGTAGTCGGGTGTTCTACAGATTAAGAATCTATGAGAATGCACCTGGATGGAGGATTAAACCCGAATAGGAGATTATAATTATGCCAGTTGTTAGTTTGGCTCAATTGTTAGAGTCAGGAGTCCACTTTGGGCATCAGACCCGTCGCTGGAATCCAAGAATGTCCCAGTATATTTTTACAGAGCGTAACGGCGTTCATATTATTGACCTTGTTCAAACAGCTCAATTAATGGAAGAAGCTTACGACTATATTAGAACTGCCTCTGAACAAGGAAAGAAATTCTTATTTGTTGGTACAAAGCGTCAAGCTGCTGGTATTATCGCTCAAGAGGCCAGTAGATGTGGAGCTTATTATATTAACCAACGTTGGTTAGGTGGGATGCTCACTAACTGGACTACTATTAAAACTCGGGTAGAAAGACTCAAAGATCTAGAGCGTCGTGAAGCAAATGGGGCACTAGATTTACTCCCGAAAAAAGAAGCTTCGGTTCTCCGTCGTGAAATGGCTAAGTTACAAAAATATCTGGGGGGTATTAAAAATATGCGTCGCTTGCCAGATGGAGTTGTCATGGTAGACCAGCGACGAGAGTATAATGCTGTTCAAGAATGTCAGAAGTTGGATATTCCTATAGTTTCTTTGTTGGATACGAATTGTGACCCGACTCAAGTTGATATTCCAATTCCAGCTAATGATGATGCTATCCGCTCAATCAAACTTATAGTAGGTAAGTTGGCTGATGCTATCTATGAAGGTCGTCATGGTCAACTAGAAACTCTGGATCAAGAAGATTATGATAGCTATGAAGAATATGAAGAAGATTATGATTATGATGGAGCGGAAGAAGAATTTAATGTAAGTGATGATCAGGAAGAGTCATCAGCAGAAAATAATGAAGAAGAATAAAAAATTCTAGGTAAGCATTCAGCCGTCAGTTATTAGCTATCAGCTATTAATTTTGAGTATGCGTAAAAGCAACCTTTAAAATTGAAAAATAATAAAAAGTTACTGCCATGGGTTCCAGGACAAAAACCTTAGAAGTAATGAATATAGTCATTTTAAATAAGAATGAAATACTTTTTCGGCGGAAACCCTTTCACCGCAAAAAATACTTCTCTTAATCTAAACTAAAATGACTATAATTACGAATTGCTGATAGCTGACTGCTGATAGCTGAATGCTTTAATATTATTGAGTAGTTGAGGTGGGGTTTTTAGGGATAAAATACAACGTAAATTATTTCTAAAAAGCCTACTTTAAATTAAGGCACTAAAGTAGGATTAATTCCTAAATATTAAAATTGTAGTCAAGTTAAATTGAGGAATAAAAAATATGCCAGAAATATCTGCAAAGTTAGTTCAAGAATTGCGTAAAGCAACAGGCGCAGGCATGATGGACTGCAAAAAAGCTCTCGAGCAAAATAATGGCGATATTACTAAGGCTACAGAATGGCTAAGACAAAAAGGTATTGCTTCTGCAGGAAAACTTGAGGGTAAAGTAGCAGCAGAAGGACTGGTTGAAAGTTATATTCATACAGGTAGCAGAATTGGCGTTTTAGTAGAAGTAAATTGTCAGACAGATTTTGTTGCCCGGAATGAAGCATTCAAACATTTAGTGAAAAGTATTGCTATGCAAATAGCAGCTTGTCCACAGGTAGAATATATTTCAGTAGATGAGATTCCTACGGAATTTGTGGAGAGTGAAAAATCTATAGAAATGGGTAGAGAAGACCTTAGTAAAAAGCCGGAAAATATTAGGGAAAAAATAGTTCAGGGAAGAATAGAAAAGCGACTCAAAGAATTAACATTAATGGATCAACCTTATATTAAAGACCAAAATGTCACAGTGGCAGAGTTGGTTAAGGAAACTAGCGCTCAGTTAGGTGAAAAAGTACAAGTACGTCGTTTTACACGATTTGTTTTGGGAGAGGGTATTGAGAAAAAAGAGGAGAATTTTGCTGAAGAAGTAGCAGCACAAATGGCAAAGGAATAATTGATAAATAATCATAATTAAAAATTAAGAATAGCGTAAGCATTTCCTGTGGAATGCTGCGCAAACAGCTATTAGCTTTCAAGAGGGGGTTTAAATGAACATAGAATTTAAAGTCAGCTTTTATAGTAAAATTTACCCTGCCTCAATTAGTAAAGCTTTTATCTAAAACACGCAAGCAATAGCTGTTTGCGTAGCATCCCGTAGAGAAATGCTGATAGCTGACGGCTGAATGCTTACAAAATAGCAGAGATAATCTGTTTATTTTTAATTTTTAATTGTTGATAGATAGAAAATAATTCACTATGGTGGGAGCAGCAAGGCAAGTAGAGGAAAAATTGAAAGAAATAGAAGTAGCGATCGCTGAAATTGCCAAAGAATTTTATGGTACTTATGAAGGTTATTTCAAAGTATTAGGTCAAGGGATAGGCCAACAATTAATTTTTGCTAGTTATCATATATGTACTCAAGGATATCCAGAAGCTTTTCTTAATTTATCATTTCCTCAGCGACAAAAAATGCAGTCAGAGTTGCGAGAAATAGCAAAATTACCAGTTAGAGAATTAGAAGAATTATTAGAACAAAATCCAGAAGAACAGCAAAATTTAGATGGGACTTCAGCACCAGAATTAATGATAAGTCTTTTGAGTGAAGAAGATGGGGAGCAGCAAGAAGTAACATCCCCACTAAAAGACCAAAAGACAAACATAGAATTTGATTCTGCTGTATTATTTCCAACTCAAACATCTGATAATGAAGAGCAAAAATTGGCAGATCAGATAGAAGAAAATTTGAATAAAATTGAAACAGAAGAAATAGAAAATTCCCCAGAAAATATTATTGATAAATTAGATAATTTAGATACATTAATATCTTGGCAAGAGAATATAGAAAGGCAAATACCTGAAATCCTCAAAAAAATTTCTCATCAGGCAAATTGCATCCTTAAAAATGCAGAAATACTACCGAAAAAAATACCGAAAAAAGTTTTAGAAGCTGCGACCAAAATGGAATCAGGTGATACTCCTTTAGGTGGAAAACCTAATTTATTAAATTTATTAATTGAAGCAGAAGATCCAGAAGAGGAAAAAAATTCTAGAGTTACTAAAGTTATAGCAGTAAATCTCAGATTATCTGAAATAGAATTTACTGATATTAATGTTACTGCCTGGCGTAATAAAATTCGTAACCTTGATCGAAGACTTAACCAATTGCAGCGAGAATATCGTAAAAAGCAACGTGAACGAGCTGTAATAGAGGCAGAGTCAGCATGGCGTTCTAGTTGGTATGAAGAATAATTGGTATTGCTGAAGCACGTGTATGATATTCATCTTCATTACTTAGGAGTCAACCCACCCCTAACCCCTCCCAGGAGGGGAAGAACCAAGTCAGGAGGGAAGAAAGAAGAAGTAAAGAGGAGTAGAAGGACGAAGGTTTTTTGGTCATTTCAGTGGAACGGAGTTCTATAAATAATTTTTTTTCTTTTTTATCCTTGATTTAATTAAGCTTTAAACCTTAGTTATTCGATAAAATTTGTGGTAAATATAGTAGTTGCTATTACTGTATTTGATATATCAAAAGCTTAAAATTCAGACAATGCAATATTTTTCTTTCCTAGATAACTAATCCCCTAGATAAGTAATTTCTGCTATACATTAAGATTATATGGGCTAAAAATTTTCACACTAAAGTAATTTGAGGACAGAATTTATGCTAATTATTATGGATTAATTATACAAAAAGGTAATTGGAAAATCATGCCTAAAAGTAGTTTTTTTCTTAATTTTTTCTTGCTTATTCATTAATTTGGTAGATAACTAATTTTATGTGAGGTGGCAGAGAATTAGTTATTAGGTGTTATACCATTTTGAAAAAAGAATGTGACGAATAATAAGCATGATTAAAAGACTTTAAAGGAGATGTCCCTTGGAGAAAAAAGAGAATTTCCTAGGTCAAAAATGGTATTGAAGCCATTCCCATACGACTTCTGACTCCTGACTTCCCCTCCTGGGAGGGGTTAGGGGTGGGTTGACTCCTAAGAAATATCCTAGCTATTTGTAGCAAAAGTTTATCATCCTTGGTATTAAATATTAGACATCTCCAATAATAAAAAACCAAATTAATTATCGTAGATAAATCATCAATTCTTTCCCCCCTACTCTCTACTCCCTCTTTTCCGGAGATGTCTATTGGTTGTTATACGAATTTTATGTGAAATGGCACAGAATTATGAAATTTATTAACTTGTCTATCTCAATCTACAGTCAACTCTGATTAAAATATTATTCTACAGCGTATTTCATATTAGTAAGGTACACCAGTCGCGGGCAAGATGCTCACACGACAAACACTTGACCATTCTTATGTGTACCTCATTTATCTGCAATCTGCTGTATATATTATAGGTAGATAAATGGATTTCTTCAAAGAAAGCAAAATAAAAGAAGTCAAAAAACTGAATGCTGATATTTATTTAAGTGTGAATTTCTATAAATGAGCGACTAAGAAAATATTATAGAAACAATATGCTATGAATAACGAAAGAGAAAATATCGACTGGGAAAGACTACAAAAAGCTTTGTCAGTAGAAGTACAATATGGATTTCCAAATATCCAGGGAAAACAATATATATTTAATGAATAAATTCATTAAATATATAAATGGATTTCCTCAAAGAAAGCAAAATAAAAGAAGTCAAAAAACTGAATGCTGATATTTATTTAAGTGTGAATTTCTATAAATGAGCGACTAAGAAAATATTACAGAAATAATATGTCATGAATAACGAAAGAGAAAATATAGACTGGGAAAGACTACAAAAAGCTTTGTCAGTAGAAGTACAATATGGATTTCAAAATATCCAGGGAAAACAATATATATTTAATGACTTTTTAAGTATCAGTTTGAGCAAGTCACCAATAATATTAAAAGGTTATCAAAATCAATTTCAGGAGATATCTAATCAATTTGTCAGCTATCCAGAAATGACCAGAGAAGAGCGACAAAAATTACTAGAAATAACTAAATATTTTTTACAAAAAATGCAATATATTTCTGAAGGTGTAAAACCAGAAGAAACAATAAAAAAAGAGAGAGTTAAATCAGAAGAAAAAAGTCAAAAAACACTAAAAAGCAACTCCGTTACTTCTCAAAAATACAGCGATAAACTTGATGTAGAACAACCATTAACAGAAGTCAAAGATATTAGCAAAAGAAACAGCGATCGCCTAGCGACATTAGGATTATATACAGTTAGAGAATTACTTTATTATTACCCAAGAGACCATATAGATTATGCTCGTCAAGTACATATTCGCGACCTAGAACCTGGAGAAACTGTCACAATAATTGGCAAAGTTAAACGATTTAACTGTTTTTCTAGCCCGAAAAATAAGAAATTAACCATTCTTGAACTTACTCTCACAGATGCTACAGGTCAAATCAAAATAAGTCGCTTTTTTGCCGGACCTAGATTTAGTAATAAAGGTTGGCAAATGCAGCAGAAAAAAATCTATCCAGTCGGTGCAACAGTAGCTGCTTCAGGTTTAGTTAAAGAAAACAAATATGGAAAAAATTTAGATAACCCAGAAATAGAAGTTCTTGATAGTGAAGGGGGTAAAATTGAATCAATGAAAGTTGGTCGTTTAGTACCAGTTTATCCCTTAACAGATGGAGTAGGAGCAGATGTTGTTAGAAGAGCAATATTTACAGTTTTACCAACAGCAGAACAATTATCAGATACATTGCCTGAAGCATTACTAAATCAATATCAATTAATAGATTTAAAAAATGCGATTAAAAATATTCACTTTCCTATAGATCGAGATTGTTTAGCAGCAGCTCGTCGTCGCTTAGTTTTTGATGAATTTTTCTACCTACAATTAGGATTATTGAAACGTCGGCAACTACAAAAAAAAGTAGAAACAGGAATAGCTTTACCAACTACAGGAAAATTAATCGAGCAATTCTATAAATTACTTCCATTTGCATTAACTAATGCTCAAAAAAGAGTAGTTAATGAAATACTCAATGACCTACAAAAACCTGAATCAATGAAAAGATTAGTACAAGGAGATGTAGGAGCAGGAAAAACTGTAGTAGCAGTTGTGGCGATGTTAGCAGCAATTCAAGCAGGTTATCAAGCTGCTTTAATGGCACCAACAGAAGTATTAGCAGAACAACATTATAAAAAATTAGTTGCTTGGTTTAATCTTTTACATTTGCCAGTTGAACTATTAACTGGTTCGACAAAGGTAGCAAAACGTCGAGAAATTCACTCTCAACTTGAGACTGGAGAATTACCAGTATTAGTCGGCACTCATGCTCTAATTCAAGAAGCAGTAAATTTTCACAAATTAGGTTTAGTAGTAATAGATGAACAACATAGATTTGGTGTTCAACAAAGAGCAAAATTACAACAAAAAGGTGAATCTCCGCACTTTTTGGCAATGACAGCTACCCCAATTCCGAGAACTTTAGCTCTGACATTACATGGAGATTTGGATGTTAGTCAAATAGATGAATTACCACCAGGAAGACAACCAATTCAAACAACTACTTTAACTGGAAGACAACGTAAAAAAGCTTACGATTTAATCCGCCGAGAAATAGTTCAAGGTAGACAAGTTTATGTTGTTTTACCCTTAGTTGAAGAGTCAGAAAAATTGGATGTAAAATCTGCAGTTGAAGAACATCAAAAGTTAGCAGAAAAAGTTTTCCCAGAATTTAAAATAGGTTTACTTCATGGCAGAATGACAAGTGTAGAAAAAGACCAAACAATTAGTGCATTTCGGGATAATCAAACTCAGATTTTAGTATCTACAACTGTGGTGGAAGTAGGAGTAGATGTGCCGAATGCCACAGTAATGTTGATTGAAAATGCAGAAAGGTTTGGTTTATCTCAGTTACATCAGTTGCGGGGGCGAGTGGGTCGTGGTGTCCATCGGTCTTATTGTTTGTTGATGAGGGGTGCGGGTTCCACTGATGCTACTGAACGTTTGAAAGTGTTGGAGCAGTCTCAGGATGGATTTTTTATTGCGGAGATGGATATGCGTTTGCGGGGACCTGGTCAGGTTTTGGGAACGAAGCAGTCTGGGTTGCCGGATTTTGCTTTGGCGAGTTTGGTTGAGGACCAGGAGGTTTTGGAGTTGGCGCGGGGTGCTGCTTTTCGGGTGATGGAGAAGGATGAAAGTTTGAATAGTTGGCCTCTTTTGAGGAGGGAGTTGGAATGGCGGTATCAGAAAATGATGGGGGGGTCGATTTTAAATTGATTTTTAATATTTATAATAGATTAATCCTAGAATTTTCAGGAGGTATTATAGAGATATGCAAAGATGTCCAAAATGTAATTCTGAAAAGTTAATGCACAATGTCAGGATAATTGATAGGGGGCACAATGGCAGCATAACACCTTTAGAAGTTGAAGTATTCAAAAAACCAGACGCTATATTTTTAAACGGTCACACAGAGAGGCTCTTGAGGCAACTATTTGTGGAGAATGTGGCCATACAGAATTGACAGTAACGAATCCAGATGAGCTATATCAAGCTTATCTTGAATCTCTAAGGAACTCAATCTAGATCATAATTTTGTGTTAGACAAACAAACAGGAGTGTGTCAGTCCAGTAGGGTGCGTTAATGAAATGTAACGCACCATTTTAGCAGTATGGGAAGGTCCAGTAGAAGTAACGCGCCATTTGAGAAGATTATTATGTACTTAAATTAGTAGAAAACCTTTCAGAAGTTGTCAGTTTTCCGAGTCCAGTAGGGTGGGTTTCGGTGCGTTACGCTTCGCTAACACACCCTACTAGACTGACACAGCTAAAACTGTGCATTAGCTTTTAACTTGAAAATTCTTACTTTTGAATGCATGACTTTTGACTTTTGAATTGAATCTAATGCACCATTTAAGCTGTGTCAGTCCACTACTAGCGCGTCAAGCTTGAAATAGTGTTTTAGGAAAATTCTCCAAACCTTAGTCAGAGCAAGAATTATACTCAAAAATTTAATACACCATTTTCAGCTTGACACGACACTACTTTTTCTTCTGAAGATGTTGAGCGATCGCTCCAGACAAACAAACAGAAACTAATTATTAATTCAAAATCAAAAATTTATTCATCACTATTTTTCCATACGCAATAGTAGAATCTCAAAAATCACTGAAAGACTCAACTCAGACCAACTGACTTTTCCTTCTCTAGATGTTGAGCGATCGCTCTAGACAAACAAACAGGAGTTAATTGATTAATTTAAAATCAAAAATTTATTTACTACTATTTTTCTATACGCAATAGTAGAATCTCAAGCGCTCCAGACAAACAAACAGAAACTAATTATTAATTCAAAATCAAAAATTTATTCATCACTATTTTTCTATACGCAATAGTAGAATCTCAAAAATCACCGAAAGACTCAGTTGAGACCAACCTACTTTTCCTCCTCTAGATATGGAGCGATCGCTCCAGACAAATAAACAGAAACTAATTATTAATTCAAAATCAAAAATTTATTCATCACTATTTTTCTATACGCAATAGTAGAATCTCAAAAATCACCGAAAGACTCAGTTGAGACCAACCTACTTTTCCTCCTCTAGATATGGAGCGATCGCTCCAGACAAATAAACAGAAACTAATTATTAATTCAAAATCAAAAATTTATTCATCACTATTTTTCTATACGCAATAGTAGAATCTCAAAAGTCTGGAAATAGTTAACTAGGAGCAACCTACTTTTCCTTCTCTAGATATGGAGCGATCGCTCTAGACAGACAAACAGAAACTAATTATTAATTCAAAATCAAAAATTTATTCATAACTATTTTTTCATACGCAATAGTAGAATCTCAAAAGTCTGGAAATAGTTAACTAGGAGCAACCTACTCTTCCTTCTCCAGATGTTGAGCGATCGCTCTAGACAGACAAACAGAAACTAATTATTAATTCAAAATCAAAAATTTATTCATAACTATTTTTTCATACGCAATAGTAGAATCTCAAAAGTCTAGAAAGACTCAACTCAAAGCAACCTACTTTCCCTTCTCTAGATATGGAGCGATCGCTCCAGACAAATCAAAACAGAGAAATAGGCTGTAATTTAAAGATTTATAGATGATAGGAAATTTATTTTGCGACTACTTGTATAACCAACTAAATAAATCTGCAATAGATAATTGCCAATCTGTTAATAAATTGAGAACTGGTAAATTATCAGAATTATACCTAATTTCTGGTTGTTGGTTAGGTTGAAAAATCACTACAGATTCATCTTCAGAATCTATTAACCAACCTAACTGAGTACCATTATTGAGACAGAAAAGAATTTTATTAATTAATTGATTAGAACTTTGGTCTGGCGAGAGAATTTCTATTACCCAATCTGGTGCTATTTCAAATCTATTTTCAATTCTACCATTTGCTTTTGTGGGAATACGTTGCCATGCAAAAACTGAAATATCTGGAACTATGGAACGTCCGTTAAAAGTACATCTTAATTCTGGGAATGCCATTACTAACTTTTGTGGTTCACCTGCTTGATTAATAGCTGACGATAGACAAATTTGAATTCTACTATGTTCTCCTTGTGGCATTGGTTTTTGATAAATTTGATTGTTAAAATATTCACTTGCTGGTTTTGTTTCTGGCAATTGTAAAAACTCTTCGAGAGTAACTTGTTGGGGTGAATTAACAGTAGTTAACATAATTATTTTGCCTCAATTTAAGCTTAACTATTTAAGGAAGAGGGAAGAGGGAAGAAGTAATAAGGGGTAAATATTGAAAAAAAGGGGTAGACGATAGAAATAACTATCTAAAATGAACTATAGTCGCTATTTTTTTTAGCATATCCGATCGATATCTACCTTTTTGTAGTATTCTTTTTTTTAATTGGTATAATTCACTAGAAAATAAAAGACGAATACCTATAATAGCGAATCCAATTTTAGCAATAATTATTACTATATTTGTGCTCAAGTCTCATTCTTGAACACGAGCTTGTTTCAACATATCAATAAGAGTATGATGAGCATCTTCAGCATCCTTTAAAGTATGGTCAAATTCAATCCTTATCGGTAAACTTTCCCCAGTAAATTCAGCAGTTAAGTTCATACCTTGAGCATCAATAGAAAGCATCTTTGCTGCTGTAGCATTGGCAGAACTACCAAATTTTTGAGCATAAAGAAGTACAGCATCTGCATGGTCTTCATTCATATGGGAACAAATGCGAGCACTAATTTCTGAAGTAAATGAATTAGTCATATTTTCAAATCTTTTTATGAGTATTATTTTTAAATATAAAACAAGCTCAAAAACTTAATCTAAAAAAACTAGGTAAGAGAACTATAGATTGAGCTATAAACATCTAGAAAAATCTTAATATCAACCATATTCCCAGATGAAAGTAAAATGCATAAGGTACGAAAAATTAGGATTTGAGATTGCTTTCCGTTCCGGACTGCTACGCAAACCCTGTCGGTTGCAATGATGGAGATACATTGTACTGCATAAGTCCTAATAATTTTATTCTAACTTCTGAGTGCTTAGTTAATTTTCTGCCTCCTGTCTCATGTATTTTGACTTATGTTTCATGACTCCTATCTTCGATATTCATCACCACAGTCACCAATAATTTTAAACAAATTCCGTGACTCCCTACTTAAATTATCAATTTGCTGATAATCTTCTACATCTAAATTGAAATGAAACACCCGAGAATTATCTTGCAAATTTTCTGAAATACTCAGCGTTGCTCCGACAATAGCACCTGCCACAGAAGGCTGTTCTAAAATATAGCGAACTGCCACATTTGAAATACTAACTTTGTGTTTATCAGCAATTTTTTTTAGCAGATTTAATAATTTTTGAAATAAACTCCAACCACCCCAAGTATCAACCATCTTTTTATACTTTTTCAAACTAACAGTATTGAGGTCTTTTGGATGAGGTTCTGAAGAATCTAAATACTAAATATTTTTCTGAGAGCAAACCACCGCATAATGTACCATAAGCCAAAAGCTGAATATTATGCTCTTGGCAAAACTGTACCATTTCTATTAAAGGACGACGATCTACTAGAGAAAATTGAACTTGATTAGAGACTATCTTAATTCCACTTTCAATAATAATTTTCAAATGTTCAGTATCAAAATTAGTTAAAGCCAAATGCTTAATTTTTCCCTCCGACTGAAGCTCCGACATATAATTAAGAGCATCCAAATAACTTTTATTTTGAATAATGGCTCATAATTTAAACTTAAAAGTAGTTGCTGAAGGAGTAGAAACTCAATCCGAATTAGACTTTCTTCGTAAATATGACTGTGACAAAATTCAAGGCTATTTCTTCAGTGCTCCATTACCCACATCCAAGTTTGAAAATTTATTAAAAACTAATCAACTATCAAAATTCCCTAGCATTTAAAGACAAAGAAGAAAGAAGAAGGAAGGAGGAAGGAGGAAGGAGGAATAAGGAAGAAGAAATCATAGAAATATGTGGTTTTTAGGATGAGAGACCAGCTCATTATTAAAGAGTAATACCATGCATCAAAAAAGAGTTACGAATAATCAGCACCATAGCGCATAGTTTCATATAAAGTCTATTTGACGAAAAAGATAATTTACAACATTAAAAATGGCATTAAATCTATTCATTCAGAATTGCTGAATTCAGAATTGCTGAATTATTACGAAATACCCTAGATATTTGTAGCAAACATTTATCAATTTGGTATAAAATCACCTGAAAGTAGAAGGGAAAGAGCAAAGCTGAAGAAGTCATAAATCACACTATAATTGTGGAAAGCCACCAGCCAAAACCTAAACCTAATCCAGAAATAATAGCTAAAATCAAAAAAGTAGAAAATCCATTAAACAACTCTATCAACTTTTCTCCCGCAACCATTTGAGCAACTACTCCTGCCACAATACCAATAGCTACCCATAACCCAACAATAATATTAGGCCCAGCACTAGCCAAAGCGATCGCCACAGCTTTAGACCGAGTAGAATTCCAAGCTGCAGACCAAGCTCCAACCCAAGCTCCCACAATAAACCCAAGCATACTGCCAACACCAGTACCAGTCTTCAAACCAATCACAGCATCTACTATTGTCCCAAAAATAAATCCAGCAGCAGCCCAAATAATAGAACCAACAATCACCAATAATACATTTTCAGCCCCATTACCAGCCAAAAATCCTCCCAAAGCAATTACTCCATCAATAGTCACCACAGCAGCAACTGTCCTGGCCTTAGGTTCAGTGCCAGCAATTAACCCTAGACTACATCCAACCATGGCCCATGCCAAAGCAGTGATTATACCTCCCACAGAATTTCCAGCTATCCAACCTGCTCCCCCTCCAGCACCCAATAAAGCGATCACCCAACATCTTTGAGAACCCGTTCCTTCAATTGCCAAAACAGTCATTCCCATCCATGCCACGCCCTCAACCACGGCCCAACTCCAGACAGGAGCTTTGTAAATAACTAATACCCAGGCAGTCAAAGCATAAAACAGGAAAGTGGCAATTAAACTACCCCAAGGAATACTGAAAGTTGCTGAATGTGGTTGATGAGTGTGGACAGAGAACTGTTGAAAATGATTATTAGCGTTAGAATTTTCTGGCCTTTGAGGAGAGGGGGAAGGTTGAGGAGAAGGTGGACGACGAGGTGATGAGTATTGTGTTTGACTGGGAGTTTTTCGTTTCGGAATAGTTTGTGGTTGAGAATCATTCAAAAAATACCGTAATTTTCCGTAAGCTTCATTAATCTCTTTGAGACGAATTTGAGCTTTTGCTTGGAGACGAGTATTTTGGGCAAAGCGGTCTGGGTGCCAGACAAAGGCTAAATCTCGGTAAGCTTGTTTCACTTGATCTAGAGAGGCACCAGGCTCAAGTTCTAAAATTTTATAGTATTGATTTATCTCATCCACATTAGAAAAATAATCAGTAATTAGGACAATTAGGAATTTAGTGGTGTGACGTTATCGAAAGCCTTATTTTTTGAGGTTGGTATTATATGACAGGGAAAAGGCCGCCGAGAAGAGTGGGAAAAACATTTCCTCTTTGATTCATCATTACTCTATGTAGTAACCAACTCAATATTTGATACATGAAACAAAACTCATAGACAATTAGTTCCATTTTGACTTTAAAGTAAGAAAAATGCCATATTACTCTTATGAGTCTATCTGAAAATGTTGCAATTCATCTCCCATTATCATCTTCGATTTAGCGGGAGGTGAATTGCAACCAGAAAATATATTCATTGCGACAGGTGAAAGATTTGTCTTTGTGTTATAACTGCACCTTTAAATTCAGAAAAAAATAAACGGATACTTGATTACTCTAACTTACCAATACAAGCTTAAACCGACTAAACATCAAGAAGTAGAAATTAATCAGATTCTTGATGTTTGCAAAAGCGTGTATAATTCGCACTAAGAGAGCGGAAAAACTGGCTAAGTTCAAAAAAATCACCAATTAATAGTTGTTCAATTGTTGCTGAATATATTATTTCTGGTGATGCAGCTTATCCTAATTATCATCATCAAGCAAAAAACTTAACAATAGCGAAGAAAACTAAGACTAACTTTAATTTAGTAAATGCCCAAGTTTTACAACAAACTTTAAAGACTTTAGATCGAGCTTTTTCTGATATGAAATCTCAAGGAAAAAGTTATCCAAGGTTTAAGAAAAAACTGAGAAGTTTTATTTTTCCAGCAATGCTGAAAAATTGCTTAGGCAATATATAGAGTTAAACTGCCTCAGGTAGGTTGGATGTAAGATTAAACAAAGTAGGCCATATCCAGATTTTTTTCAAGCTAAACAAGCTAGGATAGTCAAAAAAGCTAGTGGTTATTATTTGATGATTAGTTTTACTTCATCAGAGTTAGTATCAATTGTTGCTGAATATATTATTTCTGGTGATGCAGCTTATCCTAATTATAATCATCAAGCAAAAAACTTAACAATAGCGAAGAAAACTAAGACTAACTTTAATTTAGTAAATGCCCAAGTTTTACAACAAACTTTAAAGACTTTAGATCGAGCTTTTTCTGATATGAAATCTCAAGGAAAAAGTTATCCAAGGTTTAAGAAAAAACTGAGAAGTTTTATTTTTCCAGCAATGCTGAAAAATTGCTTAGGCAATATATAGAGTTAAACTGCCTCAGGTAGGTTGGATGTAAGATTAAACAAAGTAGGCCATATCCAGATTTTTTTCAAGCTAAACAAGCTAGGATAGTCAAAA
>NZ_JAAHGB010000042.1:41775-61579 GCF_010672695.1 Okeania sp. SIO1H4
AGCAATGCTGAAAAATTGCTTAGGCAATATATAGAGTTAAACTGCCTCAGGTAGGTTGGATGTAAGATTAAACAAAGTAGGCCATATCCAGATTTTTTTCAAGCTAAACAAGCTAGGATAGTCAAAACAGTTAGTGGTTATTATTTGATGATTAGTTTTACTTCATCAGAGTTAGTATCAGAGAATCCAGTAGGCAAAAAGTGGTTAGGAATAGACGCAGATATACAGATTTTTGTAGCTACTTCAACTGGAAAGTTAATCAAATCTCCTAAGTTTTTATTAAGTAAACTGCGGTAGGGGCAAATGGGCATTCGCCCCGACAATTGCTGCAAAGAAGGCTTAAGAAAAAAAATAAGGGGTCAAATAATTGGTTAAAACTTCTAGAAATAAATTTTTAACAATAAAAGCATTAAAACAACGTAATTTAGATTTATCTTATTAGCTAGTATAAACTACCCGCTAAAATAAAGAGATATCTCAAAATATCAATATCAAATGTCTGCAAACTTTCCCACTGCCGTTTTGATTGACGGCCATTCTCTCGCCTTTCGTTCCTACTATGCTTTTGGCAAAAGTCGTAGTGGGGGCTTAAAAACTTCTACAGGCATTCCCACCAGTGTTTGTTTTGGTTTTCTGAAGTCTTTGTTGGAAGTTATGGAGACTCAAAAACCAGAATATTTAGCGATCGCTTTTGATTTAGGAAAACCTACGTTTCGCCACGAAGCTGACAAAAACTATAAAGCAGATCGAGCAGAAGCGCCTGAAGATTTAATTGTTGATGTGGAAAATTTGCAAGAGATTTTAGGTGCTTTTAATATACCTATAATTACTGCTGCTGGTTATGAAGCGGATGATGTATTAGGAGCTTTAGCGCAAAAAGCTAGTACTGCTGGTTTTCGGGTAAAAATTCTTTCGGGCGACCAAGATTTATTTCAATTAATAGATGTGGAAAAAGGTATTAGTGTTTTACATTTAGCAGCAGGTAAAGGTAGCACTCCTCAAGAGTTTGGTCCTGAAGAAGTTAAGGAAAAATTGGGTATTTTACCGACTCAAGTTGTTGATTATAAAGCTCTTTGTGGAGATGCTTCTGATAATATTTCTGGTGTTAGGGGTATTGGGAAAAAAACGGCAGTTAAGTTGTTGAATGAATATGGTTCTTTAGCGGAAATTTATAGTTCTCTGAATAAAATTAAAGGAGCAAATCAGAAAAAACTTGAAGAGGGAAAAGTTGAGGCAGAGCATTCTCAGTTTATGGCAAGAATTGAAGTAAATGTTCCAATAGATATTGAGATGGAAGATTTGCAGCTCAAAAAAATCTCTCGCTCAGAAATTGAGCCTATTTTGCAAAAGTTTGAATTACAACATTTCTTAAATCAAATCCCTTATTTAGAACAACAGTTTAGTGGGTTGGCGGGAATTCAAGTTTTGCCAGAAGAGTCGGAAAATAAACAAGAAGAAAAATCAGACAATATTTTGGTTGAGGAAGAGAATGATGATTGGTTTTTTAGTACAGAAGATACAAAGGCAGCTCAACAACAAATAACAATAAAATCAGAAATAAAACCTCAAATTATTGATACTCCAGAAAAGTTAAATCAGTTAGTAAATATTTTAAAAGAACAGAAAAATCATGAGACTCCCGTAGCATGGGATACGGAAACTACATCTTTAGAACCACGAGATGCAGAGTTAGTTGGTATTGGTTGTTGTTGGGGAAAAAATATAGAAGATATTGCTTATATTCCCACCGGACATAAAGTAGGAAAAAATCTAGATAAAGGAAAAGTATTAGAGGCTTTAAAACCAATTTTAGAAGGTTCTGATTATCCGAAAGTATTTCAAAATGCCAAATTTGATAGATTAGTTTTTCGCTGTCAAGGAATTAAATTAGCTGGAGTTGTTTTTGACACAATGTTGGCAAGTTATGTATTAAATCCTGGAGCAAAACATAGTCTGGAAGAAATATATATTAGACATCTGAGAACTGCTGGAATAAATTTAAAAAGTTATGATGATGTAGTCTCGAAAAATCAAACTATTGCTGACTTAGATATTCTCAAAGTTACTCACTATTGTGGAACTCAAGTTTTTGTAACATTTCAGTTAGTAGAAAAATTAAGAACAGAATTAGAAAAAGCTGATGAAAATAAACCTCCTGAGAAATCTTTGTACAAATTATTAGTAGATGTAGAACAACCATTAGAATCCGTTTTAGCAGAAATGGAATATCTGGGAATTAAGATTGATATTGAATATCTCAAGAAATTCTCAGTCCAACTGAAAAAAGATTTAGAAGTAATTGAAAAAAGAGCTTTTGAAACTGTAGATAATCGAATTTTACAGGAATATCTCATAACAGAAATTCAAAATATAGAGACTGACTCATTCACTAATCAACAAGAATTAAAAAAAGCAATATCTAGCCCCATACTAAAAGCATATATTACCAAATTATCAAAAGAGCAAAGACAGAAATCAGAAATAATTGAAAGCCAAATCAATCGAGCAGAAACAAGTGATTTTTTAAACCTTAACTCACCATCTCAATTAAGCGAACTACTATTTAATATACTAAATCAAAATCAGAAAAAATCTCGGAAAATTAAGACTGGTTACTCTACAGATGTAGTTGTCTTAGAAAAATTACAAGAAGAAAGTCAACATCATCTCATCATTGATGAAATATTAAATCACCGAACCTTATATAAACTCTTTTCTACCTATGTCGAAGCCATACCAAAATTAGTTCGTACAGATACTCAGAGAGTTCATACAAATTTTAATCAAACTCAAACAGATACAGGACGTTTATCTTCCTCCGAACCAAACTTACAAAATATTCCCATTGGTACAGAATTTTCTAGGCAAATTCGTCAGGCATTTATCCCCAAAAAAGATTGGTTATTAGTCGCCGCAGATTATTCACAAATTGAATTAAGAATATTAGCTCACTTGAGTCAAGAACCAGTATTAATAGAAGCTTATCAAAATAATCAAGATGTACATACAGTCACAGCCAAACTATTATTTGAAAAAGCAGAAATTACATCAGATGAACGTCGTGTCGGTAAGACAATAAACTTTGGCGTAATTTATGGCATGGGGGCACAAAAATTAGCAAGGTCTTTCGGAATAAGTGTCAAAGAAAGTAAACAATTTTTAGACAGATATAAACAAAAATATTCTCAAGTATTTGAGTATTTAGGGAAGTTAAAAAAAGAAGCGATCGCTCAAGGTTATGTAGAAACAATATTAGGTCGTCGGCGTTATTTTGAATTTGAATCTAAAACTATCCGAGATTTAAAAGGTACGGAACCAGAAGAAATTAACCTAGATGAATTTAAACGTTTAAGTCAAAATGATGCTCAACTTTTAAGGGCAGCAGCTAACTCGCCTATTCAAGGTTCAAGTGCAGATATTATTAAAATTGCCATGATAAAATTCCATAAAATATTGGCAAATTATCAGGCAAAATTATTATTACAAGTCCATGATGAATTAGTATTTGAAGTTCCATCATTAGAGTGGGAAGAATTGGAGCAGGTAATTAAATCTACAATGGAAAATGCCATAGATTTAAAAGTACCACTCATAGTAGATATTCATGCAGGAAAAAATTGGATGGAGACCAAATAATACCAGTAGGGGAGTGGAAGAGTAGGGGAGTAGGGAAGTAGGGGAGAAATAAACAATGGCTTTACATAATTTTCTTGGGCGATGCTGATTGATAATGATTTTTAGATTAACATTTCAGCAACGCCTTTTTTTTAGTAGGGGAGTAGGGAGTTGCATGCAATGTCCGTAAAGAGAAATAAACATAATCATAATTAATACCCTTCTAGGGTGCTAATTATCAAAAAGACGATCCTGTTTGTGTTAATTAATTAATAATTGAAGTGCTACCTAAGAGACTCTTTGTAAAAGGAATAGGTATCTCCAAAAAAATCAAAAATAAAATCAATTATTATCGCTAAATTATCAATTATTTCTCTCTGTTCCCTACTCCCTACTCCCTACTCCCTACTCCCTAAATTATCAATTATTCCTCCCTGTTCCCTGTTCCCTGTTCCCTATAAAAAGTTTTTATTGTGCAAGAGATATGTTAAACTCCTGACTGTAGTTTACTAAGAATCTTTATTTGAGTAAATCTAATGGATACCAAAAAATTAGTTTTAGGTGGAGTTAGTTTGGTATTAGGCAGTGCAATTGTTGCAACTGCTGCCAGTGTTGAACTTAGTGTTGAACAAGAACAAGTAATATGTAAACTTAAAGAGACAGTAGAACAACAAGAAAGAGCTGGCAAAAAACTGGTTTTCTGGCCACTAATTGGAAAAGTGAAAGAAAGAGTAGAAGTTCCTTTTACAGCCAAATTATCTTCTAATACCTCCTACAGTATTTTAGGGGTATGTGATGATAATTGTAATGACTTAAATTTAACCCTTAAAAATCAAAAGGGTGAGAAAATAGCGAATGATAAAAAACAGGATGGAATACCAGTAATCTCTTTTACTCCCACGGAAAACAGTAATTATCGGATTACTGCACGACCAGACAAATGTTCAACTGAAAAATGTGAATTTGGTATGGTTTTATTTGTTCCTAAAAGTGTTGATTTAGATGTGGCCTCTGAGCTGCCAGATGAGTTATATCTATTTAAGTTGTGCCAAGAATAAGCAATAAATTAGTACAGGTAATTCAGTTAAGTTAATATTCTCAGAAAAATTTTGAAAAATAATATAGTTATACGAACAGTTAATGTTTTTTGTTTGACCAATACTCAGACAGTGAAAAATGCAATAATATTTCTCAAAGTGAAATACAAGTTGTTAAACAAAATTAGAAACAAGCTTTATTTGTTAAATTGTATAGAAATATGTGAGAAATAAGCCTGGATAGTTAATCTAACTAAAATTTTACTGTCAAAAAAATTTTTATTGAATGGGGATTGGACTTAATCTCTATTGATCATCTGATTTAAACAAAAAAACTAGTATTAATACTACATCTGGTTTGGATAGGTTATATCATGTCCGGTTGAATACTTATAAATAAACAACGGAGTCCTCAGGTAGGGGATCTGTCGGATTGGCGACTTACAGGAGTCAGCAGAGAAGAAAGAAGAAAAAAGAAGTAAAGAGGAGAAAGTTTTTTTGATCACTAATTATCCGGACATGATATTACTCATCAGATTAGAAAACAGAAAAAAATTATAAATCTGTTTGATCGACTGGAATTAGTATAATATTGACTTAACGCTTAGGAACTGCTGAAAAAATAAAATTAAAAGAAAATAATATTTTAGATGTAGTTACCAATATTCTAATCCTATGCTCAGTAGTAATCTAAGGATAAAGAATTTATACTAATCCCGATCAATTAAAGTATTAGTAGTATTGCCAAAAAAAATATATTATGGTATCTAGGAAAAACTTCACTGTACATAATTAATCCTCGGAAGTAATGAAATAATTTTGACTAACAAGGCCGTTATGAATATTAGATTAAAATAAAATATACTATATGATTATGGCCAAGGAATACCAGTAGAGATGTCTTTAACTTCTACATCAAAAAAACAGTCTATGATCCGAGAGAAAACCGGATCAAAAAATCTGTCTAGTAACATAGGAATCAGAAAAAAAATATGTTTTGGCTATATATTACCAATAAGCATTGCGACTTTAGGAATACTTACAGGGCGGATATTTGAGTTGAATAATAAACATCAAATTAGAGGACAAATAGAGGAAGCTCAAGAACAAGTAGATTTGCTTACAAAACTCACAACAAAAGCATTGAAGATCAACATAATTCAAAAAGAGCGGCCAAAATCCCTTAATGACCGGAAAGTTTTAGAAGCAAAAATATCCCAAGAATTATCAAGTATTTATGAGATTAATACTATTTTTAAACAACTTCAATTAATACCAGAAACCGGAGATGAAAGTATAGAGAAAAAATATTATATTCCGCTTCAAGAATTTATTCAGAGTTATCTGAATCCTTTGACAGTATATCTTCAAGGATTGGAAAATTTAGTTCAAGAAATTAAACAGATTCCTCCTAAAACAACAATAGAAGTAGAGAGTTTGTCATCAGCATCACTTAGTAAAATTAATAATAGTGAAGTAGCAATAAAACTAGAAAAATTATCGCAAGATTCAGAGAATTTAACTACACTATTTAATCAGAGAGTAGAACAAGGATTTAGAGATTATCAAAAAACAGAAGCATTAGGAATTAAAATATTAATAGGTAGCCTACTGCTATCGATAATTATTGCAGTAATGATGGCTATCTATACCAGCAGATCCATTGTAACTCCCCTCAAAGATATAATCAAAGTTGCCCAACAAGTGACAGAAGAAGCTAACTTTGAACTCCAACTTACTGTCACTACAAAAGATGAAATAGGACAATTAACCTTATCTCTAAATGAATTAATTGATAAGGTGGCAAAATACACAGAACAACTCCAGGAAGCTAAACTGAAAGCAGAAGCAGCAAACCGTTCTAAAAGTGCTTTTTTAGCTACTATGAGCCATGAACTTCGTACACCTTTAAATGCTATTATTGGATATAGTGAAATTCTTTATGAGGAAGCTGAAGACGCAGGATATCAAGATTTTATGCAGGATCTAGATAGAATTAGGATTGCAGGTAAACACCTTCTAGAAATGATTAGTGATATCTTAGACATTTCCAAAATTGAAGCAGGTCAAGTAACACTTTATTTAGAAAGTATTGAAGTTGAAAAGTTAGTTCAAGATGTAGTTGGTACAGCGAAAAATCTCACAGAAAAAAACCGTAATACCTTCAAATTACTTTTAGGAGAAAATTTAGGTACAATGTATGCGGATATGCCAAAAGTGAGACAAGTACTGATAAATTTATTGGGTAATGCAGCTAAATTTACAGAAGATGGTTTGATTACTCTGAGTGTGGAAAGAGTAAATAATAAGAAGTTGAAAAATTATCAAAATCAAAATTTACAGTCCTTTAATAGTTCAAATGGTTACATAGTTTTTCGGGTGATCGATACTGGTATTGGTATGACAGAAGACCAGTTAAAGCATATATTTCAACCTTTTACTCAAGCAGATGCTTCTACAACTCGTCGGTATGGTGGTACTGGTTTAGGGTTGGCAATATGTCAACGTTTATGTGAAAGGATGGGGGCAAGAATTTACGTTAAAAGTAAATCAGAGGAAGGTTCTACATTTACTGTTTGGTTTCCAGAAAAAGTAATGATCTGATTGGTATTTGACTTTGGTAAATATTCTAGGATGAAATACAAACAGTTAAGTTTAATCAAAGTAATACTCAAGGTTGAATACCCTATAATAAAAAACGGTTTTTTCTACTAAAATTTTGGGGTTGCACATTATGGAATGATATTGCCAAAAATTAGTTTAGACTTTGACTAAAAAAAACCTAATATCAATCATTCTAGCAATTGATTAATCCAAAATCCTGTTCATCAAAAATCTAAAATCATTCGTCACTATGCAACGCGAGTTTTTCAATGCAAGAAATACCTTTCTCAATCTCAACTGAAATGACTATATATAAAATAATGAGAGCAAAGGTTGATATAGCAAAGTACCTCATAAAAAGATTGTTAAGTCACTGTTTGTTTTCCAGAAAGAGTACGGTATTAAATTTAAATACTCTAGGATAAAAAAAATTAGTTAAATTTCATTAAAGTAACACCCAAGGGTGAATACCCTATAATAAAAAACGGTTTTTTCTACTAAAAATTCTGCAACAAAGCCAGTTAAAATTAAAGAAAAACAGACTAAAGAAAAACAAAAAAATATGCAACTAAATAATCCTAACCAATTTACAGAAAAAACTTGGGAAGCTATATCCCGTACCCCTGACATCGCTAAAACCTCTCAACAACAACAAATCGAAACCGAACACTTAATGAAAGCTTTGTTAGAACAAAATGGACTCGCAACCAGTCTATTTAACAAAGCAGGAATCTCAACTTCTAGAGTACAAGAATACACAGATACATTTGTTAGTCGTCAACCCAAAGTTAAAAATACACCCAACAATATCTACTTAGGTCGTAGTCTAGACTCCTTATCAGACAATGCCGAAAAATATCGTCAAGAATATGGAGACGAATATATCTCCGTCGAACATTTCATGCTTGCTTATCTCAAAGACAATCGCTTTGGTAAAAATCTCTATCAAGAATTTAAACTAGATGAAGCCAAACTTAAAGAAACTATTTCCCAAGTTAGAGGCAACCAAAAAGTAACAGACAAAAACCCAGAAGGTAAATACGAAGCTCTGGAAAAATATGGTCGCGACCTGACAGAATTTGCTCGCGAAGGTAAACTCGACCCTGTTATTGGACGCGATGATGAAATTCGACGCACTATTCAAATACTCAGTCGTCGCACCAAAAACAACCCAGTATTAATAGGTGAACCTGGAGTCGGCAAAACAGCGATCGCCGAAGGTCTCGCCCAACGTATTATTGCTGGAGATGTTCCACAGTCTCTGAAAGAACGTCAACTCATTGCCCTAGACATGGGTGCTTTAATTGCTGGTGCTAAATTTAGAGGCGAATTTGAAGAGCGTCTGAAAGCTGTTCTCAAAGAAGTCACAGACTCAGACGGTAAAGTTATCTTATTTATAGATGAGATTCACACAGTTGTTGGAGCAGGGGCAACCCAAGGTGCTATGGATGCAGGCAATCTCCTCAAACCAATGTTAGCTAGAGGCGAACTCCGCTGTATTGGAGCAACAACTCTCGATGAGTATCGTAAATATATTGAAAAAGATGCTGCCTTAGAACGTCGTTTCCAACAAGTTTATGTCGATCAACCCAGTGTAGGAGATACCATCTCAATTTTACGGGGTCTCAAGGAACGTTATGAAGTACATCACGGCGTGAAAATCTCCGATAGTTCCCTCGTCGCTGCTGCTACTCTGTCCACTCGCTATATTAGCGATCGCTTTCTACCAGACAAAGCGATAGATCTTGTAGACGAAGCTGCGGCTAAACTGAAAATGGAAATTACCTCCAAACCAGAAGAACTTGACGAAATTGACCGCAAGATCCTGCAACTAGAAATGGAGAAGTTATCACTGCAAAAAGAAAGTGATGCTGCTTCCAAAGAAAGGTTAGAGAGACTAGAAAAAGATTTAGCAAACTTGAAAGAAGGGCAACGCACCCTAAATGCTCAGTGGGAATCAGAAAAAGGCATCATTGGTAAAATTCAGACCCTCAAGGAAGAGATGGATAAAGTCAATATTGAGATTCAGCAAGCAGAGCGAAATTATGACCTCAACCGTGCTGCTGAGTTGAAATACGGTAATCTGATTAATCTACAAAAACAAGTAGAAGAAGCAGAAACTAAACTCGAAGCAACTCAAACCAGTGGTCAAACTTTGTTGCGGGAAGAGGTGACAGAAGCAGATATTGCTGAAATTATTTCTAAGTGGACTGGTATTCCCATCAGTAAGTTGGTGGAGTCAGAAAAAGAGAAGCTGCTACACCTCGAAGAAGAATTACATCAGCGAGTTATTGGTCAGGATGAGGCAGTAACTGCTGTTGCTGATGCTATTCAGCGATCACGTGCAGGTTTAGCAGATCCCAACCGTCCAGTGGCGAGTTTTATTTTCCTCGGTCCTACTGGTGTTGGTAAAACAGAATTAGGAAAAGCATTGGCAGCATATTTATTTGACACTGCAGATGCGATGGTACGCATTGATATGTCTGAGTATATGGAAAAACATTCTGTTTCTCGTTTAATAGGGGCACCTCCTGGATATGTTGGCTATGATGAAGGGGGTCAATTAACTGAAGTTATTCGTCGTCGTCCATATACAGTTATTTTGTTTGATGAAATTGAAAAGGCACACCCAGATGTGTTTAATATTATGCTGCAAATATTAGATGATGGGCGAGTGACTGATTCTCAAGGTCACACAGTTGACTTTAAGAATAGCGTAATTATTATGACGAGTAATATTGGTTCTCAGTATATTTTAGATGTCACTGACGATCATGAGCAAGTACAGAGTCGAGTCATGGAAGCGTTGCGTGCTGCTTTCCGTCCAGAGTTTCTCAACCGTATTGATGAAACTATTATTTTTCAAGGGTTGCAGAAAGAGCAGCTGCGGAAAATTGTGCAATTACAAATTGTGCGTCTAGAGAAACGGTTAGCTGAACGAAAAATTTCACTGAAGCTTGCTGATGCTGCTGTTGACTTTTTAGCAGAAGTTGGCTATGACCCTGTATATGGTGCTCGTCCATTAAAGCGGGCAATTCAGCGAGAGTTAGAAACGCAAATTGCTAAGGGTATTTTGCGTAGTGAATTTAATGATGGTGACACTATTTTTGTGGATGTTGAAAATGAGCGACTTTCATTTCAACGGTTGCCATTGGAGTTGGTGACAGCTAAATAGAAGAGTGTGGGGAGAGGGGGGAGAGCTTTGACTTAGTTGACAACTAACGTTATAAAGCAGTATAATACGATAGTTATCTCTGGCCATTGAAAATACAGTCGTCAACTCAAAAAAGAGCTAAAAATATGTACAAGTCAATTCGTACAAAGCTCAAACTAAATAATCAGCAGAAAACCCTCTTAGCTCAACACGCAGGTTATTCAAGATGGTGTTATAACTGGGGTTTAAGTTTATGGAATGCTGCTTATCAAGATGGTTACAAACCAAATATTCGTAGGCTCAGAGAGGTTTTTACTAACCACACAAAGCCTTTATATCCTTGGATGAAGAACTTGTCATCCTGGTTGTGACAAGACCAGGGCAAACGCATCTCGTCAATAAACTAGGGGTAATTATCAATAAACCGGGTTTTATTGCGCTTGTTGACAATAGACTTTCAACATATAGTGTCTATAAAATAAAATAAACACTACATATAGGGAACGGCAAAATAAGATGCGTTTGCCCTGGTGACAAGACAAGGAAGACAAGGAGATAAGATTGAGAACCTTTAGCAAAGATTTGTTGGCCCTGTTTTGTTTTACGGTTATCCCAGTATTCTTTGAGACTGGCATCATCGGGAGAATTTGTTCCTTGTATCTGATTATGCCCAACTTACCTCTTTTGGGTAGCTTGACTGAGCTAATCAGTTGTTCTAATCCATGTAATATCATGTCCGGATAATTAGTTATAAAAAAACTTTCTCCTTCTTCTCCTGTTGTTCTTCTTTATTACCTCTTTCCTCCTGACTCCTGAGGACTGACTCCTGAGGACTCCGTAGTTATTTATTTATCACTGTTTAACCGGACATGATATAAGCCTATATTGGTGAGCAATGGACTAATTACTCCTCCTTGGGGGGTTCCTTCATGTGTTGGGTTGTATATTCCTTTGTCAATGTATCCTGCCTTCAACCACTGCTTGATTGTTTTCCTAGCTGGATGTGTTCCAACTAAGTTGAGGATGGTTTCGTGGCTTACATTATCAAAGAATCCTTTGATGTCAGCATCTAGAACCCATGTGTCTGTACCTTGATAGAGCTTTAGAAAGCATTGAGCTATGGATCGTGGCAACTTCTACCAACTCTAAAACCGTAAGAGTTAGCTTCAAATTGGCTTTCCCACTCAGGTTCTAATGAGTGTTTAACTATTGTTTGAAGCACTCTGTTTCCTATGGTAGGGATTCCGAGTGGCCGCTTCTTACCGTTGGCTTTTGGAATGTACACTGTAGGGTTTTCCCTGTTGTATCGGTTAAAGTTCACGAAGTAGTTAGGATGGCTACCTTTTCTGCATCTTGGCTTGGGTTTGTTGGAAACGAGGGGTATATTTCGGCAAGGTTGACTACAGAATATACAAGTCAAATTTGTCCGAATTGTGGAATATATACAGGTAAAAAAAACCTATCTGAATGTACTAATAAATGCCGTGAATGTCACTACGAAATCAACTGTGATGTGGCAGCAGCAAAAGTAATTTGTCATCAAGGTGTCACTGCGGTCGGGCAGACCGTGGTTCAACAAATTGACGCTCGTTGGCCTACTGTCGGGAGTTGGAAACAATCTAGATAAGTGCCACTTAAGCATTAAACCTAAATCGTGAGGTTTGGGAATCCCTCGTTATAATCGAGCGATTTAACGAGGGAGGATGTCAACTAGAGCAAACCATCATTATCCATTAGATATTTTGCCACCTTATTAATAGAGGTACGAATTTGGGGATCGCGTCCGCCACGACTATCAATTACAGTAATTACATACACTTCACCATTAATACTTAATCCTAAAGTAGTACCCAGAGCGCGAGAATTTTCTCCCGTCTTTTCACCAAGCCACTTAACTTCTGGCAATTCTTCTAGGGCAGCATATCCCAATAACCTATCCTTCTGACGGGCTAAGGCTTCTATCAATACATCAGAATTTGGATACTCATAATTATATATTGAAACCATCATGTCTGTCAGTTCGTTGCTAGTCAGGGTATTGCGACCTTTACCAGGATTTTTGGGCATGATCCGGTTACCCATCAGTTTGTAGTTGACACTCATCACTTTGTAGCCATCGTCTTTGAGAACTTTATTAATATAAGGTTGTCCTAAATAATCAATAAGTTGATTTGTGGCAATATTGCTACTGTGGTCAATCATTTGCCCAACCAAAGTTTTGAGGGGATAGGGTTTTCTTGCCCTAATTTCTGAGGCATCTTCGGTAAAGTTTCCCCTACTCACATATATAGGAGTATCTAAACTGATATTTTCTTTGGATACTTTCTGCATTGTTGCTACAGCAATTGGAACTTTAATTAAACTAGCAGGACTAGCGGGTGGTTTATTCCCGTTTAGGTCTAAACATTCTCGCCGGAGGTTACAAATAGCGATCGTTGCTCTGCTAGATAGACCACTATCTTTACGAATTTTCTCTAAAAAGTTTGATTTGGTTAGATTTAATTGATAAGAAGAATCATCTAGACTACGCTTGTATTCCTCGATCTTTTTAGTAGTTTTTTTTGCTATAAATGAATCGGTGGGAATTGCTTCTAAATTATAAATAGCTTGTTGCCAGAGGTGTTTTTCTGTTTCTCTAGTTTTGACAGTTGCATTTGGCGTTCCTCCTACTTCTGATGCTTGATTGCCAAGGGCTAATGCTTGATTCCAGTTATCATTTGCTCGTTGTTCAATTAATATTTGAACTTCAATTTCTTGTAATTTTTGTAGTAAGTTTTGTTGCTTTTCTAATACACTGTTATTCTGATCAGAAAAGAATAATGGCTTTCTGGGAGTAGGTAGAGATTCTAATTTCGCAACTGTGCGATCGCGCAGCTCATAGAGTTCTTGTAAAGACTGAGTATAAGATTCTTCTGCCCAGGAAATCTCTATACTCCCAATTGAAATTATAGTAATACTAGCTATTGTTGTTAAAGTGCTAGTCAGAATATATCTGATTTTTAGTCTTCCGTGCATTGAATTTGCCCCACACAAATAAATAATTTTCTGCTGACCAATAAAAATACAATCTTTTAATCTTTACTGTATCAACTTGTCTAACTGAATACAAATATATAGTCTTTTTTATTATATTTTAGTGGTTTTGTCAACTCCTATTAATCTTTTAACAAAGTAAGCAGCAGAAAAGAGATAATAGAGTTGTTGGGAAATAACTTAGGTTAGGAAAAAATTAAAATGAAAATTTGATATATTTGCTTAGTAATTTAATTATTTATGCTGCTATTAGGTATAAGTTCCAGCCATCCAGTTGCTGTTAGCATTAATTTGTCATCAAAATCATAATTGTGATTACGGTAAATCTGACTGACAACTCAATAACGTTTGATACCCTTGATTCGCATTTTCACATACCACCCTTGATTGGCTCAATTTCCGATTTTCCGACACTATTAAAATCCGATATCTGGGTTGATTGGGTTCCAGGGCAATCATACGACGTTGGGAAATTTGGGTCTCAACAATCTCATCTTACTCCATTAAATTTATCCGATCAGGATAGAGGAGTTTCTGATGGTGCGAAAGATACTTTTTCTTCTGTTGATAATGTTGTTTTACAGCTAACAGCTAATACATTAAAAAAAATATCGCTAAAAGCATGGAGGAAATTTTTAAAATGGGCAACTTGCTACAGATGACAGAAACTCAGAAAAGATTATTCTGATTCATGATTATTCACCGAAAAATTGGGTTTGAAGCCTCGCCCTGATAGGACTACTTTTTAACTTGTTTTTATTTGATAAATATACTATAATAACTGTATATAACATTTCCCAAGAAGTGTGAGGTACAAAATTCCGGCGTTGGTGAAAAGAGGTATGATATCTTGTCCGAATAAGAGCGCAAACAAAAAACTTTCTCCTTCTACTACTCTTTCTTCTTCTTTCTTTCTTTCCTCCTGACTCCTGACTCCTGACTCCTGACTCCTAAATAATTAAGATTAATATCATACATTAATTCACCAACACCAAAATTCCTTTGTTTTAGGGTACACAGAATATGGAATAGAATAGAAACCAAGATGGATGTACCTCATTAGTCTGAGAAACGCTATAGTTTAGATTAAAATTATCAAAGCTAGATTTAAGTATCGCATTTATCCAACACCAAAAAAAATACCAATGAGCAAAGCTATTTGTTTGTGTGCGTGTGGTTTGGAACTATGATCTAGCTTGTTGTCAAAACAAGTATAAATGAGGATTGAATCAACAGATTAATTCTGAACTATAAAAGCTGTTTATTACTCAACCAAAAAAGACGGAAAATAGGGAATGGTTATCAAAACTTTCGGGGTTGCACATTAAAGAATGATAATAGATTTTAAACTGTACATATATTTAGGAAAGAATAATCCAAAAATATCTACTTTCGGATTTCATCATTCCTGATTGTGCAATGGCAAACTTTCTATTGTCCTATTGCAATCCTATTTTATTCGTGTCAAAAATCTTACTGCTTTTTAGGGAACTGGGAACACTTAACTGGGAACACTTAACTGGGAACAGGGAATAGGTAAGAGTTTCAGTGTTTTTATTTACTTTTTGATTTGTCACGATCTATTTAGGATTGCTATATGACAACAGTCATTGAATGATTTAAACCGCCGTTCGTATTTTTAACCCTTAATTAGACCTACCTACTTAGGCGACTTTTATAGTTTATAGTATAGTTGAAGAAGCCTAAAAGTATTCAACCGCTTATTTATACAAATAAATTAATTACTAAACTCAAATGACTCAATCCTTAGTTACTCCTACCCAAACTCCTCTCTTAGGCTTATCTTTATCTGAGTTAACAGAGTGGGTACAACAGCAAGGACAACCTGCTTATCGAGGCAAACAATTATATCAATGGATATATCAAAAAGGGGCTAAGTCTCTGGCAGATATCACTGTATTTTCTAAACAATGGCGCGAGGAGATTAAGCATTTTCCCATTGGTCGATCTGCCATACATTACCGCTCTGTTGCTCCAGACAAAACGGTTAAATATCTGCTGCAACTATCAGACGGTAATATTATTGAAACTGTAGGTATTCCTAGCCATAAACGTCTAACTGTATGTGTTTCTTCTCAGGTGGGTTGTCCGATGGCTTGTGATTTCTGTGCTACTGGAAAAGGAGGTTTTACGCGGAACCTAGAAGCATACGAAATTATCGACCAGGTGCTGACTGTGCAAGAAGATTTTGAGCGACGAGTTAGCCATATTGTGTTTATGGGAATGGGGGAACCGTTGCTGAATACTAAAAATGTCTTGGCTGCTGTTAGGTCCCTGAATCAAGATGTGGGTATTGGACAACGTAATATAACTATCTCAACTGTGGGAATTCGCGATCGCATTCGTCAATTAGCCGAACATAAACTGCAAGTGACTCTCGCTGTTAGTCTTCATGCTTCTAATCAAAGATTGCGGGAACATCTGATTCCTAGTGCTAAATCTTATCCTTTAGGGGATTTGATAGCAGATTGTCGTGAATATGTCAACCTCACAAAGCGAAGAATTAGTTTTGAGTATGTGATGTTAACGGGTTTTAATGATTTACCAGATCATGCTAAAGAATTAGCTAAAAATCTACGGGGGTTTCAGTGCCATGTTAATTTAATTCCCTATAATCCTATTAGTGAAGTTGACTATCAAAGACCAACAGGAGAAGATATCAACGCTTTTGTTAATGCTCTCGAAGAAAAACATATTGCAGTTAGCGTTCGTTATTCTCGTGGTTTAGAAGCTGATGCCGCTTGTGGGCAATTACGGGCGTCGCGGGTTAGTGGTGTAGGGGAGTAAGGGAGTGGGGAGTGGGGAGTAGACACGGGGACGCGGGGACGCGGGGACGCGGGGATGGAGGCTTTGAATTTATGATTACAGTACTTTTTAGGATAGTGAGGTACAGCTATAAGACTATTTATATTATGTCCGGATAAACACTAACTGTAAAGTCATTGCGACTGGAACGGAGTGGAAGGAAGCAATCTCCTAATATCATGTTCGGATAAACACTAACTATAAAGTCATTGCGACTGGAACGGAGTGGAAGGAAGCAATCTCAAGAGTTTGAGGTATCTCTTCCATCTATATCCTAATCATAACTATTCAACCGAACATGATATTACACTTAGGAGGAAGGAAGGCAGAAGGAAAAGAAAGATTCAAAGGGGATAAGTTTTTTTATCACTAATTATCCGGACATGATATAAGTCCCTGAGATTGCTTTCCTGACGGAATGCTCCGCAAACGCTGCCGCTCGCAATGACAACTATTCAACCGGATTTTATATCCCACATTCCGCACTCCCTCACTCCTACCTCTGACTTTCCTACGGAATACTGCGCAAACAGGTAGAGAGAGGTACTGATAACTGATAACTGAAATGACGCGGACTAATTTTCTAATTTCTGCAATTTCTTCTTTGCCCACTCTCGCAGTTGTTCGTTTGGGTCATTTTCTGCTCTGTCTTGTAATAGTGGGAGGGTTTGCGGATGGTCTGGGTAACGTTTGACTATTGCTTTTAGTGCAATTTGTCGAGGGTTAAATTCGCTGAGTTTATTATAGTTTTCACTTTCAAAAGAGTCATGGTCTTCGACCTCCCTAATAAATTCATAGAGGGAGTCGTTGTAGTCGTAATTGCTCAACAAGTTAAACCTGACAAACTCTAGAGCTAGTCGAAGGTTTTCTTCAACATCAAGATGGTTTTCAAAAGGGTCATTTGTAGCGCATTCGTGAAGCAAAGGTAAAGTTTCTGGATGACGTTTCCAACCTTTGGCTATTTGGTCCAATGCTTCTGAGCGTACCTGCCAATCATCATCAGACTGTGCTAATTGTTTAAGCAAAGGTAAAGTTTCTGGACGACGTTTCCAACCTATGACTATTTGTTCTACTGCTCCAACTTTTACTTGCCAATCATCATCAGACTGCACTAATTGTGTGAGCAAAGGTAAAATTTCTGGGTGACGTTTCCAACCTCTAACTATTTGTTGTACTGCTACTATTCGTACATCCCAATTGCTATTGAGCTGTATCCATTGTGTGAGCAAAGGTAAAATTTCTGGGTAATGTTTCCAACCAGTAGCTATTCGTTGTACTGCTACTGCTCGCACAAAACGATCATTATCAGACTGCACTAATTGTTTGAACAAAGGTAAAGTTTCTGGGTTATGCTTCCAACCTCTAAATATTTGTCGTACTGCCTCAAACCGCACCTGCCAATTATTATCAGAATGCGCTAATTGTTTGAGCAAAGGTAGAGTTTCTGGATGATGTTTCCAACCCCTAGCTATTTGCTCTACTGCTACTGCTCGGACATCCCAATTAACATTTAACTTTACAGATTCTTGAAGCATCGGCAGAGTTTCTGGGTGGTGTTTCCAACCTCTAACTATTTGTCGTACTATTTCAAATCGCACCTGCCAGTTGTTATCAGACTGTACTAATTTTTTGAGCATAGGTAAAATTTCTGGCTCATCTTTCCAACCAGTAGCTAATTGTTTAACCGCTTCTTCTCGTACATTTGAATTATCATCAGAATGCGCTAATTGTTTGAGCATGGGTAAAATTTCTGGCTCATCTTTCCAACCAGTAGCTAATTGTCGAACCGCTTCTCGTCGCATAAACCTATCATCAGACTGTACTAATTGTTTGAGCATAGGTAAAATTTCTGGCTCATCTTTCCAACCAGTAGCTAATTGTCGCACCGCTTCTCGTCGCATAAACCTATCATCATCATCAGACTGTACTAATTGTTTGAGCATGGGTAAAATTTCTGGCTCATCTTTCCAACCAGTAACTAATTGTTGCACTGCTTCTTCTCGCACCTGCCAATTATAATCAGACTGTACTAATTGTTTAAGTATGGGTAAAATTTCTGGCTCATCTTTCCAACCAGTAGCTAATTGTTTAACCGCTTCTGGCGGCAAATACTTATCATCAGACTGTACTAATTGTTTGAGCATAGGTAAAATTTCTGGCTCATCTTTCCAACCAGTAGCTATTTGTCGAATTGCTTGTCCTCGCACAAAACGATCATCATCAGACTGTACTAATTGTTTGAGCATAGGTAAAGTGTCTGGCTCATTTTTCCAACCAGTAGCTAATTGTCGAATTGCTTCTTGTCGCACAAAACTATCACCATAAGACTGTACTAATTGTTTGAGCATAGGTAAAGTTTCTGGCTCATTTTTCCAACCAGTAGCTAATTGTTTAACCGCTTCTTGTCGCACATTTGAATGATCATCAGAATGCGCTAATTGTTTGAGCATAGGTAAAGTTTCTGGCTCATTTTTCCAACCAGTAGCTAATTGTTTAACCGCTTCTTGTCGCACCTGCCAATCATAATCAGACTGTACTAATTGTTTGAGCATAGGTAAAATTTCTGGCTCATTTTTCCAACCAGTAACTAATTGTTGCACTGCTTCTTCTCGCACATCTGAATTATGATCAAATTTTATCCTTTGTTTGAGCCAAGTATAAGTTGAATGGTCATCCTTCCAGGTTGCAGCCACCACTTCTACAGCTTGAGTACGAATTTCACGAACTAGGTCTTCCTCCTTGCTATAAGATTCATAAAAATAATCAAGATCATACGCAGTCAAATCTTTTAACTTATTTAATAACCTAGATACCACATCACCAACACTATGACGACTCCTCACCTCAAACAAACACTTGCCAGCCAAAAATAAATTCACAAACTTTTCCTCTTCCCCATCTTGCTCCATCAAATAACTAATAATTTCTCCCACAAATTTAGTATCTATCATGCCAGCAATTAACCGCAAGACTTCATGCCATTTTTCATCCTGCCAATGGCTCCCAAAAATATCATTTGTCAATTCATATATCGAAATATTCTGAGTTTCCTTAAACTGCCAAACAAATTCCCAAGCACAAAAATATTCCAAAAAAGTTCTATGCACAAAAGCATAATATTCAGCCCCAACAAAACACAGAATAAAATTCCTACTCCGCAACTGTTCCATCAACGCCCTAGCCACAGTTCTTGCATCATTAATCTCTACACTTTTGAGATATTCTCTAATAATCCTTTCTAAATCTTTTTCCTGAATCAAATTACCAGCCAAACCTGCCTCATTTTCCTGCATAAAAAAAGCTATCCGACGCAATATTTCCTGCTTATCTTTATAGTCAATAGCAACTTGTTCAATTTTCGCATCCATTAATTTTCCTTCCACATCCCACTGCTGTAATAAAACCCGCGAAGCTTGATTATAAAGTTCGGCTCTATCTCTCGGCAATTCTTGATTCCGATTTAGAATAGCCATCATTGTTAATAACAGAGGATTTCCCGACAATTCTTTAATAGCTGGAGAATCCTTAATTGCCC
>NZ_JAAHGB010000043.1:0-60351 GCF_010672695.1 Okeania sp. SIO1H4
AAGACTACCCGTTGATAGGTGTTCGGTGGAAATGCAGTAATGTATGCAGCCTAGACACACTAACAGACCGAGGACTTGACCTCATTTCTCTTTTCACTTCTGACTATGCAGCCTTCTTTGTTTCTTTGATTCCTGTATTCCTGGTGTCTATGAGGCTATAGACCCACTCCGACTCCATCTCGAACTCGGTAGTGAAATGTAGTGCTGGCGAAGATACTTTGGGGGTAGCCCCATGTGAAAATAGCTCGATGCCAGGGTAATATTTAGCGAAGCATCTTTCTGATATATGGGAAAGATGCTTTGTTGTTTTTGGCAGTAGTGGATTGCCATCTTTTTTTGTATATATTAGATTTGTATATATTAGAATATTTAATTTATTGATATCTTCTTGCTAATCAGTCCAATTTTTTTGAGGAGGATAGAATGAGTAACTTTGTTGCTATGTTAGTATGGAGGTTATAAATTTACAAACCTAAGAGCTGTTTTTTGGCCAAATGGAAACCTGAGGTTGAAAGGTAGTGTTTCTCAGAGTTCATCGAAAGAATTAAAAGAAAATATCGCCAGTCTGTCCAGTCAAGAGGCAGTTGATATATTAGCAGACCTCAACCCAGTCAAATATAATTACATTGCTGATCATAGTAAAACTCTGAATGCTGGTTTTATTGCTTAAGAGGTTCCAGAGTTAATAACTACTGACGAATACAAGGCAGTTAAGACTATGGATGTTATCGCAGTTTTAACTAAGGTTGTTAAACAACAGCAAGAAGAACTCGAAACCTTGCAAGAGGAAATTCAATTGCTCAGACAAACAAAATAACAACAGCGATCCAGTACAAAGAAACTAAAGATACTTTGGGGGTTCCCCCATTTAAAAATAGCTCGATGCCAAGATTATTATTGATTAAAGCCTGTTTCCGAAATTTGAGAAACAGGCTTTTTGGGTTTTTTCCAAATAAGCAAAGTAGACAAGCAAACAAATATAGAAAAATTAGCCTTTGACACAAACAACTTGTTTAAGAGTTGCTACAACTTCTACTAAATCATTTTGCTGATTCATCACTTCCTCAATAGACTTATAAGCACTAGGAATTTCATCAATAACGCCTCCATCTTTCCAGCATTCTACTCCTTCAGTTTGCTTCACTAAATCATCAACAGAAAAACGTTTTTTAGCTTGAGTGCGAGACATCATTCGGCCAGCACCATGACTACAGCTACAATAACTTTCATGGTTTCCTTTTCCTTTGACAATGAAGGATTTTGCTCCCATTGAACCGGGTATAATTCCATAATCTTCTTCCTGTGCTCGCACAGCACCTTTACGAGTTACATAAACTTCTTCCCCAAAATGTATTTCTTTTTCCGCATAATTATGATGACAGTTCACATCTAATAGTGGTTTTGTTGGTTTACCACCTGCTAAATGCTTTTCAACAATTCGCTTAAAACGAGCCATCATTGTAACATAAAAAGATTACGGAATGTAGGTAAGGATATAACTATGAAGAGGACTAATTAGACATAGGAGTGGAAATTACACTTATGGATCATTTTTTGTGTTTTTTTTCAGAAATTTTCTTCCCTGTTGCCAGATGAGCTGTTGCCTCTCTTGGTGCGCATTCCCTTGCGTCTGACGCCGACGCGGGGTCGCACCGCTGTTGCCTACTTCTGCAAAAAGTCTATTATTTTTCACCAGATGTCTATTAGTTAGATAAAGCGATGAGGAGATAATTGCTTGATAATTTCATCATTTTCTCCGACTACATAATTAGCGAATCTTTTAGCTAGGGGAGGTACAAATACAAAGGGACTACTGAACCCAGAAAAAATATGTATCCCTTCTAGATGAGGAATAGCTCCTATGAGGGGTAAGTCGTCAGCACTGTATGCTACTAAGCAGTGATGCCAGGTTGCAGGTAAATTTTCTAATGCAGGTAAAACTTTTCCGATCTCTGCTCGCATAGCAACTTCACTTTGAGTAGGATCGATTTTAGTGTAGGGGTCCGTGAGTACGCGGGAAATTTGACCTATTCTGATGCTACCGTTTTTAAATTGAATTGCACCAGCATCTAAGCTAAATGGCACAAATTCGTGACCAGGTTCATCCCACATTTGCTCAAACTCAACTGTACTTGTAGCAGCTTCACATTGAAAACGTTTTTGTACTGCTGTTAAAACGCTAGTATTTAGTTGCAATTCCACAGGAGGAATTTCTAACATCTCGGCATGGGTGAAGTAAACACGGGTGGGGATGCCTGCTGATTTTAGGAAATGACGAGAAATTCCACCAGCACAAATTACTACATTGGCAGCGTGATAAGTTTGAGTAGTTGTGTGGACTCCAGTTATACGATCGCCTGTTTTTACTAACCCCGTTACCTCTGCAATTTCAGTTTGACCTCCTATTTTGGTAAATGCTTGACAGTAGGCTAAAGTTGTTGCTTCTGGGGAAACATGACCGCTAGGAACAGTTAAAGCTCCTGCGATCGCCTCTTGATTTAGTAAGGGTTCCATTTCACAGGCTTCTTGGACACTAATTAGGCGAGGTACAATATTACACTGAGAGAAATTAGTAGCTATTTTTTTTGGGTCATATTCGGTGGCGATGGTTAGCAATAAATCTAACTCTTGAAATTGTGTATCTGCTTCTAATTCTTCAGATAGATAATGATGACGTTCTTTTGCTTCCTGAAAAAGTTGATTAGTCAAATCTGTAGTACCAGACCAGTAGGATAAAATAGCATAACTATAACGGGTTGCACCTTTTAAAGTAGGGTATTTTTCCAACAGGAGTACGGTAAAACCTTTTTTTGCCAATTCATAACTGAGAGCTGCTCCTGTTATTCCGCCACCAACTACAATCCAATCGTAACTTTTCATAAACAATTTACTCTAACATTTTCCTGATATCATAATAGGTATTTAACTAATTAGATTATTTAGGCAAATAATTATGCAGTTTTTGAATCAGTTATTCAGCATAAATACCAGACTAAACAAGCAAATTTGTGGGCTGATAATTATATTGCTATCAAGTATAACTTTACCTAGTCTTAGCCTAGCACAGTTGCCTCGTTTTGATTCTCAACCTTTAAAACAACCTTCACCAGAAAAACCGTCTTCGACTGTATCACCATCAAATACTGTTCAAACTCAGCCTAGTCAACTCCCAAAACAACCTTCACCAGAGAAACCGTCTTCTACTGTATCACCATCAAATACTGTTCAAACTCAGCCTAGTCAACCCCCAAAACAATTAATTGTTAATGACTCTACAGCTCCTTTACCTGGAACAAGACAATTGCCTATTGGCATTATTCAACCTGTAAATGGTTTGGTCAATATCAAACTTGCAAATAATACTGCTGCTACAATTTCTTATGAGATAATTGGAGATACTACACAACGCCAGTTGTCAGGAAAATCTGAAGTTATTTTAAGGAAATTAAAAGTTCCTGTCAATATTACTTTTTATCGGGATAAGGGAGGTTTTTTATTGATAAAACCTCAGTTTATTGTTGAAAATAGTCTTTTGCTGTTAAATATGACTGAGACTAATAATTTTAATTTGGATAAATCTAGTTTATTAATTGAAGAAACTGGAAGTGTATTTTTAAATTAGAGGACGTTTATATTTTAGCTTTTTTTCAATTATTTTGTTTCTTGAATAAGTTTAATAATAAATTTCCTCAATAATTTTTTCTAAAAAATAAGCATAAAATCACTAAATATTGATTAGTATCCTGTATTCCTATTTACAATCTTAAACTTCCAGATTAAGTCAATCATAGTGAATTATTGATGATAATTATCAATTATTTTGTCAAGATGAATTAAATTTTTATCAATCAATAAAATTGCCAAAATCATTTGATTTTTTGTATATAATTATAGACAATACCATAAGTGGTAGATAAATAGCTTTAGGCTTTCAAGCGTAATTTATGCTTTAATTTCGTCCCTTATCTAGGTATTTAGTTAATATGTATAGCAATGATAGAGAAGATAAAGTTCAGATCAATCTGAAATTAACTCGTGGTAAATGGCAACGCTTCCAAGTAAAATGTAAGGATAATGATGCTACAGCTTTTGAAGTTTTAAATTTGTTTATCGATCTTTATTTAGGAGAAGAAATAGATAGCAATCAAAGTATTTTATCACTTAGTTTAGAAACCAAAATTAATGTAGCAATAGGAAAGTATATTGGAAACAAATTGGATAGTTATATAGACAAATACATAGAAAAAAAATTGATTCAAGAAGTTAAAGAAATAGATGATAATGAAGCTCTAGTAACTCCTACAAAAAATAATAGATTACAAAGTATAGAAAAAGAAAACCTTGTATTTAGGGATAAATATGAATATGAACAATCATCAATGACAACAGTTATCGAACAAAAAGAAATGACAAAAAGCTTGTTGAATGATGATGTTGAAGAATTAAAAACTGCGCGGGAACTAGGGAAAGTTTTAGGTTGTTCTCCTGCGTATATAACTACTCTTAATAGATTAGGCGATCTGGAACAAAGAGGGTGGAAAGATTCTGGAAAAAGACAAGGTAAGGCTATTCTTTATCAACGGATAACAACCTAATTATTTTCTTGAGCAGGGGAGTAGGAGAGTAGTAAAAATAAGAATAATTAACAATAACTGGCGTGCTAATTATCAAAAAATTTATTCAGCCTGTGTTAATTACTTAATAGTTGAAGTATCACTTAAGCATAGCATTCTTTTTTCAAATTGGTATAAGACATGAAGTGGCGTGTCGAAGACTATCCATAAGCAATTTTTCCTTCTGCCTTCTGCCTTCTGCCTTCTACCTTCTGCCTTCTTCAAGAAATACCTTGGGAAATAAAACCTGCCCAGTAGTAAGGATGAGTAAATGGAAGACTCTGTTGACAAAACCATGATAAGAGTTCCTTTTTTTGTTGTATTTTTTCTGAATTTTCTTGTTTCATGTATTGTTCTAGATATCCTTCTAGCTGTTTTCTATAACTACTAAGCTGAGTTCCTGTTAAATAACGAAGTTGATTTTGTGCTTTTTTCAATGCTTCCGAACAGCTATATTTTTGGCGATGTTGATAGTAGAAAATACAAAATAATGCTGTGGCTAAATCTTCTACTAACCATAATGAGCTAATTATATGACGGGCGCCTGCACTAATAAAAGCACTAGCAAATGTGAGAATATCGTCAGAAATTTTAGTTTGATTGAGATTAATTTCGCAACTGGAAAGAAATACATCAAATAATTCTGGTAAACGCCAAGCAAAAACTTTACTAAGAACTATATCTCCATCAAATAATTTTAGTTTTGATGATAAGGGATTGACAAGATTTACTTGAGAAATGTGACTAGAATGCAGCACTTGTACTTGTTGAATAAAATTGTGGTAATTATTAATTTTTGCCTGACTATATTGCAGACGTTTTTGGGGAGAAATTAAGTACATATTTGCTAGAGTTTCACATTCATATCTTGTATAAAACTTATTTGTTATAGGAGTTTCCACAATTCCTATTTTGCGGGGATTATTAATGAGCGTTCGCTCTGAGCAATAATTGAGAATTTGACAACTAGGTAAAATTCTTAAACGGAAATAATCACACAAATACTTTGTTTCTTTTTCTCTAGTAACTGGTAAAGCAACGTAAGGTATTTGATGTAGATATAAATGGGGAATAATAATTAATTCTTTTATCTCATTCAGTTGTTTTATCAGTTGATTGAATTCTAATTTTTCTGATAATTCTGAAAGAAAAGCCTCCATTTGATTCTGCCATTCGCTACTATTTTCTGCATGGAGTTTCAACCAATTATCATGTATCCAAGTTTGTAATTTATCAATTCCCTCTCCTTGACAAATATGAACAGTAAGTTGCTGCTGATTCAGAAGGAATATATAGGTATTATTTCTAGTTGAATAAAAATCTATAATGGCAGTTTGTTTATCCTTTACTAACTGCTGAATCTCTGAAAAACTCAGATATGTCACTTGTAACTGTTCCGCTAGTACGCGATCGCTATTCCAAATTTTTTGCCAAATTTTTTGCTGTTTTTCTTTCAATAAAGCAATCTTTTCTTGATTCTCTGATTTAATTTCTTTGATGCTAAATCTACTTCCCACTGTAATTGGTTTATTAATTCTAGTAGTATCAAAATTGAGCTGATTAATTTGTTGTTGTAGATCATAATATTCTTCTACTTCTGCTGGTTTTTCCTCATTTTTATAAATATCGTTTATCATCATTAACTCTACTAAACGACGAGAACGAGAAGCTTCTACATATTCTAATGCTTGTTCATATTCCTCAATCTTGACATAACATTCGACTATGTTCCCATACATATAAATTGATTCAGCTAACATCTCTTTGTAAGATATTTCGGTATTTGCCAAACTTTGAGTTGTTTCTAGCAACTTAATTGCTATTTGATAACTTTCAATAGCAAGTTGCCAATTTTCATTTTGAAATCCTAAATCGCCTAATTTACGATAAATTTGTAGACATTCAAGTGGAAAACTTTCTACAGTAAAAATATTTAATGCTTGTTGATATGCTGTAATTGCTAGTTCAATATTTTGATAAAAATCAGCAATATTTTCTATATTTTCTATGACTTTATTTTCTCTAACTTTATAACTATAAGCATCACCAAGATTTTTTTGAATAATTCCCCACCATAAAGCAAATTTTTCTGGATTAATAACTTGCAGCACTTGTTGATAAACTACAATTGATAGTTCAATATTTTCGATTATTTCTGCTGTATCTCGGTGGAGGTAAGCAGTGCCCAGATTTATGGAAATTATTACCCAATCTAATAGAGAATCAATAGGAGTAATTTCTGTTAATGCTTGTTGATAAGCTGTAATAGCTAATTCAATATTTTTGCTTTTTTGTCCTATAAATCTATTTAAGTAAGCAATGCCCAGATTTTTTTGAATATTTGCCCACTGGTAAGGTTTATTTTCCCTATTAATAATTTTTAATGCTTGCTGATAAGCTGTAATTGCTTGCTCAATATTTTTCTCTACATTTTCTGTCATTCTATTTAGATAGGCATTACCAAGATTGCTTTGAGTTACTGCCCAGTCTAAAGAATTTTTTTCCCGATCAATCATTTGTAATGCTTTTTGGTAAGCATTTATTGCTAATTCAATATTATCGCCGACTTTTCCTGTAATTCTTGTTAAGTAGGTATTAGCTAAATTATTTTGAATAGTTGCCCATTGTTGGGGAAAATTTTCTTGGGTAATAATTTCCAATGCTCTTTCATAAGCGATTATTGATTGTTCAATATTTTTGGCTTTATCTCCTTCAATTCTATGACTATAAGCATTACCTAAGTTACTTTGAATTCTTGCCCAGTCTTGGGGGATATCTTCTCGATCTATTAATTTTAATGCTGATTGATAAATTTCTATTACCTGCTCAATATTTACAGATTTATCTCCATAAATTCTGTTGAGGTAAGCAGTGCCAAGATTGTTGATAATGCTTACCCAGTTATGAGTTTTAGAAGCATTATTGTATAAAGTTAATGCTGTTTTATATCCCGTAATTGCTATTTCTAAGTTATCTGCTTTATCCCCAAGAGTAAACTCTTGTATCTGGTTACTGAAGTTAACTATATCTGCAGCAATACTATGAGCTTCTTCTGGTTTAATTTCTACTAAGGTTGAAGTTGCCCAAGTTTGTAAGGTTTCTACTAAACCTTGGTCTAATTTGTTGAGGTTTTCTTGCAAAATAGGGTGAATAATTTGAGGATTGTTTTTGCTTTCGTGGGTTGCTTGTAATACCTGGGTTAAGAATTCTAAATATTCTAAAGGGGTTGCTGTTGCTGAGGTGTTTTCTGTAATTGAAATGTCTAATTTTTCTGATAGTTCTACTGCAAAGGTGAGTAATAGTTCTTGAGCTTCCTCGTTCCCTTTTTCTGCTGATGTCTGTGCCATCATTATTATTGTTTGGAGTAATCCTTTATCTAGTAATTTTTGGTTAGTTGCTAGGATTTTATCTTTTCTTTCTGTGGGGCTATTTAATAGTTGTTGAATTAGATTTATATAGGCTTGGATGCGGTTTTGATTCATCTTTATATATACTTTTTGTCTACCTACTAATACTTAGGTAGTACAGTTAAGTGACTCTAAAATCCGTAGAATCTATTGTTATGCTTAAAACTTTTGGTTTGGGTTGACCTAGTGGGTGTATTAATATTGAATCAAAAGTCAAGTATATAGGCATAATTACCAACTTAGAATAAGTATATCATTATTTTCTGATTTTTCAGCAGATTACGATTTTTGTCAATTTTTTTTTTAAATTAAAAATCAAAAACTCATAATAATTATATCTGTTTGAAAAATTATGTATGAGTATGAGAGGATAATTTTTCCGATCTTAATATCAAGTCTGGGGAAATAAGTAGGAAGATTGTTCAATTAACTCAAATCCACTGTTGATCTTTTTAGTCATCAATCGATCTTGTCATATAAACTCGCTATTGTTAACAGAACTGAAAAAGGGTTTAAAGTTTTACCTAGACGTTGGGTAGTGGAAAGAACTTTTGCTTGGTTAGGCCGTAATCGTAGACTTTCTAAAGATTATGAAGAATATTCTCGCAACAGCGAAGCCTTTATTCATATTTCAATGATTAGTTTAATGCTCAAACGTTTAGCGATCGCTACTAATACTTCATAATTATTTACAAACAGCCTCTTAGAGATCCGAAAAATCCCCTATAATAAAAAAAAACGCTGCTAGCTAAACACACTGGCGTAGCTCGTCACGCTTGGAATTGGGGATTATGGTTGACTAGGAACATCCTTAATCACAATTTCAATAATCCTGAAAGTAAACTTAAATTTCCCACATCTATCGACCTGCATAAACTTTTAGTAGCAATGGTTAAACCTAAAAACTATTGGTACTACGAGGTTTCTAAAACAGCGCCTCAATATGCTTTGAGGTATTTGTCCGTTGCTTGGAAACGCTGCTTTAGCAAAGTTTCTGGTCAACCTAAATTCAAGAAAAAAGGTAGGGATGATAGTTTTACTCTAGATGGCTCAATATCGGTAGGCTTTAATCACATAAAATTACCAAGAATTGGATGGATAAAAACTTTTGAAATCTTGCCAGATCATGTTACTCCTAAATCTGTAACTATAACTAAAAAAGCCGATCGTTGGTTCATTAGCTTCAAGATAGAAACAGAACCTCAAGTCACTGAGAAATCAGTTGATGTAGTTGGTGTAGATTTGGGTGTGAAATCACGCTTCTTCACTCTCAACTGGTGAAGTATTTCCAGGAGCTAAATCCTATAGAAAGTTAGAAGCTAAACTTTCGCTTGTTGCAATACTTGAATCGAAATAAAGTCAAGTTTTCTAATAACTGGAAAAAAGCACAGCTAAAAATAGCGAGACTACACACAAAGGTAGCTGACATCAGAAAAGATACATTGCATAAACTAACTACTTATTTGGCGAAAAACCACAGCCAGATAGTAATAGAAGACCTTAATGTATCAGGTATGATGGCTAATCACAAGCTAGCTAAGGCTGTTGGTGATATGGGTTTTTATGAGTTTCGTAGACAGCTAGAGTACAAGTGTGAGTTATATGGTTCATCCTTAACCATTGTGGATAGATGGTTTCCTAGTTCTAAAACCTGCAGTAGGTGTGGAACTGTTAAAGAGTCTCTGTCTTTATCGGAGCCTGTATTCAACTGTGAACACTGCAATTTTAGCTGTGATCGAGACTTAAATGCAGCGTTAAATTTAGCTATGGCGGTCAGTTTGCTCCGCAACGCTAACGCGAACGACCGTGACAGCTTGTGGACTGGATAACGCCGACGTTGCCAGATTGAAGCAAGAATAGAACAGATTATTTATAGAAAATCATAGATTTATATAGATAATCATAGGTTTCTAAGAACGGATGTTTAACTGGGCAAAGTCACTCGGGAACTAAATTGCATGGCTTTCTATCTTAACTTAATGAAATGTACCATCACCGGAGAGCCTTATCAAATCTACGGCTATAAAGGCAAGCAGGTACGCGACAACATCCACAGCTATGACAATGTCGCTAATCTAATAGCAATCGAACTTTCACTTTTATTTAGTTTTTTTGTCTATCGGATTTGGGTTTGGCCGGGGGGCAGTTGGACATTTAGAGAAGTTTTCTGGCGACAACTTCCCCTCTACCATGTTTCTGCAGGAACTGCTGTGGTGGCTCGTATATTCTTGGTCTTTCCTCTCTTAGATTGGTGGGGGGTTAATTACGCAATTAATACCTTAGTTGGGGTATTAATCAATGCTACTCTTAACTATGTAATTAGCGATAACTTAGTCTTTAAAACTCCGGTTAAACATTCTCATGCTCAGCGACAAGCAGATTTTTCCTCAGAAATCTATTACCCAGAGGGATTGGCTCCGGCACTGGCCCATAGCTGTTCTTTACCAAAACCACCACGAGCGGAAACATCCAAAAGGATTAAGGTTTTCTCCATTGTGATTCCGGCTCACAACGAAGAAGGTTGCATTGTAACCACCGTTCAATCTATCAGCCAACTTCTAGAAGCAGAAAAGATTGCTTACGAAATTTTGGTGGTCAATGACAACAGTCGCGATCGCACGGAAGCCTTGTTAAGGCAGCTAAGTGCTCAAAACAGCAAGGTGCGCTACATTAATAACTATTACCCTAACGGCTTTGGCTTTGCCATTCGCTGCGGTTTAGAGAATTTTCTAGGAGACGGGGTAGCCATCGTGATGGCAGATAGTTCGGATGCGCCAGAAAATATTGTAGATTACTATTACAAGCTGCAAGAAGGCTACGATTGCGTGTTCGGTTTTAGGTTTATCAGGGGAGGTAAAGTTATTGACTACCCCACCCACAAGTTAATGGTGAACCGCCTCGCCAATTTATTCATTTCAGTTCTCTTTGGCTTAAAGTTCAATGATACTACCAATGCCTTTAAAGCTTACCGGCGAGAAGTAATTGAAGGAATTTCTCCCCTGCTGTCTCACCACTTTAACTTAACGGTAGAAATGCCCCTTAAGGCGATCGCACGGCAATATTCCTACACAACCATGCCCATTACTTGGCGCAACCGCACTACGGGATTATCCAAGTTAAAGCTGAAAGAGATGGGAAGCCGATACTTGTTTATTGTGCTTTATATCTGGCTAGAAAAACATCTCTCCAGAGGAGACTATGTGTGCAAGCAACCTCAAATAGCAATCCAGAATAAAATTCGCTAACTAGAAGAATTATGATTGCAGATAACAGAGCGCTCAGACAAGAAGAATACCTAAAAAAGCTTTACTCTAATCGTTTTAACTATCAACAGAGAAAAGCCAAAGTCGCCTTGTGGAAAGTATTAATCAAGGAATTTCTGCAAAAGCATCTGGGCAAAGAAGCAGACGTTTTAGATATCGGGGGAGGATATGGTGAGTTTATCAATCATATTCAAGCAAGAGAAAAATACTTAATCGATCTCAATCCTGACTCTAAAACATTCGCCAATCCTGATGTCCATGTTCTCAATCTCAATATTTTAGACTTAAACAAGCAAGAAAAAATTAATAAACGCTTTGATAGGATATTTGTTTCCAACTTCTTTGAGCATTTAGGCAATAAAGAGGAGCTAATTGAAGTCTTGCTATCATGATTACGTTTGGTATTGCCCAAATCTCGCGTTACACCGCAGTTTATTTATTGCCCATCTATTTTATTTTAACCATTGGCTTTTACAGCCCAACCATTTTGAATCTAATCCGAACGAAAAAATTCAAGATTATTCTGTCAGGCATCAAACAGTTTTGTACTTATACAATCTTGCTTTTATTTACGACAATCCTAATCATTAATATTGGTTTTTCCTTTGAAAAAACTTTTACAAAGCTAGGGGATTATCAGTTTGCAAGTAGAGCTTTCACTTCATTACAAGCTAGTTCACCATTGTTGAGAGCTTTACCTGTTCCAGTTCCCTATGCTTACCTCTCGGGACTAGATATGGGTAAATACAAACAAGAAACAGCTTTTGGCAATGGTCCTACTTATCTAATGGGTAGATTAGGCTTAGAGAATGGTGAAATGAAGGGCTTTAAGGAATACTTTATCATTGCTTTCCTTTACAAAGTGCCTATTGCCACTCAACTACTTCTATTTATGGCTGTTGTCAGCCTGCTTCGATATAGACATCGAATGAATTTTTGGCAAAATGAAGCTTTCTTAATCATCCCCTCTCTATTTTTTTTCATTGCTTTCAGTTTTACCACTGCTCAGATTGGTATTCGATACATCCTGATGATTTTCCCATTTCTCTTCGTTTTCTCTAGCCGATTAGCAGTAGCCTGGACAGCATTAAGAAATCGATATCGGATTTTTGTAACTAGTCTTGTCGCTTATTTATTAATTTCTAATATTTCTTATTTTCCTCATTACCTATCATACTTTAATGAATTGCTGCTAGACCGAAAAATGGCCTACACAATCCTTGCCGACTCTAACTTAGACTGGGGTCAAAATTGGATTTATTTAGAACAGTATCTTGAAAGAAATCCTGATGCAAAATATATGAGATGTCGTAGGAAAAAGCTAAAACAAGAAGTTAATCCTCAAAAGTTTCAAGTCGATTTAGTTGTGCGTGGAGCCAATCAAGAAGAAGTTAATCCTCAAAAGTTTCAAGCCGATTTAGTTGTGGTTGGAGCCAATCAACTATTAGGTATTACGACCAATCCAAAAAATTTTCAATGGCTAAGAGAGAATAAAAAACCTGTGGATCACGTTGCCTACAGTCACTTAGTATTCAAAATTGAGCCTCAAGACTTAGAGGACATTGGTGATAAGTTAAACAAAGAGAGTTTTTGTTACGATCGAAATTGGTGATAAGTTAAACAAAGAGAGTTTTTGTTACGATTAACCTAATGAGTAAAAGAGTTTTAATTACCGGAGGAGCAGGTTTTGTGGGCATATCACTTGGTCTGGGACTTGCTCAACGCTATCCAGAGTGGCAAATTACGGCTCTAGATAACTTGAAGCGTCGGGGTGATTAACTGTTAAACTTAAACCGTAGAAAATAGTTGTAAAATTTACACTCATTGTTGTAATATTAAATAGGTAACAATAAATTATCAAAAAAGCGAATAAGTGAATGCGACTTGTTGATAGACATATTATTAACCGAACACATAACTTTTGGCGAGTTTGTGATGAATTAGCCTTTAAGTCGAAAAACTTGTATGATTTGGCTAATTATTATTGTCGTCAGCATTTTTTCCAGTCCTCAAAAAGCCTGGATTTAACTAAACTGTACCACGCCACCAAAGATAGCGATGCTTATAGAGCATTACCAACTAAAGTATCAAAACAAATAATCAAATGCTTGGTGGCCACTTGGCGTAGTTATTTTCAGGCAATGGGAGAATGGTCAAAACATCCAGGGAAGTTTTTGGGTAAGCCCAAAATACCCAAATATAAGGACAAAACCCAAGGTAGAAATGTAGTTATATATTCAAAGGAATCAGTCTATAGAGCAAGTTTAAAAAATGGTATTTGTCACTTATCCATGAGTGATATCAAAATACCTGTAGTTGTGGATACTGTAATCGAAGTTAGGATAGTACCTGCTACTAGCTGCTATATAATTGAAGTAGTGTATGAAAAAACTCTTCAGCCACAAATAAACTCAAGATATGTAGCCGGAATAGACTTAGGAATTGACCGATTAGTTGCTCTATCTACAAATAAGCCTGGTGTCAAACCACTGCTGATTAACGGGAAGCCACTAAAAAGTGTCAATCAATTATATAACAAGCGTAAAGCTAAGTACCAAAGTCATCTCAAAGGCAACAGAAAAACCAGTCGTAAGATTGAAGCATTGAGTTATCATCGAAATCGTTTTGTGGAGAATTATCTGCATAACACCAGTTTCTTAGTGGTTGAGTATTTAACCACAAATAATATTGGTACTGTAGTCATAGGAAAAAATGATAACTGGAAACAAGGTGCAAATATAGGCAAAAAAACAATCAAAACTTTACCCAAATACCACACTCTAAGCTAATTCAACAGATAACTTATAAATGTGAACTTGCTGGTATCAAAGTTATGGAGACAGAAGAAAGTTACACCAGTAAAACTTCTGCACTTGATTTAGAATTGCCCAGGTGCCATGAGAATTATGTGGGAAAACGAGTCAAACGCGGTTTGTTTAGAAGTGGAACAGGTAAAGTGATTAATGCTGATATCAACGGCAGTCTTCAAATAATTAGAAAGAAATTCCCAGAGGCATTTACTGCCGAGGGAATAGTGAGCTGTGCCGTACAGCCTGTATTGGTTAATCCAATATTAAGATAAAAGCTGTCACGATTTTCTACAGTTTTTTTCGTACGGTTCAGAATTAAATTGATCTCGGCTAAAGCAAGCAGGAATTGAGTTTGTGCATGGTGATGTGCGAAATGCCGAATATCTGGAACCAACGGCACTACAACCCGATTTAATTTTAGAGTGTTCGGCGGAGCCATCAGTTTTGGCAGGATATGCTTCTCCAGGCTATGTGCTGCAAACGAATCTAGTAGGAACGATTAACTGCTTGGAATTAGCTCGGCAAACTGAGGCAGATTTTATTTTTCTATCTACCAGTCGGGTTGATCCCATTGCTTATCTGAAGGCTCTAAAGTTTACCGAAACAGAAACCCGCTTTCAACTGATGGAACAACAGCCTTTACAGGGGGCATCCAGTCAGGGAATTTCCGAAGAATTTCCTTTAGATAAAGCGCGCTCTCTCTACGGCTCAACCAAGCTGGCATCAGAATTACTAATCGCTGAATATGCCAATGCCTACTCCATGAGGACCTTAATTAATCGCTGTGGAGTGCTAACTGGTCCCTGGCAGATGGGCAAGGTCGATCAGGGAGTATTTGCTCTATGGATGGCCTGTCACTATTTCCTGAAACCATTGAAATATATCGGCTATGGCGGTACAGGCAAACAGGTTAGAGACTTCTTGCATCTGGCCGATTTACTAGACTTAATTGACTTACAAATTCACAGTTTGGAGGAGTTGAAAGGACAGACTTTTAACGTGGGTGGGGGAGCCATTAACACCCTTTCACTGCATGAAACTACCGAGCTTTGTCAGGAAATTACCGGGCATCAGATTTCCATTACTCCCGTTCCCGAAACTCGCCCTGGAGATGTTCCTATTTTTGTTACAGACTCCCGCAAAGTTATGGCCGCTACTGGATGGCAACCCCAAAGAGATGCCAAAACGACTCTCAGTGAAATTTATGAATGGATTGAGCAATTTAAGGAACAACTCAGCGATGTTTTTATAGGATGAGCGGGGGCATTTGAACAGAAACCTACGCTTATATTGAAAAGCTTACCAAGCAATAGTTTCAAGCTGTGTAAAATCTAGAATTTTCCTAGATAATTTGAAGTATGACATAAATTCTCTAACGAGTTTAGGTTGTTTCAAACGCTGAAAAATCAAAACCGTAGGTTTTTTCAAATTGGTATCAGTTAATCTTTCAAATCAAGAAAAAATGAATTTATTGATTTTCAGACAGCGAAAAATAAATTTCCTAAAGTTTGAAATAACGTTATTTCGTCAATACACAAAATGGCAAAGTTTAGAATGAAATAGCCCTGCTATAGAGTGAGTCATTTTTTAAGTATCTTTCTATCAAAATTATCGCGACAATATCATCTACTGGTTTAGGTGGAATTCTCATTCCTAAAGGAATTAGACGAAAAATACCTTGAGGAGGATACATTTGCCAATAGCGATCGCGAGCTTCTAAACTAGAATAACGTTCATCTATTTTGATTATTGGTACTGTTTTTGAAATGATTTTTGTGAGGCTTTGTTTCCAAATTTTTGAGGTGGTTTGGTCGCCAATCACTATTAAATCAATGTCAAACTTTTGATATAAGTTTTTAATTGTTTTGACAACTTCTAGAGATTCTATAACTTGGTGGTAGTGTAGTTTTTTTTCTCTATCCATAAGTGCAATACCACACTTTTGGCTACCTGGGTCAAATCCTAAAATCATGTTTGGATATCTTTATTTGCTGACTAGATTAATCTTTTTTATTTAAATTTTACTTGTTGTTGTAGCTTTTCTCAGTTGCAGAAATTAAGCAATTAATAATTAACAATTAATAATTACTTATCCTGAAAATTATCGGATTGGCGAACAGTTTTTTTATACTTAATGTGATTACCGAATAATTAAGATTTAAACCCTCTCCTTTTAAGGAGAAACAAGAAAAAATTTTCCTTTGATTAAATCCTCTTCCTTTTAGGTAGAGGTAATTATCAATTATCAATTATTGAACACAACCCCTTTATAGTAGTTAACTAAATTCCATATTATATAAAAAATTTTATCTACTAAAATAAGGGTGGTGGTAACCGGATTTAATATTATTTTTTCTATAAAAAAAATGCTTTAAACCTTAATTATTCATAATGTAATTTTTTTTAGGGAGTACATAAAAGGCAAGGTATAGCAGTCGAAGGAAAGGTTAGGACAGTTCAAAAGTTTAAAACTCAGACAAAGTAATACTTTTCCTTCTTCCTTCTTCCTTCTTCCTTCTTCCTTCTGCTATAAAATGCTATATTTTTAATCTTTTAATATTTTTTGACGCTCTATTTGCATTTGTTCAATTTCTTGTCTCAGGATTTCTTTTTGTTGTACTATACTATTCAGTTGGTTTTGAGTTAAATTAAGTTCGGCTTCAGTTCTAGCTTTTGCTTTTTGAACTTGCCTAAGTTCTTCTTGAGTACGGATTTTTACTGCTTGAACTTGATTTAATTGCTCTTTGGTTATTTTGAGTTGGGATTCTGTTTCTGCTTTTTGGACTAAAGCTTTATCCAAAGACTGATTAACTTGATTCAATTGAGTTAGAGCTAATTCTAAATCAGCTCTTGCTTTTTGTAATTCATTTTTGATTCGGGTGGTTTCAAATTCAGCTTTTGTCACTTCCTTGCGAGTTTCATTAAGTTTGGTTTGGATTTCATCTATTCTGAAAACACCTTTTCTTAATGGTTTGCTAGTTGCAAATAGGATAGCTAAAGTTAAAGCTGAAAGAATACTGCCAGTGACCATGGTGACCAATGCGGCAGTATCGCGGGGCCTAAGATTAAAAAGTCGTAGTCTTGCTTTACCTACTTTTGTACCTAGGCGATCGCTAATAGTAGCGATTACACCGCCTAGCACCAGAATTGCTAATACTAAGATAATACCGGCGGTCATTAATGGCTGCTGGTAGTAATTTAATTATGAGGTTGCCTTTAGTTTATTATCTCAGACTATATGCCTAATATCAAAAATTATAGACAGTAATTATTTATTTGACTAGCTATTAAATATAAAATTCTCTTAAATATAAAATTCTCTGGTTTCTATAAGGCAATCTCTTTACTTAATTAATATTTTATTTTAAGAGAAAATAGTATTATCTCCTCAGATTGCCATTATAAAATTTTTTTAGTTTACCCTCAGCAGTTATTTCATCTTGATTTTTACAGATATTTGTGTCTCTAAATCAGGTAAATTGTTGACTTAAAGCCACTGGGTTATGTACTGTAATTTTCTTCTTGTGAATAGATATCATTCCATCTTGCCGAAGGTCTCCAAGCAGACGAGTAACTGTCACCCTTGTTGACCCAATTGCTTCTGCAATTGCTTGGTGAGACAATTTCAAGTCTATGGTAATCCCATCTTTGCTAGGAACTCCAAAATCTCGACAAAGGATTAATAAAAAGCTAACCAGTCTAGACCCCATATCCCGGTGTGCCAAAGTTTCAATCATCATCTCTGTCTGTAAGATTCGAGATGAAAGTCCACGTAATAAAACAACTGACAAATCTGGATCTTCTCTGAGAGCTTTCTCCACCTGGTCAATTGGCACAGATATTAATTCTACAGGGGTAAAAGCTACTGCATGGTAGAAACGGTCAGACTTATGGCCTGTAATTAGAGACAATACTCCAAATACACTATTTTCCCGGAGTAAGGCCACTGTAATTTCATCTCCTGCTTCATACACCCTCGATAGCTTCACTGCGCCTTTAATTAGAACGTAGACGCGCTCTGCAGGGTCTCCTGGAAAAAATATTGTCTTGCCCCGTTCAAAAGTTTCTACAACTGGCGGATATGACCCACCAGATATATTACGGAAAACTGCTGCTAGCGGTCTATCATGCGTCACGACCAATTTCCTTACTCTCTAATAACTAACTAAACGTCTCTTAACCTTAATAGCTCAGTTCCTGAAATATACTATTAAGTTTCTACATATTGCTATATATATATTTAATATATTTAATACTTACTTTACTTTTATATTCATATATATTAGGGCAGTGAAACCGAGAAATTCAATTTCTCATTATGGCCATAGGTGCTAATATTATCTATAAATTTGCCTAATGTCAAAGATGCTATGTATTATAGCTTCTAAGTATGAAATTAAATTTTAGACTTTATTATTTGATTGAAAATTTTACTATAGTTTCTCAATAAATCAAGGTATTATGTTAGATTTAACAGGAAAAAATGCTCTAGTAACAGGTATTGCGAATAATCGTTCTATTGCGTGGGGAATTGCTCAACAACTCCACAAAGCAGGAGCAAATTTGGGGGTCACTTTTCTCCCGGATGATAAGGGTAGATTTGAAAAGAAGGTTTGGGAATTGGTAGAACCTTTGAGTCCTTCTTTATATTTACCCTGTAATGTTCAGGACGACGAACAGGTGAAGGCTACTTTTGCTGGAGTAGGGGAAAAATGGGGTAAGTTGGATATTTTGATTCATTGTTTGGCCTTTGCTGGTAAGGAGGAATTATCTGGGGATTTTAGTAATACTACTCGTGAAGGTTTTACTCGTGCTTTGGAAATTAGTTCTTATTCTCTGATTGATTTGAGTTCTGAGGCGAAGGAACTGATGACTGAAGGAGGAAGTATTGTCACTCTCACTTATTTAGGGGGCGTGCGGGTAGTTCCTAATTATAATGTGATGGGCATTGCTAAGTCTGCTTTGGAAATGAATGTTCGTTATTTAGCTGCGGAACTTGGTCAGAAAAATATTCGGGTTAATGCTATTTCTGCTGGTCCAATTAAAACTTTGGCTTCTTCGGCAGTGGGAGGTATTAAGGATATGATTCATCATGTGGAACAGATAGCTCCATTACGTCGGACTGTGACTCAAATTGAAGTTGGTAATACTGCTGCTTTTTTATGTAGCGATCTGGCAAGTGGCATTACTGGTCAGGTTATTTATGTGGATGCTGGTTATGAAATTATGGGAATGTGATTTTTAAGTCAAAATTCAAAATTCAAAAGTCAAAAGTTAAGGATAGCCAAATTGGTAGGGTGCGTTAGACGGCTTAAATTTAGACTATGAAAGGGATTCAGTAATCCGTCGTCACGCACCATTTTAGGTATGTCCTTCCACTACTGGACTAGACTTCTCAACGGTGCGTTACGGCGCAACCTAATATTTGACAGTTCAATGGTAGTTTGTGGTAAGCGCCTAACGCACCCTACTGGACTGTCATTTGATATTTTTCATCATTCTCAACCTACCTGTGAAAAATTAAAATTCAAAATTTATATTGATATTTTTATTATGCAGATAAGCGATCGCCATTCTTCATCTACTCCAGCAAAACTGAATTTGCCTGCCAGAGTTGCTTCGGTGAAACGGACGACTGGGGAAACTGATGTAACTGTTACTCTTAATCTTGATGGTGTGGGTAATTGTAAGGCTAATACTGGGATTCCTTTTTTAGACCATATGTTGCATCAAATTTCTTCTCATGGACTGATTGATTTGGAAGTTCATGCTGTGGGGGATATTGAAATTGATGACCATCATACTAATGAGGATGTGGGGATTACTTTGGGCCAGGCTTTAAAGCAGGCGTTGGGCGATCGCAAGGGTATTGTGCGTTTTGGTCATTTTTTGGCTCCTTTGGATGAGGCATTGGTTCAGGTGGCCTTGGACTTTTCTGGTCGTCCACATTTGAGTTATGGTTTGGAAATGCCTACTCAACGGGTTGGTACTTATGATACTCAGTTAGTGCGGGAATTTTTTGTGGCTGTGGCAAATAATAGTTTGATGACTTTGCATATTCGACAGTTGGCTGGAATTAATTCTCATCATATTATTGAGGCAGGGTTTAAAGCTTTTGCTCGTTCTCTACGGATGGCTACGGAAATTGACCCCAGGCGAGTTGGGGAAATTCCTAGTTCTAAGGGAGTTTTGTAAGAAAGGAGTCAGGAGTCAGGAGTCAGGAGAATGAAGTTATTCAAAATAAGCTGGCTGGACTTGTTAGTATTAGTGAATTTAAACAAGAATATCCTTCTAATCCATTAGACAAATAAGCAGTCATATCTACACTATGCTGCTCCCCAAGAATCAGCTATTCCTATAGAAGACTGGGATATGGAGAATTGTTGTGAAGAGGTTTTATGATTGTTTTGGACACTCATATTTTTGTTTGGTGGAATTAGAATGACCCTAAACTAACCAGTTACTATCTCTTTATTTCTATTCTATGTCCCTATTTCCTATTCCCTATTCCCTATTCCCTGTTTCCTAAAAGCAATGATTTATTATGGTTTAAACTGTTCAAGCTCAGGATATTACTCTAGAAGAATTACAAGAAAACTTTGAACTTCAACTAACAACTGATAGTCAATTTTTTCGGGAATGGCAAGACAATTTACCTTCTGTAACTGATGAAGAAAAACGCAGTTTAGAAAGAGTTAGAAGTAACTATTTTAATTTAGTTAATCGTCGCCCTTTATTGGAAGAGGGAGTCAAATTGGTTATTTTAGCACCTTTACTAGATTTAGCTGGATTTTTTAAACCTCCCTTTTCGATAATAACTGAAACTTCTGTGGAAATTTCTGATGAAGATAATGATTTAATTGTTAGAGGTAGAATAGATGTTTTAGTTCTGCAACAGAGATTTTGGATATTGGTTATTGAATCCAAAAAGACTAAATTTGATGTTACGGCAGCTCTACCTCAAGCTTTAGTTTATATGTTGAAAAATTCCCAAAATCATCGCCCAACGTTTGCTTTTTTGCTTAATGGTAGAGAGTTTGTTTTTGTTAAACTTCAAAAAGCAAATGTTCCTATATATAGTCGTTCTTATGCTTTGTCTATTGAGAAAGAAAATGAATTAGAGCAAGTTTTAGCAGCTCTCAAAAATATTGGTAATTTAAGTTATCAGTTATCAGTTAACGGTTAAATGAAACTGATAGCTGATATAGCAATCCTATTTTATTCGTGTCAAAAATCTTACTGCTTTTTAGGCAACAGGCAACAGGCAACAGGCAACAGGTGGGAGTTTCAGTTTTTTGATTTACTTTTTGATTTGTTACGACATATTTAGGATTACTATAGCTAACAATACAGAATGCTTACGATAGATTTAAGCTATTAGCCAATGAATTTATGGTTGTTTGGCAAGCTCAAACTAAGCAATGGTTAACTACAACCGATAAAGTTACTGCTTTGATTAATTTCCTTTCGGAAGAAAAACGGGTGGAACTCTTAAACTTTGCTCTAGGTCTAATTGAAAAATCCTAGAAAAAATTTTCTGCATTCGATTTGCTATTCCTAATTTGAGGTCTAATTTATGTTAGATAATATTGTTAAAACGATTATTAATGCTGCTAAATCTGCTGTTCCTCAAGCGATCGATGCAGCTCAACGAAATGAACTTGTTGTTAATACTTTAAAAAAATTAAAGCTTGACCCCACACAACCTCCGAAAGATGTTGATGGGGTTTATATTTATGCTTTGGTGGAATATGGTGTTGGTAAGGATGAGGCAATTTTGAAGCTTTTTCGGGAGAAACAAATAAAAAATGATTTTTGGAGTGCCTATTCTGCTAATTCTCCTATCAGTTTCTGGAATAAGGTTGATGATTTTATTGAATCTTATGCTTTGGGGATGAAATAAAAGAATCCCAGATTAATATTCGGTCAGAATTAGAAGAGTTTGGTCAAGTTTTTATTCGTGTGGCAAAGCGGACTAAATCTCCAGAATTTCGCCCTTATCCAGATTGGAATTTTGACGAAAGTTGGTGGCTGCAAGCGGGAATAATTTTATGTATTTGAGTCGGGTGTTGGGTGGTATCCCCCCTACTGTTGTAGGAGTGTGGGAAGAGGGGGAAGAGGGGGAAGAGGGGGCGAATGGCATTCGCCCTTGGGACTTCTCTACGGCAGGTTTAGAGGAATATTACCACAGTTTGTGGCCAAAAATGGCAGGTGACGGTTTGTCAGAAATTGAGTTAGAAGTGCTGAGAGTGTTAGTTGAGCAAGAAAAAGCAGTTTCCGTGGAGACTATAGCTCAATTCATAGATGTGGATGAATATGATGTGGAAGAAGTGCTGGAAAGTTGGTTGGAATTTTTACATTGGCAAGAAATTGGGGGAGAAATTTGTTATAGTTTGTATCATTGGAGTTTCCGTGACTTTTTGCAGCTTAGGGTTTAGTATTCTCTACTGATATCATTTCTCAAAAACTTTTCTACATTTTATTGAGTAGTAGGGACGTTGTATGCAACGTCCCTACAGGGAGGGAACCCCCCCTAACCCTACCGCTAATACACTCTACTGGACCGACAAATCTAAAATGGTGCAATAGAAAATGGGGGGGGTGGGGGAATGAGGTGAGGGTGTGATCTCAAATCCGTTTAATTGGACATAAAAAAAATCTTCAATCGCCATAACTACGTTTATTTTTGTAATTTTTTCTCCTCCTGACTCCTGACTCCTGACTTCCCCTCCACCGGAGGGGTTAGGGGTGGGTTGACTCCTCCTAACTTAACAATTCTATGGCTGTTTAACCGGATTTGATATGATGGGATGATTACGAAAAAGGCTAATGCACTATTTTAGTGAAACAGTCCACTACTGGACTATTGACGGTGCGTTACGCTGTCGCTAACACACCCTACTGGACTTGTGGAAAAAATGCTGGATAAACAAAAGCAAAAGCGGTGGAACTAGGGATAGTTGTACCATCGAATTCTTCAACAATAACGGTTTGCATTTGACTGTCCCATTTAGCGCGTATTTTTCGCCTATTAAACTCTACAATTTTTTCTTTTAGTTGCTTAATTTCTGAATGTAAAAACTGAACACTACTACCTGAGAAATAATTTTCAGGTGTTTCTCGGTCTGCTTCCCAAACATAGCTAATAATAGCCTTGGGATGTTGGTTAAGTTGTGCTTGATTTCTGACTGGAAAAATCAACATTTTATCGGTATAGTAACTGCCATAAGGATAGTTAAAATAGTCACGTTTATAACCTGTTTTTGTAGATAAAATCTTACTATTAGGATACACTGCTAACCAATTTTCTAGAGTAGTTTTAATAGCAGAAATTCTATTCAAATTACTGTTAACATTCTGACCAAGAATACCAATAGCCCAAGGTTGAGAATAAAGAGTACTATTAGAGCGGTCATACATAACTAAACAACTTTGATAAAGTTTGCCAGAAACTCCATAAGTTGTATTGCCACGTTCAAATGCGATTATAGTGTCACAAAGAGGGCAATAAGAAACAGTAATATTCATTCCTCCTACTGTATCATTAACAATTTCATGCCAATTCATAATGCCAAAAGGATAAGCAACAGCTTCACCGTTTATTTCTATACCAATTACTGTTTCATTAGTGGGAAAAGGTGTTGTTGTCGCCGTATCAAATTTCGGATTATCAATAGAAGGAATACCATTTTTTGGCGGTCCGCCATTCAAAAGTTCAGCTAAATTAATTCGACTATATTTCTGAGGGTCGAGATTTTGTGCTTGAATATCTTGGAGTTCTCTATCTTGATTATTGAGATATTGTGTGAGATTAAAATAGCGAAGTTTAAAGTTATTCCAGCTACCTGCTTGTAAGACTATAGAACTCAAACCCAAGCTAGCAAATAAAGCAGTATTGAGAATTATTTTAGCTACTTTTTTCATAATTCAATAAGGAAAGAAGAAGGAAGAAGGAAGAAGAAGGAAGAAGTAATATCGTCCGCTTGAATACTTATACTGCTGATAGCTAATAACTGACGGCTGAATGCTTACGTTTATTTATACTATAATTGGAATATTTTCTTGAGAATTATCAGGATTTTTACCTAAAAATTAAGGTATAAAGCCTCTCCATTCATAGAGAAAAAAGCGGTCGAGGGGTGGTGAAGTCTCCTCGCCAGATTCAATCAACCAAGAAAATAAAAAAAATCCTTTTAGCCAATCCTCTTATTTATAAGAAGAGGTAATAATGAACAATTAATAATTAACAATTAATTGTTGAACCTACTTTATTTTTATTTTGTAAAATTACAATATTTTCAGTTTTAAGAATGCTGTACATACCTTAAATTTAACTGAGTTAAAAATGAAGTTAAGATAAATAATTAGGGTTTGCTGAAAAAGTCTTATGGGTGAGGGTAGAAGACAGGAGACAGGAGAAATAGGAATGAGCGAGGAGGTAGGAGCTAAGTTTTGTCCCTAGATTTTTCTGCCCAACTATGAGCCTAAAATACGCTCCTTTTTGAGCGTGAAGAGCTGATTCCCAGGCACTGCAATTCGACTTCAAAAAGGCTAAAAGCTTTATCTGTAAATACTTTTAGATTTAATCAGCAAGCCCTAATTATATCTTGTCATTTCAGTTATCATATAGAACCCAGTTATATAAGTTATATAATAGTATGTTGATAATTCTATAATTACTCCCTACTCCCCTACTCCCCTACTCCCCTACTCCCTACTCCCCTACTCCCTACTTCCTATTTTGTAGAAGATATCTATTACATCATATCTCTTTCAAATTCAAATTCAGAAATTGATTTTTCTCCTTCCTGTTTCTGTGCTCGAACTAAAGGAATTAAATAATTATGAGCTAATTGATAGCTATCTTGCGGTAAATCTGGCAGCAGTAAAATTAATCCTCGAGCAACTAATACATCTAAAACTAAATCTAGTTTATGGCGTTGCATTAATAACTCTGATGCTAATTCAGCATGAGTTTTTAGAGGGCGAGTACCATGTTCATTTGTTAATAAGTATAAGACAGATATTGCTGTTCGTCCGTTCAGAAAGCCACAATCTTTTATTACTCCATCTAAAAAATTTATTGTGAGTTTTTTGATAGGATTATCTCCTAATTTATGGTATGCTTCAACAGTTGTAATTGCTTCTTCTTGAAGTTCAGTGCCTACTACTTGCAATTCTATCGGACTTACTGTATTATCTGCTGAACTTAAATCTTTTACTACTTGAGAAATTAAATCTGGCTCCCAATTTAATTGAGCAGGTTCAATTAAGTTTTTGATAATTTCTTGACTATGATTTGGCTCAAAATTACTTATGTAGTAAAGAATTTCCTTAGATAAAATTTGATAGTTAATTACTGCTTCTAAGTTTGTCAGGCGGTCGCATTCTAATAAGTAATGTAAGTAATCTGTTTGGATAGATAAAACTACTTTGACAAAATTCAAGCTTAAACAGTCATATAAAAATTTATAAAGTGGTAGTCTTTGAGCTGGTTTGGGACAGACAGTAAATAACTCTTCAAACTGGTCTAAAATTAATACTTTTAAATTATTTTTTTGATGTTTTTTACGCAATGTTTCTAGTACATATTCTAGATTCCAAGTTGCAGAGTCAGAATTTCTCATCCAATCTGTATAGACTCGTAGTGGTATGAGTGAAATTGCTTGATTATCTTCTGAATTTTCTGCGAGTAGAGTAGGTATTAACCCAGAATTAATTAAAGAACTTTTACCCACACCAGAGACACCATGTATAATTATTAGTTTATGGTTCTGGCTTTTGATTCTTGCCACTAAATTATTCACGTCTTCTAGACGACCGGAAGTTTTAATTTCTCTAGGAATTATCGGACTATTATCAGATTTTTGTTGTGGTTGTAATGGATTTATTCCTATAAAAGCCTTTAATCCATATTGATGCTCAAGTCGTAATTTTTCTTCTTTGATTCTGGCAGATTTTCCATATTTGTCTTGGTCAAAATAAAGTTTTTTTAATGCTTTTAGTATGGAAATATAAGAGTGTAAATTATGATGGGGGCTTGTTTGTTGTCGCGCTTTTTCTAGTTGATTAACAGTAGCTTGCCACTCTTCTAAATTACTTTGAGATTCACTTAAAATTGAGAAATAAGAATTCTCATATTGTGCAATTTCTACAGGATTTCCCATAGATTGATTTTGAATGGCAACTGCTAATTCTGCTAATTGACTAGCATGGTCCCATTTTGACTCGTGCATTGCTGCCTCAGCCAAAAATCCGTAATCTTGAGCAATTTGCTCTTCTGTACCGTAAGTTAAATGTAGTTCTAAAGCGCGTTGAGCAAGCTTGTATAAATCGCTCCATGCTTCTAATTTTTTCAGAACTTCACCTTGCTGAATGATAAATTTAGCTACTAATTCTTGTCGGTCTATTTGAGCAAATAAATCTAGGCTTTGCTGAAAATTATTTTGTGCTTGTTGCCAATAATTATTTTTTTGTTCTACTGGAATGTTTAAATTGCCTTGATGCTCATAACATAATCCGATATAAAAGAGGACAATTCCTATTTTTTCTAATCTTTCATTGATTTGTTGAGTGACTGCTTCCCCTGGTAAATTTTTTGTACTTTTTTCCCAGATTAATAGGCTATTTTTAAACTTATTTAATCCTTGCTTTATTTGATGATTAGCATACTCTTCTCGACCAAGAATAAAATCTATATTGGCAATGTGTAATGGTAATATTGGCTGTATTTTATAATTACTATATAACTGTTCAATTGCTGCTTTTAGTTGTTGGCTCTCTGTGGCATTCAGAATATTTGAATTGCTTTGAAACTGAATAATATGAGAATCTAAAAGATTAGAAAAAATTTTACTGGTACAGTCTTCAATTACACTAATAGCTGTAGTATAAATAAGTTGAGCTACATTTTTTGCTTGGTATTTATCAGTCATAGCTAAGATTTTTAATTTTTACTAACAGGCCAAAGAGTCTGAATTGATCTTTTTCAATTATGGTAATTAGTTTTAATTTTAATTCATTTTAACACTTGTCAGGATTATAAGTAATACCAAATTAATAAATATTTGCTACAAATAGCTAGGATATTTCTTAGGAGTCAGGAGTTAGGAATACCGAGTCAGAATGAATAGCTTCAATACCATTTTTCAGGTCGAAAATCATTCTTTTTGTCAAAGGACATATCCTGCATTTGTTTTTTTATTCCTCTTATTATTCGTAACATTCTTTTTTCACACTTGGTATAATATCATGTCCGGTTAAATACTTATAAATAATGATGAAGGTGTCAGGTGTCAGGTGTCAGGTGTCAGTAGGGAAGAAGAAGGAAGAGGAAAAGAAAGTTTTTTATCACCCTATTAAACGGACATGATATAAATATCAAATTTTGTAGAGAAGGGAGGAAAAATTTGTAGAAATCAAAGGTGAGCTAAGGGTAAAAGTAACTTACTTTCTACTAAACCACTTTCTTGTAAATTTAACTCTAGCTCTCCTCCCATTTGTTGAATTAGTCGCCGACAGATAATTAAATGCTTGCCTGGAGGTGAAACCAAGAGAGAAGGTTCTAATACATCTGGGATAGAAACGGAGTTAAATTCTGCAATTAATTTTGAGCTAATCTTACCTGCATCAATAATAGAAATTTCAAGCCATTCTTCATCTAAAGTTTGGCATTTAATATCGATTTTTCCTCCTGTTTGAGAACGACTACAGGCACTAATCAAAAGCTCGTAAACAACTAATTCTAATTTAATAAGATCTCCATAAATATTCAAATTTCCTTCCCGATGAACTTCTAATTGCAGTTGTCTTTTTTTTACTTGGGAATCAATGCGAATGAGCGATCGCCTCAACAAATTAGCTACAGAGACAACATCAAAATTTGCTTGTAAATGCCATTTTTCTTGTGTCAATAATGAAGTAGTAGACGATAACACATTGCCAATTTGCCTTAGTAATTGCTGATAACGTAGATTTGTCAATACATTTTTTTGTTGGGCAGGATTTTCTGATGGAGTATAATGCAATTCACTTAACTGCTTAAAACCAGAACCAACAGTACGGTAAAGTTCTTCTAAACGCTTTTGTTTATACCAATTCAACCACTCTAGTTCTTCTCGCTGAGATTCTAAAGCAGTCTTTACTATTAAATAGCGACGCGACCATGCAAACTGAGAAACCAAATGAGTCAATAAATTTTTCAGAGTTTCAGTAGGAGAATGTGGTTGTGGCAGTTCTGTTTTTTGCCATAAAATTTTGTGAGGGTCTGCAATTAACAATATACCCGTCGGTTGATGTTCAATAGCAGTACGCAAAGCAGTTGCTACGACCTGACCGCTATCAAGAATATTGAGCCACCGTAAAGTTTTTGCTGGTACATCACTCACACTCAGATGCAACCAACCATTTGTAGAAATTATTTGTTGAATCCAAGAATCAGTACGAACTGGAATCGAAATTTTATCAGTGCTAGTAATATGACACTCAGGATAACTATAGCTCATAACTCTACCTGTTTGTGATAATGGATACCAGGTAATTAAAGCAACTAGGGGAATAGTTTGCGGGTTGAGATCTGCTATTTCCACAATTGCTTGAGCAATAAATTCGAGAAAGTTTCCTTCTAGACGGTCTAGAGATAAATTTCCTAATACACTCAGTTCTCCGACTGGTTCCAAATTTTTCACTTCTTGTAATAATAAGGAGTTGGAAGAGTTAATCAATACTTTTGTTGAATTTGGAATTATTGTAGTTGGTTGTAAAGCAGTTAAACCAGACTGAAGATATTGCGTATATTGTTGCTGCTTGTTTATGAGCTGATTAATATGTCTTTGATGCAGGAGAAAACCTAACTGTTGACTGGCAATTTGGACTAATTCTCGTTCATTGCGATTCCAGGTGCGAGGGGTTTCATAACCAATAATTACGAGTCCTTCGGGTTGGTTATATTGATCGCCTTGATTTTTTGTAATAAATTCTTCTTGCTCCTTTTTCCCCGCTCCTATTGTCCTGCACAACAGAAGAGAACGTACTCCAAGTTTCTCAAAATCTTCCTGCCAAGCATTCAATATATGACTTTCTGACCAATTTTCAATTCCTACTACTTCAGTGTTTCGTCCTAGCAAGGTCATATCCTCCTTGCTGAGGGTGGGTAGAGAAGTTTTGACTGTTCGACTTTGAGTAGAATGATTTTGATAAACAACTTCAAACTGCCCTCTGTTGCGGATTGCCAACATAAAATATTTAGCACCTAAGCGCTGAGATATTTTTTCTGCCGTTGTTTTTAGGGTTTTCTGCCAATCATCATCACCGTAAATAGCGCGAGTGATGCCTGCAGTTAAAGTCTGGTCTAGTTTAGCTTGACGAATTTTGTCCTCCATTTCTGAGAGGGGAGAAGTTAAAGCTAGCAGTTGACCTACCCCTTGCAAATAGTTTTTTTCATCATCTTGCCATGGACGGTTGTGTTGTTCTTCTACAGCAATAAATCCTAATAGTTCGTCTTCTAAGATAATTGGTGCTGCTAATACAGAAGCAGCTCTAATTTGTCGGATTAATCTGCGAATAATATCGCTGTCTACAGAAGTGTAATATTCTCCAATGCAAACAATTTTTCCTGCTAATAGTACATGATAGAATTTACCTAAATCTTGCAATGTAATGCCAGAAGCAGGACGTTTAAAGTCGCTCCATTCTACTATTACTTGATGATTACTCGCACGACGCCAAAAATAGCGTCCATTGGGATAATACCAGTAAATATTTGTGCGGGATGGCTGTAAAAATTGATGAGTTATTTCTACAACTGTTTCGAGGCGTTGATCTAAAGTCGTTAATTTTCCTAATTGAGATAGTAATGAGAGTATTGGTTCATCAGGTCGTTTTGCTTGTTGATGTTGCCATTCTTTTTCTATTTTTTGTAATGTTTGTCCTAGTTCACCCCAGATTAAAGATAGTAGTGCTTTTTCTTCTGATTCTAAAGAACTTCCCCACTCTTGTGAACCCATTAAGGCAATACCAAAACATTTTTCTTTGTAATGTATGGGAAAGAAAATTGTACCTTTAATATGATATGTTTGTGCTATTTTTACCCATTCTCCAACTTGCTTTTCTGCCCTTAAGTCAGCGACTTTAATTGCTTTTCTTTTCATTAATACTTGTTCTAATATATCTCCATGACTTATGGTGAATTTTTGTTTGAGAGCAGAAATTTCACCATTGGGAGTAATTCCGCCTTTGCCTACTATTTTATTTGCTAATCGATCGTACAAACAGACCCAAATCAAACAATAATCAAATTCTGACTGAAGATAATTTATGACTTTTTTAATGAGAAAATCTAAATCTTCTTCTTCTCTAATTGCTCTAATTATGCTTTCTAAAGCAATCAGATTATTATGATTTTTTTCGGCTTCATTTTTTTTTAACATCGATGGATTATCCTGATTATTTAATAGTTATTTTGAGAAGAAAAGAAATAAATTATAGTATGTCAGCTTAATTAGTTAGCTTGTGGTCAAAAACTTTCTATTCCTATGGTCTCTTGTTTTATTTCTGCCCTCATAACCCATATTCGGCACCCCCTATTACTGTTTATTTATCAGCATTCAACTGGACATCATATTCTCAATATTTTTGACTAATCAGTATTAATTTTTTGTCCGCTAAATCTGTAAATACGATTTAATATCAACTTTAGATAAGCCGTTATCAATAAAATATCTTGTTTTTGCTGATGAGAAAAAGAGATTGTATGAAATTCTCCTGTTGAGACCTTGCATATCTATACTCTTACTGCTGTTTCCCTTATTTATCATTAGTATTCCAGCTAACTCGATCTAAATGATATATTGATGATCGAGAATTAATTAGTGTGCTTTGATCAAAAAGAGTCTTGTCATTCCAAGATTATACCTGATAAAAATTTGAGTTTTAATTTTTAGTTTTTAATTGTCAACTACTATTTAGAATCAAGTGTTAAATATTTATCGTTCTGTCATATTTCCGACTCTATTTTCTGGATTAAAAGCTGATCCAGAATGGGTACATCATCAACTTCTAAATATTCTCAGTTTTATGGATACTAACTCCTCCAGTAAACTAATAAGTAGCTTGCAGACAATAATGCAAAAATCTTTATGTTTTGAGGATATTCGCCTAGAACAAACTTTGTGGGGATTAAACTTTAAAAATCCCGTGGGTTTAGCTGCAGGATATGATAAAGATGGTGTGGCCATTAATGCCTGGCCTCAATTAGGTTTTGGGTTTGCTGAACTTGGTACAGTTACTCTTCATCAACAACCGGGAAATCCTCAGCCAAGATTGTTTCGTTTGCCAATGGATCGAGCTGCTTTGAATAGAATGGGATTTAATAATCAAGGTGCTGCTGCTTTAGCTATGAGATTACAATCTCAAGGAAAAAATATTCCAGAGGTTCTCAGATTACAGGAGAATAATTATTCTTTTTATCCGAATTTTTTCCCTTATGGTATAAATATTGGTAAATCCAAGATAACCTCTTTAGAGGCAGCAGCAACCGATTATTTAGGTAGTTTTAAGTTGTTAAAAGATTGGGGTGATTATTTTGTAGTCAATGTTTCTTCTCCTAATACTCCTGGGCTACGTTCCCTGCAAAACACTGAAAACTTAAGTAATATTTTAGCAGATTTACAAGCAGAAAATAAAGGTGTTAAGCCAATTTTAGTTAAGATTGCACCAGACTTAGAAAAAGAAGCGATCGCCTCAATACTAGACCTGATTAAACAATATCAAATCTCTGGAATTATTGCCACCAATACAACTATTTCCCGTGATGAATTAAAAACTAAAATTATTGCCAAAACTGGTAAACTTGTCACTGAAGAAGCAGGTGGAATTAGTGGCGCACCATTAACTCAAAGAGCAACAGAAATCATTAAATTTATCTGGCAAGAAACTCAAGGAAAATTACCAATTATTGGTGTAGGGGGTATATTTACTGTAGAAGATGCTTGGGATAAAATTACTGCGGGGGCAAGTCTAATTCAAGTTTACACAGGATGGGTCTATCAAGGACCGGGAATGGTCAAACAAATTCTCCAAGGATTACTGCAAAAGTTAGATGAAAGAGGATTAAATTCTATTTCTGAAGCAATTGGTTTGGCACACAAAGGGAATAGGGAATAGGGTTCAACAATTAATAATTATTAATTACCTCTCCTTGAAAACGTAATTGATTGATGAACAGGAAAAAAATATTTATTATCCCCTTAAAATGGGATAATTTAAACCACAATTTTCCGGTAAATAATGGATGATTGGTATACGATGATCGATTTTAATTTTGATGATTGAAGATGCCTGATAGTAGTTAATACTAAGCTTTTATCCCTGATTTTACCTTGTATTAAAAGTTTATTTATCAGGATTTGATATAACACCTAACACCTAAAATATACAACCTATTTTTAATTATGTTACCTAAATTATTTTTACTCAATCAACGCTTAATTTTTCTAGTTTTAATATTAACAATACTACTAATTCCTCTAGCTTTAAACGTTTATGTCAGAATAGCGACAAGCAAATATCGATACAAAAACCCGGAAGAAGTGCCAGAGCAACCTATTGCTATAGTTTTTGGGGCCGGAGTATGGGACGATGGTACTCCCACGCCAATGTTAGCTGACCGAGTACAAGGAGCTGTTAACTTGTACAAAACTGGTAGTGTTAAAAAAATTTTGATGACTGGTGACAATGGTACTCCTGATTATAATGAAGTGAAAGCAATGCAAGAATATGCAATTTCCCGTGGTATACCTGTTGATGATATTACTTTAGATTATGCTGGTTTTAGCACTTATGAAAGTTGTTATCGTGCTAAAGAAATATTTGGCATTACCCAAGCAGTTTTAGTAACTCAAAGTTATCATTTGCCTCGTGCGGTTTATACCTGTCGTCAACTGGGAGTAGATGCTACAGGTTTAGGTACACCAGATTGGGGAAAGTTTAGAAATGATTCTATGAGACGTTATTCTCTCCGCGAACTTTTGGCAGTCTTAAAAGCATTGTTAGAGGTTCATATTACTCGCCCTCGCCCTACTTTTTTAGGACCTTTTGAGGGAATTAGTAGTAGGTAGTAGGTTGTAGGTTATACCAAGCGCGATCAATGTTTGCTACATTTTCGCATTGGGGGAACTTACCCCTAACCCCTCCCAGGAGGGGAATGTGGGGAGAGGGGGAAGAAATTAAAAAATATATATCTTCCTTTGTTCCCTCCTGAGGACTGAGGACTGACTTCTTAGTAATTAAGGTGTTGCACAGTGACGAATGATTTGATATTTTTGATTGAATTGGATTGTGGATTAATCAATTGCTAGAATGATTAATATTAGGTTTTTCTTAGTCAAAATCTAAAGCAATTTTTGGCAAAATCATTCCATAATGTGCAACCCCGTAATTAAAATTAATATCATACACGTGCTTCAGCAACGCCAATTTTTGTAGGAGAAAAAAAATGGTTCTTTATCTTGATTCCGCAATAGTAACAGAAGCTAGAGTTGCCAGTAAATTTGGTTGGATATCTGGTGTGACAACTAACCCTACTTTGTTAGTAAAAAGCGATTTGTCTCCAGAAGCTACATTAAAGGAACTTTCAGAAATTGTTTCTGGAGAATTATATTACCAACTTACTGCTACTAATTTTGATGACATGATGGCAGAAGCGAAAACTGCATCAAAATTAATTGGCCATAAAATAGTTCTGAAAATTCCGGCAACTGCCACTGGTTTTCAAGCTCTATCTCATCTGTCTGGAGAAATTAATTGTTCTGTGACAGGAATATATCATCCCGCTCAAGCAGTAGTAGCTGTAGAGGCGGGTGCTAAATATGCGATCGCCTATGTTAACCGGGCAACAAGATTATTGGGAGATGGTTTAAAGTTGGTACGGGAAATGGCTGAGGTAGTGCAGGGTAGCGGTACAGAAATTTTAGCAGCAAGTATAAAATCTCCTGATGAGGCTGTGGCCACTTTACTGGCAGGTGCTAATCATCTGACATTACCATTTTCTGTTTTACAAGCAATGACTACTCAGGAGTTATCAGAGCAAACTTTTAAAGAGTTTAATGAAAAAGGGCGAGGAATTATGTATTAATTGGCGATTATAAAATATCTGTAGGAGATAGTTTATATTGAGGATAAATATTGAATTTTCAAGGTTTCTTAAAAGCTTGCTCCTGCGGCTAGAGATAATAACTATTTATACTAATGTAATTGTGTTAATCATTAAATTCTGTGTCAGCCAAAGATATATTTCATCAATCAGTTTGTATCGCTATTGAAAAAGATGGCTGGAAGATTACTAACGATCCGCTTTATCTGAAAGTAAATGATGTAGAATTTTACATAGATTTAGGTGCAGAAAGATTAATTGCAGCCGAAAAAGCCGATCAAAAAATTACCATAGAAATTAAGTCTTTCTTAGGTACATCAGCAGTTACAGAATTTCATCTCGCTTTAGGGCAAATTCTCAATTATAGGTTAGCTTTAAAACTGGAAGAACCAGAAAGAATTCTCTACTGGGCAATTCCTCAAGATACTTATGAAGATTTCTTTTCTCGTCAATTTATTCAAGATTCTTTGGCGGAATATAAAATTAAACTCTTAATTTTTGATTCTATCAAACAGGAGGTCGTGTTATGGAAAGAATAGATTACTCTCAACTTATCCAAAAAATTCTCACCGAACATTCAGTTAATAATGGAAAAAATAACACAGAAATTCAACTTCTATTTGACACAAAACGCCATCATTACCAAGTCTTAAATATAGGCTGGAAAGAACAAAAAAGAATCTATGGTGTGATTATTCATGTTGACTTAAGAGATAATAAAATATGGATTCAAAGAGATGGAACAGAAATCGGAATTGCCAATCAATTAATAACTGCTGGAGTTCCTAAAAAAGATATTGTCTTGGGGTTTTATGCCCCATATAAACGTAGTTTAACTGAATTTGCTGTTAGTTAGTAATGATTACTATATAGACAATAAAAGTTGCAGTAGCCTGGTTTGAACACCAGACTATATTATACCAAATCCTGTGATCAAAAGGTAATCCTCTTTACCCCTGTTGCCTGTTGCCTGTTGCCTGTTGTCTGTTGCTTTACCCTTGTGATAAAATTCCTATCTAAAACTGCCAAAAATTTGGCTCAAAAGACGACCATTTTAACTGGTTTTGTGTTTCCTCTTCATCAGTAGTTGCCCCATCAGTGACAAACATTACATAAATGGGTTTATCTGCAGCAAAAGGAGAATTTCTACTATCGCCATTTCCCTCCGGAAAATAGAAATTTCTAATCATTTTCATGGCTTTGCCATAATAAGTTCCTGTTTCTAGAAGATATTCTTCTTCTATGTTTGGAATAAAATCTTGGAAGTTACCTAAAGTCATTTCTCCTACCCGATGAGAATGTTGTCCAAACAGAAAAATTTCTATAGAACCGTTATCATCGAACCTACGCTCTAGAGCTAATATTTTTTCTGCTAAAGTTTGAATTTTACCAGATGAATAAATGTAGGACATGGAGCCAGAAATACCTAGACAAAGTGCAACTTTAGCCTAATGATTTGTCAGATTTGCCTTGAGGATTGAAATGTCTGCTTTTTTAGCAAGATCGATTAATCTAGGAGCATCTCTTTCAATTTTTTCGAGAGATATGGGCATAATTTTTTACCTGATTAAATTTGATTAAATAAAAAAATATTCTTCATTGATTGCCAAATTCCTAAATTATTCTAAGTAGAGCAAGCTAAAAAAAAGACGTTGCATTTTTAATCAAAAAAACCCTAAAGGCAATCAATATAAACTTTTGAGCTAATTTACAATTTGATACATAGCGCCCAAAATTTACCATGTTCTACTTAATAATATTAGCTGATTTAAGAGGCATATTTATCGACAAATCCCTGTAAACCTGAATTATAACCTTGTCCGACAGCTTGGAATCTCCAATCATTATCTTTGCGATAAAGTCTGCCAAATTCTAGAGCTGTTTCTCGTGAAAAATCTTCTTCTAATTCATATTTGGCTACTTCTTCTTCGGTGGTAATATCGTAGATTCTAATAAAAGAATTTCTAACTTGTCCAAAGTTTTGTCTTCTGGCATCTGCTTCATGGATAGTCACTACAAATACTATTTCTTGAATAGCTTGGTCTACTATTGTTAAATCAATTTCTATTACTTCATCATCTCCCGAACCTTCTCCTGTTCTACTATCTCCTGAATGTTTAACAGAACTATCTGGTGAGATGAGATTATTGTAGAAAACAAAGTATTTTTCTGCTGGAATTTTTCCATTAGCTCCTAACATAAATACAGAAGCATCTAAGTCAAATGCTGACCCTGTGTCTGTAGTATTTATATCCCATCCCAAGCCAATACCTGCTTGCTTCAAATTGGGAGATTCTTTGGAAAGATTTACTCTTTCACCTTTGCTGAGATTAATAGACATAATTTACCTCTTGCGTCATCTTATTTGCTCATTTATATTATACAGTAAATACTATTGATAAAAATTAGTATATTAGGTGATAAACTGAGTATTTAACTATTTTGGGTTTGGTGATATTCATTTGTTGATATAATATTAATTATCCAGTATTTTTGACCGGATAATTAAGGTTTAAAGCCTCTGTTTTAAAGAATAAATAAATTAAACAAAACTCTGTTCACCAATCCTATAACTGTCAGGATTGGTGATGATTAATTATTAATTATTAACTAGCTATTAGCTTTTAGTATTTCCGTACCGGAATGCTCCGCAAACAGGATTCAGCTTTTAGAGCTAGGGGTTGAAATCCTCTTTCTGTTCCGGAATGCTCCGCAAATGCACACATTTACTGCTGACTGCTGACTGCTGATTGCTGATTGCTGATTGCTTTTTAATTACTGATATGCTTCTACTCCCTGATTAACAAATTGTAAAGTAAAAGCTTCTTTATAATTAGTATCTGGCTCAATTAATCCTGCTTCTACTACACTATCAAAGAATAATTTCCAGCGTTCGTCTGTCATAGCACCGATACCTTTTGTGGAAGCATCTCCAGAAATAATAATACCATATTTTTTCATTTTTTCTAAACTATAAGCTAATAAATCATCTTTCATTTCTGGGTTATCTTTTTTAATTAATTGATTTGCCGGTTCAGGATTTTCTAAATAACTATACCAACCTTTGATAGAAGCATGGACAAATCTCTGGACTAAATCAGGATTTTTTTCTACCATTTCTTTTGTTGTTTCTATAGTAGTAGCATAAGGTTTATAACCGGCATCTGCTAATAACATAACTACTGGTTCAAAGCCTCCTTTTTGCTGGATTGTGAAAGGTTCAGATGTCAGATAACCTTGCTGAATTACATTTTTATCTACTAAAAACGGAACTACACTAGAATTATAAGGACGTCTCTGGTCGTCTGTATAACCAAACTTAGTTTTGAGAAATTGCCAATAGCCTTTTTCAGCTAAAGATGATACTAAAATCGGTTTGCCTTTTAGTTGTTCTAAAGAGTCATTTCCTACTCCTGGATGAGCAATTAATACTTGGGGGTCTTTTTGGAAAATAGCTGCAACTGTAATAGTAGGAATTCCTATTTCTACAGAGCGAATTGCTTCTAGACTAGACCCCATAAAAAAGTCAATTCCTCCCCCTACTAATAGCTGAGTTCCATTTACTTGAGCATTTCCCATTCTAATAGTAACTTCTAAACCATAATCTTCATAAATTCCTGTAGCAATTGCTTGATAAAAACCTCCATGTTCGCCTTGAGCATACCAATTAGTTCCATAGGTTACTTTGTCAAGATTTTTATTATTTTTAGCAGTAGAGTTGGAGTTATTAGGAGTAGCACAACTTGTTAATATACTGGTACTAATAGCGAGGCTACTATACTGAATAAATTGACGACGATTAATATAATTCATCAGAATCTATTTAACTTAATATTTTACTAGAGTTATTTAGTTGAGCAAAGTCACCAGAGAATAGGGGACAGGGATTAAACTGTGCCTCACACTTCTTAAATTAAAAGTGCTGTATTATTGGATAAATACTCACTTAATTATAGAACACTATGGCAATAGAAATTCATGTTGTTTGATTTTCATTAAAAGGTCTTGAAGTTGTTCTTTGTTACATTATGCTATGCTTGATTTTATTAAAATTAATGGCGTAATTATTATCTCAAAGTTAAGAAAAAATGGCAAAGCATAAACATATTGTATTAACATCTCATCCTGGTCCTGCCGACAAAAAACCAATTCCCGTGCAGTGGGGTGCTCAAGACCCCATAGAGCGAGGACCTGCGATTGGATCTTTGAGTAACCCTAACCATCGTAATGTCATTGGTACTCACTCCGGTTCTTATGCTGTTTATCGTGCCCTGGCGATCGCCTCTGGTAAACTACAATCAAATCACCGTGCTGATTTAACAAATACTTCTCCGGCAGCACATATATGCTAGTGCTTTAATCAAATTAGAAAGAGTAGAAGAATCCTTACCTTTATTTGAAAAATCTCTACAACTTGAGCCTAATAATGTTAAAACTATTACTAACTATGCTAGTACTTTAATCAAATTAGAAAGAGTAAAAAAATCCTTACCTTTATTTGAAAAATCTCTACAACTTGAGCCTGATAATGTCAAAACTATTAATAATTACGTTAATGGTTTAATAAAATTAGGCAAAAGTGTAGAATCTTTTCCTTTTTTAAGAGTATCTCTACAAGGCATTATTGACGATGCCAATTATTTGATAAAATTAGGAAAAACCCAAGAATCTTTGCCTTGGTTTGAACAAGTTTTGGAACTAGAACCTGATAATACTGATGTTATATCATGTCCGGATAATTAGTGATAAAAAAACTTTCTCCTTCTCTTCCCCTTTCTTCCTTCCTGACTTCTAACTCCTGACTCCTGACTTCTCCATCATTTATTTATAACTGTTCAACCGGACATGGTATTATTGTTAATTATCATTTTCTTTGTGGGTTTAATACCCCACCGTCTACACGGTGTTCAAAATTCCCAGGGATGAAATCCCCATGTAATTTTCCTCCTGTCTCCATCTCCTGTCTCCTGTCTCCTTCTTCAAGCTAAACTTTATTTTGAAAAAGCTCTAAAATTGGAACCTGATAATGTTAAAACTCTTACTAGCTATGCTATTGCTTTAATAGAATTAGGCAAATTTGAAGAATCTTGTAAATTTTTTGAGAAATCATTTAAAGTTAGAAGATAATAACTATATACGATACAAATATGCAACAGCACTAGAAGAATCAGGCCAATATCAACCAGCAATTGAACAACTAGAAAAAATTAATTTAACTGATTTATTACAATACCATGCCAATGTAATTCGACTAACACTAGGAAGACTATATTATTCTATTAAACAACCAAAAAAAGGCGGTCAATATTTCGATGAAGCAGTTGATAATTATGACGATCAAGAAAAAACTTTACTCTACAGTGCCAAAAGTATTTTAGCTAATAACTCTGATCACAAAAAAGCTATAGAAAAGCTAGACGAAATTGCTCAACACTCACCTCGTTATGCTGATGCTTTAAAAAAGTTAACTCTTAACTTAACCTCAGAAGAATATTTCGATATAATTGATCCCAAAATTAAGTTAGAAGATACGGAAATGCTTAACGAATAAATGTATCATAGTATCATAAAATAGGCAACGAAATTGCTATTTTAAAAAGTATTGCTTACCGTATTTTAAGGAACTATCAAGACAAAAATTTAATTTTAAATGACATTATTGAAAAAATTGAAAAATTAGTAGAAAACATTGCCGAACGGAGATAAACACAACAATACAAAATATACAAAATTACTGAAGGTCATTACCAAGAAATCCTATCTGTTATTTCTAAAACTGCCCATGATATTTCTGACTTTTTCAATATTGAAATGTATATTACTTATGGTTATCGGTAGGAAAAGTTAAATCAAAATTCAAAAATTACAGAATTAACTATGGAAACAAAAAACGTTCATTTACTATTAGTTGAAGATAACCCAAATTATCTCGAAGAATTAATAGAGTTGTTAAAAGAAGACTTTGGTTATCAAAATATTGAAACAGCAGTTAGCGCTAAAGAAGCAACAGAAAAATTACAAAATCCTTTTGACATTATTATTGCTGATATGCGTATGGAAGCAGATGATAGTGGTTTTGCTGTCCTAGAGGAAGTTCAATCTCGAAATCTTTCTTCTTTTGTGATTATCTTAACAGCAAATGATAGCGTAACTGACTGTCGCGATGCTTTTAAAAAAGGTGCTTGGGATTATATTTCCAAGAATATGAAAGGCGATGTTTTTGAAATTTTAGACAAGTCTATTAAAGAAGCAATTACTGATTTTAATAGTTGGGGTAACGTTAAAAATGACCGATGGATTGAAAAAAATAGAGAACACTTAGAAGACCAATATTGGGGGAAATATATTGCAGTTATTAATCAAACAGTCATAGAAGTAGCAGATACAGAAGAAGAACTGAATCAAAAAATTGAGGAACGAAAATTAAGAAGATTTTTAACGACTATTCGTAAAATAGACGAGTTTAAACCTATAGATGAATTAATTAAACAAGGGGAAAGCGATACTTTAGAATTTAAAAGTACTTTACGATGGGATATTGAAAAATATCACAAAAATGAAAAGTTAAAATTTAATGTTTTAAAAACAATTGTTATTTTTCTCAATTCTCAAGGAGGAACTTTATTAATAGGAGTTGAAGAGAATGGTAATATTTTTGGTTTAGAAAAAGATATTTCTTTCTTGGAAACTCTAGACAAATTTAAACAAACATTATCTAATTTTATTTATGACCGCATTAGAGCTGGTTTTCCTCAATATATTAAAGTCCGTATTGAAACTTTAGAAACCAAGGAAATTTGTATTGTTGATGTCAAAAGATCGCTAAAAAAGTCATTCCTTAAAACCGAAAAAGATTTAGAATTTTATATTAGAGTAGGAAATACTTCAAGAGGATTAACTATTCCTGAAATTCACGATCATTTTTCCTAATTAGGGCTTGCTGATTAAATCTAAAAGTATTTACAGATAAAGGTTTTAGCCTTTTTTTGTTCAACAAAAGTGCCTGTTTTTCAGCTCTTCACACTTAAAAAGTTAGTATTTTAGGCGCATAGTTGGGCAGAAAAATCATTCTTACAATTCTTACTCCTACCTCCTCTAAATACCCATTTATCCTGTCTCCTGTCTTCCCCTCCTGGGAGGGGTTGGGGGTGGGTTGTCTCCTGTCTCCTACCCTCACAAATAAGACTTTTCAGCAAACCCTAATTAGATGAAACAAATTATTATTCGTTTCCGACTATAGCAATATGAAATGATTGGTGAAAAAAAACTGTAGGGGTTTAGTCTTTTCATTCCATTTTTGCTTGGGTAAAGTTTTTACCTATAAGCGAGAATATTTCTACTCGTAACCCAATACTGTTCAGATAAGACCAAAACTTTTATGATATAGAACCATTAAATAAGATTTTCAGATTACAGAACTCAAAAAAAAATCTTTAACTGAACCGTATTTACCCGTAACCAATAACTTCTGACTTCTGATACTAATTCACTTTAAAGATGTCACAAATAGTTTCAAAATTTAAATGTGAAATAATTTCCTCAAACTACTGTTTCGTCACAGTCTTGAATTTATAAAATCTTACTTTTGACTTTTAACTTTTGACTTTTAACTTCCGTGAAACGACATGACTTCCTAATTTTCTCCTTCTAAATATTGAGTTTCAACCGCTTGAGATCCACTCATAAGTTTTTCCCCTGTTAAATATTGAGATTCAACTGCTGGAGTTCCACTCATAAACTTATTATCAGATTCAAGTGGCAATAGAATACTTGATGCTTCTTTAACCTCAGAAATTAAAGCTTGCCCACTACCATTAAATAAGCGAATAACTGCATAGGAAATCAACACTGGTGAAGCTAAAATTAAAGCAGCTATCATTCCCACAGGCGCTACTAATTGATAAACAATTAAAGCAGTAGGTTGAAATTCCTCATATTGGGAAAAAACGCGAGATAACCACCACACTAATAATGCCATTACCGCAAATCCGAAAAGAGTAACAATTGAAGGTACAATAAAAGATAAAAATACAGCCATTAGTGCAATTAAAGCACCCCAACCTTTAGCAACAATTTTCTCTGATAGGTCAGAAACCATAATCGTTCCATGGACAAACCAAATCATAAATCCAAATACTAATGTAATTGCTGACCCTGCCAAAAAAATGTTAACGCCCTTAATAAAAAGTTGTTTAATTTCATCGTTATTTAAGATAGGTTGTTTTTGGTTGACCATTTTTTTAATTCCCTAGCCTCTAACCTTTTAGTATACCTTATACTGCTCCCTCTAGATTTAACCAAGTAGATGGGTAAGTTTTTTGTGTATTTTCAAATTTTGCTGGAAAGTCGATTGAATAAAAATGCTGCCAGTTGTCAATTAAAAATGGAAAAATAAGTCTATAATTTTTCCAGGCGTTGCTGAAGAGCGTGTATGATATTAATATTAATTACTTAGGAGTCAACCCACCCGCGCGCCCCTCCCAGGAGGGAAAGTCAGTCGGACTGAGTCAGCAGGGAAGAAAGAACAAGAAACAGAAGTAGAAGGAGAAAGTTTTTTGCTCGCCCTCTTATCTGGACATAATATCATACCTCAAATCAGCAATGCCTTTTTCCAGTAAAGTGCTTATAGCGGTTTTCAAATAATAGATACAGTGGCCAAAGCATTCTCCTACTGCCTACTCCCTACTCCCGCGCACCAAAAGAATTTTGTAGTCTACTTAAATGAAAAGCACTGTAAGAATAAATGACTGAACATGAGGTAGATTCTCCTGTTGCCAATTGTATCCGTGATTTGTGATATCTACTTTTGAATTGTTCAGTTGAACTCATTAGAGAAACCTGGTTTTTGTGAGCAGATGTTAGTATTGTGGGATATCTAATACCAGGTTACTACACATTAGCAGGTAGAAATTATATCACTCGCAAGCCAGCAGATTCGATATCAAATATTATAAATAGGACTTACGCACCTCCAACGTATTTCTGTCCGAAGCGACCCACAGGGTTTGCGCAGCAGTCCGGAACGGATAGCAATCTCAAACGCTATTTTTTCGTGCGTCGTGCGTAAGTCCTGATAAATTTACCTGCTTCATAAAACCGATATAAAACGTCACATAGCGTGATATTCTACTGTTTACTTCCTGCTTCTACTGAGGCCGTCGGCGGTTACTCATCCACAGGCATTCACGGTCAAGCCGACCGCATTTCTTAAATTAATACTTGCATTCAGATCACGGTCTATAGATATCCCACAATCGGGGCAGTCATAAGTTCTCACATTTAAGGGCAGATATTGGACATGACCGCAGTTCGAGCAAGTTTTTGATGATGGAAAGAATCTATCAACGACTACTAATTCAGAGCCGTACCAGTGAGTTTTATATTCTAGCTGTCGTCTAAACTCATAAAATCCTTGATATGCTATTGATTTCGCCAGCTTATGGTTAGCTAACATACCGCTAATATTCAAATCTTCTATAGCAACAACGCTGTGGTTTTTAGCTAGATATGTTGTCAATTTGTGAAGTGTGTCAAGACGGATGTTAGCTATTTTTCTATGTAGCTTGGCAATTTTGAGTTGTGCCGCCCTCCAGTTAGCAGAACCAATTATTTTATTTCGGTGCAAGTATTGTAGTCTGGAGAGTTTGTCTTCAAAGGAGCGGTAAGATTTCGCACCAGGGAAAACAACTCCCGTACTTAAAGTTGCTAAGGTTTTTACACCTAAATCAACACCTACAACTTCAGTAGTTTTTGGAGTTGAAGTGGGAGTAAATTCATAACTACAGCTAAGATACCATGAACCCGCTTGTTTACTAATAGTTATTTTCTGAGTAGCCACCTCAATGGGTTCATAAGTTCTAACGATACCAATAAAAGGTAATTTGTGATTCCATCCGTTTAGTTTGATCGGTTTCCCACAATTATCAATTGTGAAGGAATCATGTTGGCCTTTCTTCTTAAACCTTGGGTGTTTACCTAATCCTTGAAAGAACCTTTTAAATGCCTCACCCAAGTGGATGAAAGCGTATTGATAAACTCTAGACGACAAGTTTTTCATCCAAGGATAAAGAGGTTTTGTGTGGTTGGTAAAAACTTCTCTCAATTTACGGGCATTAGGTTTATAGCCATCTTTATATGCTGCGTTCCACAAACTTAAACCCCAGTTGTAACACCACCTGGAATAACCTGCGTGTTGAGCCATCATGGTTTTCTGCTTGTTATTCAGTTTGAGCTTAGTTCTGATGGATTTCATCTATGGGTATTGCCAGTATAATGGTATGCTTAAATACCTATTATATCGTTATTCTCTGATTAAGTCAATGCTCTATTAAAAAAGTTAATTCTCTAGAAAACATTAATAAATTTTGCCATAGCTTGAGCATAATCAGCAAAAAAGAGAATCTGGTAAATATAAGCGAGCAGGAGGGCAAGAAGGTCGAATGACTTTATCTATCCTATGTAAGTTTGTGAGCAAGGGATGTCTCCAAGGAAAACTTAAGATTACCAAGGCCAACACGGTAGTAGTGATACTAAGTAAAATGAGTATACTGAGTAATTTCATTTTGTTATTTATTTATAGTAATAATTTGGCAATCTTACCAATCATAAGTACCTGTGCCAAATTAATTTAACATTTACAGGACTTAAGCCTTTTTAGTTCTAAACACTATATATTTCTAAGGTTATATTTTTTGCCTACTACAAATAATTTAGTGTCTTTACCTAATATCATTTCCCCCCAATTACTCCTAGTAAAATAGCAACTTCCATAACATCAAAAAAATTATTTTTTCAGAAAAAAAATAAATACACTCAAATTTATCACAACCAATTTAGGAGTAATAAATTAGTATAGCACTCCTAATTTTATAGAATCAAAAAATTATTTTTCCCTTTTGAATAAATACATTGACTCGTACAAGTTTCATCAATTCTAACTGCTACAAGTCCAGGAATTTTATTTTCTAATTGCTCATAAATCCATTTAGCGATCGCTTCACTGGTAGGATTAACTAAGCCTGTAGTTTCGTTTAAGTGATAGTGGTCTAAATAATCATCAAGCAGGGGTTTTAGATGTTTTTTTATATCTCCATAATCCATAATCATTCCCTGCTTTCCACCAGAATTTACTAATTCATTACCAGAAACATAAATAACACCACGCCAAGAATGACCATGCAATCTTGCACATTTACCATCGTGATTAGGTAGTTGGTGGGAAGCTTCAAATCTAAATTCTTTGCCTATTATCCAAGTTTCTGAGTTAGATTCAGTTTTTTTAATTTCTGGTATTTCCTCCTGATTAGAACTCATTTTTATTTTTCGTTTAAATAATCAGTAATATCAAAATATAAATTGTCAAAAATAGGGATGAAAAAATTATAACTACAAATTCCAGCCCCCAGAAACTTCTAAAACTTGCCCTGTAATATAATCAGAATTAGGGTTAATAAAAAACCAAACAGCATGGTTAATTTCTGGCAAAGTTGCTGGACGTTTAGCTGGTAATTTAGGAATCATTTCTTCTAAATCAAAAGAATTTTCGGCTATTCCTGGCGATACTACGTTAACAGTAATTTTGTCTTTAATTAGCTCTTGGGCTAAAGATTTAGTATAGATGATGATGCCTGTTTTAGCAATTATATAAGCTGTATTTGTCCGGCGTGCTACCACATTTTGGGCATGAGCACAAGCGAAGTTAACTATGCGTGCGCCATTAGCTGCTCTGAGATAGGGAAGTGCTGCTTGAGTAATATAAAAAGTGGCATTGAGGTTAGAATTAATAACTTCCTGCCACTCTTTTATAGATGTTTTGCTAATGGGTTTTCTGAGGTAGTTACCCACATTATTAACTACTACTGATAAACCACCCAGTTGTTTAGCTGAATTATCTACTAGAGATTTAGCCTGTTCGGGTTTGGTAACATCTGCTTGTAGGGCAATAGATTTTACTCCGTAGTTAGCTGCTTCTTGACTTGCTTGATTGGCTGCATCTGCACTGCGGTTATAGTGAAATGCTACATCAAATCCTTTACTGGCTAAATCTAGAGCGATTGCCCTACCTATTCCTACTGCTGAACCTGTCACGAGTGCTTTTTTGAGCATTGTTTTTAAGACCTAAATATAATCACCAGTCAATTTTAGGTTAATCATTTTGGCAAAATTTCATCAACCAACACCCAATGTTATAAGTAACTTGGACAGAATTAAATGTCGCCAAGGTAGCACTCCTCCAGTGCCCAGGAAACTAGATGGCTCATGTCATGCTCATGATTGTAGCAATTTGCTGTAGTGAGCCTCCATCTGGTCATATGCGATGGACACTCACTTTGCTCGTTTCGGAGCTAAAACGACGTGGAATAGTTACCGAAATCAGTAGATAAACAGTACGTCAGAGTTTAAAAAAAACCAACTGCGGCCTGGGAAGAAACAACGATATTGCATCCCGGGAAAAGACAGCGCCCGCTTTGTAGCTCAAATGGAAGTACTTCTAGATTTCTACATAGCTGAACACTCTGATGATCAACCATTAATTTGTATGGATGAAGCAGTCTTGGAATTAAAAGGGGATGTTAAACAATTAATTCCTATTCAACTAGGTCACGATGCGTTCATAGGATTATTACTATGAACACAATGATACTAGTGCCGCTACGCGGAAGTCAAAAGTAATGCATTCAAAAGCGAGTGTGTAATTCTGAGGTCCCCTCAGAATGTAAGACACACTCAAGACAGTTAAAAGTATTGATTGGTAAGGCTTTTAGGATTTTGTAACTGGTTAGTTATTTCTGCCATCCTGCACTAGAGCTATATTTCTATTTGTAGACCCGATTCGCGGTTGGCGACGAGTTAAAAGCTATGAACATCGGACTAGTATTAAGTGGACAGAAGAGATACGTCATCTACTATTAGTGGACTATCCAAATGCACGCAAGGTCAAGTTAGTTTGTGACAATCTTCACACTCATCATATTGCTTCTTTGTATCAAGCGTTTCCGGTATCAGAAGCTGATCAATTAGCTCGGTACCTTGAAATTCACCATCCCCCACGCAATGGTAGTTGGCTAAATATCGTAGAAATAGAAGCGTACTTAATCAACAATGTCTTGAGCGTCGGATTCGGAGCGTTCGCGGTAGCGTTGCGTCAGCAAATCCCATACTAGAGCAAGAACTTCGGGCATGGCAGGATGAACGCAATGCTTCTCAAGCTAAGGTTCATTGGCGCTTTTCTACTGCTGATACTAGGATAAAACTACATCATCTTTACCCACAATTTTAATCTAGACGCGCTAGTAGAATTGCTATTTTAACTTGCCAGTTTAAAGTTTAGATACTCCTGAACATTCTACCTCTTCTAGAAGTTGAGCGATCGCTTTTCCTGATACTGGGTCAATCCAATCAGGAGCTATTTCTGCTAGGGGTACGAGAACAAAAGCTCTTTCTCTCATCCGAGGATGGGGTATTTGCAGGTTGGGAATATCTAATATTAAATCATCATATAAGATTAAGTCTAGGTCTAGAGTTCTAGGTCCCCAATGTACTAAACGTACTCGCTTAAATTGTTTTTCTATATCCAAAATAATTTCTAACAATTTTTGAGGAGTTAATTCTACTTTTAATAATGCACAACCATTCAGATAATCTGGTTGTTTTGGACCGATAGGTTTAGTCAGATACCAGCTAGAATAAGTATTTAAGGTAATACCTGGAGTTTTGGATAAAATTTGGATTGCATTTTCTAGAATACTTAAAGAATCACCAAGATTACTACCAAGAGCAACAGCTACATTATTCTCTTGTTTTTCTGATTGGCTGAAGTCAATTTGATTAGACATTAACTGGCGGAATATTTGCTCTAATTTTTTGCTGAATTAAATTTAAGAAAGTCAACAAGAAACTATCAAAGTTTCCTATCTGACAAAAGACCCAAGAACTTACAACAGTCTGCAACTAGCTGAAAAACTACGCCGAGAACAGCAAATGAACTTGAGTCCTGAGTATGTACGTCAGTTGCTCAAAAAAAGAGGGTGATTTGGAAGTTTACACGAGTGAGCCATCAACAACGGCAAAATCTACACAAGCTCTCTGTCAAGCAGAATGACCTGGAAATTCTAGAACTCGCGACGGTGGCCAGAGAGATTGACTTAATTTATGGCGACGAATCGGGATGCTGTTTGTAGAGTGCAGCCAGTTATAGTTATTACTTCCGACTAGAAGGGGGAGGCTTCAGACCCAATTTTTCGGTGATAATTTTTTTCTAGCTTACTATTTATATTATATTTCTTAACTCTGACTTTTAATGAATAAAAAAATTCCAGAAGTTATTACATACCTAAGAACTGCCCAGGCCATTCGAGAAAGGTGTTTTAGCATCTTTAATCTTGCTTGTCAAGACCAACTCAATAATTTTCAAGTCGATTTAACTCAACTAGATAAATGCGCTAATTATGTCATTAATATTATTTATGCTCAGTATCCCAAATTAAATATACCCTTACATAGTCGTTGGCGACATTTCCAAGTAGGAGATGTGCCTCGCCTAGCTGAACTTGACCAAATGTTGGCAGGACTCACACCTGTAGAAAAAGCCAAGGTAAAATTTGATTTAGCCATTATTAGTGTACTACTAGATGCGGGTGCGGGTGCAAACTGGCAATACACTGAACCTGAAACTGGCTTAATATTTAGTCGTTCGGAAGGTTTGGCAGTTTGCAGTTTCCGACTATTTTGTCAAGGTTTTTTTTCTAGTAATCCCGATTTTCCCTGGCAAGCAGATACTAGAGGACTTTCACAAATTGATGTCCAGACTTTAACTCAAGGATTCCAAGTTAGTCCAGAAAATCCCTTGGTGGGTCTTGAAGGTCGTCTGGAATTGCTGCAACGCTTGGGGCAAGTTTTAAATCAAGATTCTCAGTTATTTGGCATTGATAGTCCACGTCCAGGAAATATGGTTGATTATTTGTTGCAAAATCAGGCCAATAAAGAAGCAATTAAAGCTACTTCAGTATTAAATGCTGTATTGGAGGGATTGGGAGATATTTGGCCAGGGCGCAGTACTATTTCAGGTATTAATTTAGGAGATGTTTGGCCTCATTCTCTGCTCAAAAGCGATCGCTTGGGGGATGAATATATACCTTTTCATAAATTATCTCAATGGTTAACATATTCATTGCTCGAACCATTACAAGAATTGGGTTTAAAAATAATTGGATTAGATGATTTAACTGGATTAGCAGAATATCGGAATGGTGGCTTATTTATAGATATGGAACTAATAAAAATCAAAAATCCTTTGATTCTACAACAACAACATTTACCAGGTTCAGAAATTATTGTAGAATGGAGAGCATTAACTATTAGTCTTTTAGACAAAGTTGCTCAAGTAATTCAAGAAAAACTTAACTTAAATACCTCAGAATTACCACTGGTAAAGGTCTTACAGGGAGGTACATGGGCAGCAGGGCGAAAAATAGCAAAAGAATTAAGAAAGGATGGTGCGCCTCCGATTAAAATCAAGAGTGATGGAACAGTTTTTTAATTAGTAATTATGGACTCAATCTCAATTACTGGAATTCGCTGCTACGGGTACATTGGGTTTTTTCCAGAAGAAAAAGTATTGGGACAATGGTTTGAAGTAGATTTAATTCTAGGGTTAGATTTGAATGCTGCAAGTAAAAGCGATGCTTTAGAAGATACCGTAGATTACGGCAGCATAGTTAATACTGTCCAACAACTTGTGAAAAATTCTAAGTTTGCTTTGTTAGAAAAAGCAGCTGATACTATAGCTACGGCTATTTTGCAAGAACCATTAGTACAAAATGTCAAGGTTAGTTTAACTAAGTTAGCAGCTCCAATACCAGATTTTAGTGGCAAAGTTACTATTGAAATTACTAGAGCAAAGGAAGCATTAGTATATAACTCATTTAGTTAATACATTTGGTAATTTAGATGATTTTTTAATGTGGTGAAGTATATACTTTATTTTGATTTTTCGAGAATTTAATAAAGTCAAAAAAATGTACCTCGTTACTATCGTAAATTCTATCTAAATTTGCTCTAGAGACGGTTCAGCTAAAGTTCTCTATTTTATAATAATTTAGATGGCATCAGGTTATATCATGTCCGCACTTTATCGTTTGTGTAAAACCAAGGGTGAATATCTACAGGAAATTTACGTTTTTTCAAGCTTTTAAGCCTTCTTTCCTCTCTCCTAGATAACTAAAACCTTCCTCCTTCTTCCTTGCTTTCTTACCTTCACGCTGACAATACCGATGCTACCGGACATGATATTAGTCCTGTAAAAGTATAAAAATTATCCATTATATAGTTGCTGTTGTCTACTTATATGATGTCCGGTTGAATATTTATAAGTAGAGGAGTCAGAACTCAGGAGTCAGGAAGGAGGAATAGGGAGTTTGAAGAAAAAGGTATGAGAAAGTTTTTTGGTAACGCTCTTATCTGGATATGATATTACTTCTTTCACTACATTGTTTGATACCCTACACCTCACCTACAGTGCATCAATTGGGTAGGGGTTAAATTTCTATGTCAGTTACCCTGATTTTTGATTCATTAATTAGGTGGATTTAATTCTCTGTAAATATTAAATTGCGATGGATATTCAAAACAGTAAAAATATCTTGAAAATTGCCTTCATACTTCATTTTTATATTCTTCGTTTTCAGGTTTATTTATACCCACTTATGCCATCGATCAAAAACTTTTCTACATTTTATTGAACAGAGGAATAGCTAGGGACGTTGCATGGGTCAGTACAAAGAAATAAACATAAGAATAATTAATGCACTCCTAGGGTGCTAATTATCAAAAAGGTAATTCTGTTTGTGTTAATTACCTAATAATTGAATTGATACCTAAGTTAAGCATTAATGCATGGTAATTGGTATTATACCAGTGTGAAAAAAAGAATGTTATATGAAATACGTTAATGTTTGCTACCAAAGATTGATGGGGAGATAGGGAGATAGGGAGAGTCGTATATTTGTACAATTTTTTGTATTTCATATTACCGAAAAATTGTGGGTATGCGCCTCCCCTTTTAAGGGGATAATAAGCGGTCGTTAGCGTAGCTTCCCGTAGGGTGGGATGGCGATCTTCGGAGCGGGTCTGTAAGAACGGGTCTCCTCGCCATATCCAATCGACCAAGAGAAGAAAAATTTTCATGATTAGTCAATCCTCTCCTTGAAAAGAAGAGGTAATTATTAATTATTAATTGTTGAAAAGACTACTATGGTTATAAGCAACAGGCAACAGATATTTTTAGCAAAAAATTATCATACTTGGTATTACATAAATCGGTAATTATATACAGCATATTCCACCAGTCGTGAGATACACCCATAGCGGGAAAAATGCCCACACAGGGAACATTTAATTATCATTTTCTTTGTGGGTTTAAGACCCCACCGTCAACGGGGGTGTTCACGCATTACTTGGGGGAGCGAATCCCCATGTAATTTTCCTCCTGTCTCCTGTCTCCTGTCTCCTGTCTCCTTCTTCAATAATATCTGTACTTTATATACGAGGGAACTTTCTGTATAATTTGATGAATTAAACTAGGTCATAAAATGACAAAAACTACTATCATTAATCATCCATTAGTTCAGCATAAATTGACATTATTACGTCAAGTAGAAACTACCACTGCTCAATTTCGCCAACTGCTCAAAGAAATAGGAATGTTATTAGCTTATGAAGTAACTCGCGATTTACCAATAAAATATCAACAAATTCAGACACCAATGAAGTTGATGGAAGCACCGATGTTAGCTGCTGAAAAAAAAATGGTGATTGTTTCCATTATGCGAGCAGGTCAAGGACTTCTTGATGGGATTTTAGAGTTAATACCTACAGCAAGAGTGGGACATATTGGTTTGTATCGTGACCCTAGTACTTTAGTTGCTGTAGAATATTATTTTAAAGTCCCCCATGATATTGAGCAGCGAGATGTGTTAATAGTTGACCCCATGTTGGCAACTGGAAATTCAGCAGTAGCAGCAGTCGATCGGATTAAAGAATCTAACCCAGAATCAATTCGATTTCTGTGTTTATTGGCAGCACCAGAGGGAATTGAACATTTCCATAAATATCACCCAGAGATACCCTTATATACTGCTGCTATTGATGAAAAATTAGACGAACACGGTTATATTATTCCAGGATTAGGAGATGCGGGCGATCGCTTGTATGGAACGAGATAATTTTATTTTCCTATGAACTCAAACATAACTGCTATATGACAAATAATATTTCCTCTAAACAAAAATTTTTCGATCTTTGGGCACCTAATTATGATTGGTTATTTCCATCTGTAGTTTATCAAGCGGTACATCAAAGATTACTGGAATATGTAAATCTGCCAAGTCCATCAAATGTACTAGATTTAGGTTGTGGTACTGGAAAACTTCTGCATCGTCTTGCTGTTAATTTTCCCGATCTTCAAGGTACTGGTTTAGATTTATCTCCCGAAATGGTTAATCAAGCTAATAGTCGTAATCGTCATCAAGAAAGTTTAACTTTTTTACTAGGAAATGCTGAAGAAATGTCTTTTGCCGATGAAGAATTTGATGCTGTTTTTAATACAATTAGTTTTTTACATTATCCTCATCCTCAACAAGTTTTTAATGAAGTGAGTCGAGTTTTACGCCCAGGAGGATATTTTTACTTAGTTGATTCCTATTTTAAGTGGCAAGATGAATTTCAGTTTTTGAGTATTTCTCCTGGTGGAATTAAGCTTTACAGTCCAACAGCTCGCGAACAATTAGGTAAAGAGGTTGGATTAAATTTACAAGCAAATCAGTATTTGTTAGGAGCAGTATTACTAACTATTTTTACTAAATAATTGTAACTTCAAGTAGATTGATTCTGGTTGGTATAAAAAAGCCAGTAATAGTAAAATTACTTGAGCAAATGTCAGACTTTTTAATAAGCTAAAAAGCTGACGATGACTTTCGCTATCGCCATACAAACTAGCAGTAGCTATATTACTTAGAGTAATTAATAAAATTGGCAACAAAAATGTTGGTTAATTAGCATAAATTCTGACTAGCTCTGAGCTAACTGAGTAAGCACTTGTCCAAGCAATATATACAAGAATTGCATCTAGAAGTACAAATCCAATTGTACCTAATCAGTGAATCTTAATACCGCGACTTAGACTAACAATTCTATTGGGCACACCTTGGTCTTGTTTACTATTTTGAGTATCTGAATTTATACGTTTTTTCGAGTACTGCATTTTTTTATTACCTATTCTATCTTAACATTCTCTATGATATGATTTAAAAAAATTAATTGGCTTTGCATAATCAAGCCGATTTTATTTTATTGTCTCATATCACTAGGGAAAGTCATCTGAACTCAAATAAATCATTTACCAGTTTTTTCTAAATTGCTAATTGATACCATAAATTCAATCTCCCATTTGATTTTATTTGCTCACTGTTCATTTCTATGATTACTATAAAAAAATTATTAAATTCAATTATTTGTTATCTGGTAGCATTACGTTGTAAAGGGGTGATTCTCTGAGAATTGGCAAAGATGCCTTCTCCCTGCATTTGATTTATTGGTGGTTTTATTTCAATTTTCATCACTTTTTCTGTAGAAATACAAACTGTTTGATCTATTAAGTGAAAAGTTATCCAAGGTTGTTGGAGTAACTGTGGTAATATAGTTTGAAACTGTTGAGAATTGATTGGTAAACTAAAGGTCTCTGAATTACCATTGATATAATAAAGTATTATCTCTGTGCTGCTTTCTTGAGCGTATTGCGCAAATGAACCTTTCATTGTTTTTGCTCCCCAATTTAATTGTGCAAAGACTTAGTCTTGTCTGATACTATGACTGTTAGAGATTTTAATAAATTTGACTGTACCTACTCCTGGCTTAAACTTTTATACCTGAAGAAACATTAATTAGAGGATAATAAATACTTGTTAAGTATAAAAAATTATCAAATTTTAACCCTCTTGAAAAAATATTTATTACTATAGACATAATATTTAGTTTGAGTGAATAAAATTATTACATAAGTCAAAAAAATATTATTTTAACTAGCTATCAGCTTGGTTTAAAATTGCCGTTTTAATTGTATTAATTTCGGTTTTATATAGATATAAGATATAGCTAAATGCATCAATTGCCGTTAGTTTTTTAAGAGTTAAAAAATCATTCTGAGATTGATATTTTATCTAGATAATTAAATACTTGATGGAGTAGAAAAAAGTACAGAAAACTTTTTAGTTTCACAATTAATGTGTAAACACCATATATTTATAATATACTCAATTATATTCCTCTAGCAGTAGCCAGTAAAAAAATTAATAATCAATCTTTAGTATAAAACTTAATAAATTCAAAAAAAAATTAAAAATTTTCAGGAAAGCCTGGCAAGTATAACAATATTTGCCTATACTCAATAAAATTGACTCTAATCTAGCCTTTGTCGCCATGATTAAACAGACCAATACCTGCCAACCAGCAACAACTATATTATCCCTAAATATTGCGCCAACTCAAATTATTCGGGGAAAAAATGCTCTGGCCAAATCAGGAGAAGCGATCGCCCTTCTTGGCAATAATCCCTTAATTGTAGGAGGCGATCGCTCCTTGAATATCATTCAACCACACCTTGGGCCTTTACTACAAAATCATCATTTAAAATTTACTCAGGCCAACTACGGGTCGGACTGTAGTGAAGCTAGCCTAGCTAATCTTCGCCAAATCGTCACAACTCAAAAAGCAGACCTGATAATTGGTGTTGGTGGTGGCAAAGCTCTCGACACAGCCAAACTCTTAGCCCACCAAAGTCACTTACCCATAGTCACCATTCCCACCTCAGCAGGCACTTGTGCAGCTTGGACTGCATTATCAAACATCTACTCAGACCAAGGCGCTTTCTTGTACGATGTTAGTCTAGCTAAATGTCCAGACCTGCTAATTCTGGATTATAGTTTAATCAAAACTGGGCCTGCCCGTATCTTAGTAGCTGGTATTGGGGATGCGATCGCCAAATGGTACGAAGCCTCAGTTAGTAGTGGCCATTCAGAACAAACAATGATAGTTGCTGCTGTCCAACAAGCAAGAGTTTTGCGAGATATTCTCTTCCAAAAATCAACAGTAGCTTTACAAGAACCTGGTGGAGAAACCTGGCAAGAAGTTGTTGATGCCACAGTCTTATTAGCAGGTTTAATTGGAGGTATTGGCGGTGCTCAATGTCGGACTGTCGCTGCCCATGCTGTTCATAATGGCCTAACTCATTTGTCAGCAAGTCATGGTACATTACATGGAGAAAAAGTTGCTTATGGTATATTAGTCCAACTAAGGTTGGAAGAAATGCTACAAGGCAACCAACTAGCTATGACTGCTAGACAGCAACTGTTAAAATTCTATGATGAGATTGGTTTACCAAAAACCTTGGGTGACTTAGGGTTAGGAGAAATCAGTTTGTCTGAATTATGGGGTGCTGCTGAAGTTGCTTGTCATAGCAATTCTGATATTCATCGCTTACCATTTAGGGTAATTCCCGAGCAATTAGTAGCAGCAATGGTTTCAACAACAGTCCCACAAGAGCCAGAGAAACAAAATTTAGTGTCAAAGCCGGAAATGCTCGACAAAAGATTATAGCTGTGAACCCCAAAAATACTAGCCAAGATTGCTCAAATTGTGAAGAAAAAGTCCCTAAAGAATTAAACATACGAACTCATTCTTGTTCCCATTGTGGCATAGTAATAGACCGCGACTTAAATGCGGCGATAAATATCAAAAATAGGGCGGTAGGGCATTCCGTCCTTAAAGCTCGTGGAGGCCGACGGGATACCGGGACTACGAAACGAGAAGCCCACACTATAGCGTCAGCGAGCGTGTGGGAGATGTCACGAATTGATACCTATGCAGATACTACAGCTAATTTCTGAAGATTGAAATCTGATGTTTTGAAAAAAATAGTTTATTTTAAGTAGTCTCACTTTTACCGAATAATTAAGGTTTAAAACATCTCCTTTAAAGGAGAAACAAGCGGTCGAGGTATGGCGAGGTCTCTGAGCTGGCCAACCATCGACCAAGAGAAGACAAAATTTTCATTATTAGTCAATCCTCTTCTTTTCAAGGAGAGATAATTGTTAATTATTAATTATTAATTATTAATTGTTGAACTACCTATTTTCTGCTTCAACTTGTAATAAATATGGATTGGATTAATCCCGCAAACAGGGTACAAGCACTACCACCTTATGTTTTTGCCCGTTTAGATGAACTAAAAGCTCGTGCCCGCGAACAAGGGCTAGATTTAATTGACTTGGGAATGGGGAACCCTGATGGGGCGACTCCTCAACCTGTGGTGGAGGCCGCTATCGCCGCTTTACAAGAAGTAACTAACCATGGTTATCCACCCTTTGAAGGTACTGCTAGTTTCAGGAAAGCAATTACTAATTGGTATTTCCGTCGTTATAATGTGAAACTTGACCCAGATGGTGAAGCTTTACCACTTTTGGGTTCTAAGGAGGGTTTAACTCACTTAGCTTTGGCTTATGTGAATCCAGGAGATTTAGTTTTAGCACCTAATCCTGCATATCCGGCCCATTTCCGTGGCCCTTTAATTGCTGGAGGTAAGATTCATAGCATTTTACTGAAACCAGAAAATGATTGGATTATTGATTTAGGGGATATTCCCGATAGTGTTGCAGAGCAAGCGAAGATTCTCTATTTTAATTATCCTAGTAATCCCACTGGTGCTACTGCCCCACGGGAATTTTTCCAGGATATTGTCGCTTTTGCTAAAAAGTATGAAATTATGCTGGTTCACGACTTATGTTATGCTGAGTTAGCTTTTGATGGTTATCAGCCTACAAGTTTATTGGAGATTCCTGGGGGAAAAGATATTGGTGTTGAGTTTCACACTATGTCTAAGACTTATAATATGGCTGGTTGGCGAGTAGGTTTTGTGGTTGGTAATTCTCGGATTATTCAAGGGTTACGTACTCTGAAAACTAATTTAGATTATGGGTTGTTTGCTGCTCTACAATCCGCTGCTGAAAATGCTTTACAGTTACCGGATGAATTTTTACATCAGGTTCAAGAGCGTTATCGGCAACGTCGAGATTTTCTGATTCAAGGTTTAGGAAAGTTGGGTTGGAATGTGCGGAAAACTCTGGCAACTATGTATTTATGGGTGCCTTGTCCACCAGGAGTAGGATCTACTGATTTTGCTTTGTCTGTATTACAAAAAACTGGGGTTGTGGTGACTCCTGGAAATGCTTTTGGTAGTGGAGGAGAGGGTTATGTGAGGGTTAGTTTAATTGCTGAATGTGAGCGTTTGGGTGAAGTATTAAGTCGGTTTCAGCAGGTAGGAATTTCCTATCATTGAATTAGCAAAATTTTATATGAAGAAAGACTCTAGCATCATTAGCTGAGTCTTTGATATTTACTATTATTTTCTCTGGATTTCTGAATACTTAACAACCAACTGTAGCTCAAAACTTTGTAATTTAATTGAAGATATTTGGTTTGATCAGTCTACAGATTTTTTTTCTTCCACTTTAGAGTCTGCTTTCAGATATATCCCGATATGGTCTATTTTTTCTAACACGTTTATGCTTACACCCAATACATTAGACATTTCCAGAAATTAAATATTTCTATGCTAGCAACTCTTGTAGAGAGGTTATATACAGTCCATTTATTAGCGTTCAAATAACCTCTGCTATTGGTCTAGATCGAGTTTTCCTATTCTCCCCGATCCCTGTCTTCTGTTTGAGTGCTCAACGTTTCTACATTCTTTTTTACACCTATGTCTATTTGAGGGGACATTCTTTCTAGCAACGTTTTTGATAAGTTATTATCTGTTACGAGAGAATTTACGATTATCGCCACCACCGTAGTTACCACCACCCTTATTTTCTCGTGGCTTGGCCTTATTAACTCTCATGTCACGACCCATCCAACTTGCTCCATCCAAAGCTTCAATTGCTTTTTCTTCATCCTCCTCATTGACCATTTCCACAAATCCAAAACCACGTAATCGACCTGTTTCACGGTCTATAGGTAAGTGAACTCTTGTTACCTGTCCATATTCAGCAAATACTGCGTTTAAGTCCTCTTGCGTGACTTCGTAGGATAAGTTACCCACATATATTGACATAGACTGTCTCCCAAATCAGTTAAAAATTTAAACAAAATAGAACTCGGAGACAAGTCTGTAAAGAAAAACTGGAAAACGCCCATCGAACTTAAACAGATCCTCGAAACCGATAACATATTCTATTATATCACAAGCTCGATGTAGCAATAGCAAAAATTAAAGAAAGTTTTGCTCAAAATAGATTTGTATACTTATGGTTGAGAATCAAGCAGATTTTTCTACTATATTTTATTTCGCCTCACTACAAATCCAAGATATTACATCTAAAGGTCAAATCTTGATTTGATAATTTTTAAGCAGACTCATGCTGTTTATGCCAAGTTGGATGCCATAACAATTCAGCAGTAGATCGTTTTTCTACCATTTCTTCAGTGATAATGCAACGGGTGACATCTTTACGGGATGGTAACTCATACATTACCTCTAACATTAACTCTTCTAAAATACCTCGCAATGCTCTAGCTCCTGTTTTACGTCTATATGCTTCTTTAGCGATCGCCCTGAGAGCTTCTTTTTGAAATTCTAACTTAACATTATCCATCTTTAATAATTTTTGATACTGTTTAACTAAAGCATTTTGTGGTTCTGTTAATATTTTCATTAATGCCGTTTCATCTAATGGGTCAATTACTGTTAATACTGGCATTCGTCCAATAAATTCTGGAATCAAACCAAACTTAACTAAGTCGTCTGGTTCTATACTTTTGAGTACATTAATATGACGTTTTTCTTTTGACTGTAAAGCGATATTATCTTGATTAATATTTTCGGCCTGAATAAAGCCCAATGATTTTTTTCCCTGTCGTTGTTCAACTATTTTCTCTAACCCGACAAAAGCACCACCACAAATAAACAAAATTGAATTGGTATCAAGCTGAATAAAATCTTGATAGGGATGTTTACGCCCTCCTTGTGGTGGGACATTAACTATTGTCCCCTCCAAGATTTTTAATAGAGCTTGTTGTACTCCTTCTCCAGATACATCTCTTGTAATGGAAGTATTTTCACTTTTACGAGCAATTTTATCTATTTCGTCTATATATATAATTCCTCTCTGGGCAGCTTCTATATCAAAGTCTGCTACTTGCAATAACCTTAATAACACATTCTCTACATCATCCCCTACATAACCAGCTTCGGTCAGGGTCGTTGCATCTGCTACAGCAAATGGCACATCTAGTAATTCTGCTAGAGTTTGGGCTAACAGAGTCTTTCCACAACCAGTTGGGCCAATTAATAGGATATTTGATTTTTGTAATTCCACATCTGGGTCAAGGCTGTTGTCGGAATTATGATTTGTTTGACAACTCAGACGTTTGTAGTGATTATATACTGCTACTGACAGTACTTTTTTTGCTTGGTATTGTCCAATTACATGATGATCCAAGTATTGATTAATTTCTGTAGGTTTTGGAACTGCTTCTAAGGAAGCTTTACTCTTACCTGAATAATTATTATTTGCTAATTGCGCTCCGATTTCACTAGCTGAAGTATCATCTTTTCTAGAGTTAAAAATTTCTTCTTCTAATATTTCGTTACAGAGTTCTACACATTCATCGCAAATATAAACCCCAGGACCTGCTATTAACTTACGAACTTGATCTTGGGACTTGCCACAAAATGAGCATTTAAGATGGGAATCGTATCTGGACATATTTGTTTTCTTCCTTGATGGTGGGGGTGTTTTTTTCTGAGGAGTTCAAAAGCTGTTATTTGATATTGATCATTGAAAAATCCAGATATTAGTCATATTATAAGTCTGAATTTTACAACTTCTCAGTTCTAATTATATTATATATTTTTCACCATTTTAATTTTTCAATAACTGGAGAGTACAAAGTTCTGCTAAAAAACAGTTGGTTCTCAAGATTGAAAGTGTTACTGGGAAAGGTTTACAGCACCTACGCTCTGTGAATGGAGAATTTTTAACCTTGAGTCCGTGAAACCCT